>NZ_NPDI01000075.1:0-353577 GCF_002251265.1 Rhodopirellula sp. MGV | reverse complement strand
ATGTGATGAAGCAGCGATTCAAACCAGCAACGCGCAAAGCACGTAAGGCTGCCGCCGGAGTCAAGCTGCAACACCCCGAATCACCGCAAGAATACAACTACCGCGTCACGCCAGAGATCGCTCAGTTATAAAATTGGCGTCCCCCGGAGTCGATGTCCGCGCCGATCCGTGAGCAGCTATTGTTGAAAGTACTTCAAGAACGCCGGGTCATTCGCGGTCGAAGGCAACCAATCGGTCGCAACGTGGTCGTCATTCTGAATCGCATCCCCCACCTTTTTGCAGTACGACTCGACGTCTCGCGTGGTGCCGACCATACCAATCCAGGACGAGAGGGCTCTTGTCAATTTCCAATCCCCGTGACTGCGAACGCCGTTTGGAACGTAGTGATAGAGCTGCCGAAGTAGCGCGCTTCGTAAAAAGTAATCGAGCTGCCCGCGATCTTCGGCTTCTTTACGAAAGCGTCTTTCGACATCAGCAGGTGTCGTGCCAAGTTCTTCGGCGAGTTCGTAGAAGGTCATCGTTTCGTGATTCTGCGCGTGTTCGAACATGGATTCGTACTCGGAGGTGTCGTGGATGATCAGTACCAGAGAATCAACCTGCAGAGCCTTCTCGATGGTCGCCGTACGATGTGCCGCTAAAATGCATTCGCGGGACATCTCCTCGCATAGCATGAGGCGGTAGAAAGCCCGTTTCGCAATTGGTACTGGACTTTGCATTTCCTGCCTCCGTCGTGCGGCTTGTTCGCCAAACGTGCCGTAGCACGTCAACGATGGCATCGCGCGACGCGCCGGACGAATCAGCTCGTTTCAGCGTGTCAACGACGTTTTGAAGAGCGGCGATACCGCGCTGTCGCTTCACACGCATCGAAGCCCAACAAGTTTCGCCAGTCCGCCGATCGGGTTGATTCCTAGAATGGTATTCGCTGAATTTTGTCTGGCGACGTGAGGCAACGCATCGCTTGGAGCAAAGCCCCAGATTTTGCTTGCTGCCCTATTAGGGTTGAAGTTGCTCGAAAATCATATTCCCCCAAAACGAAAATGGATGTTGATACGCGTCCATGTCTAGGTCGCGAAACGCATCAGCGAATTGTTTCCACGCAGGACTCGATTCTTGCCGTGGTCCAATGGTGGCTAAGTTTTCATGCAACGCAATGAACAGTCTTGAAGCCCTGCCCAGTTGCCCGACGGAAGAGGTTAGATAGATCGGTTCGGATTCTGTGTTCTCATCTTCGGCAACCATGGATACAAGACTAGTGGTCGGTGACACGACCACGAAATAGACGCTGGTCGAGAACGGGTTTTCTTGGCTGTATCGCCCAATGCGCAGCTGGGGTTTCTCCTTCCCTACCCGGACGGCTGCCAAGTCCTCGTTCCCAAGTTCAGAAAAATCAAATCGATAGTGGGGACCATTTCGCGTGGCGGACCAAGTGATCTGCCGAGGGATTCCTTCCTCCGATAACGGTTTTAGTACGGGGAGTCGGTTCGTAATCGTTTCTTTTGGCCAGGCAGGGTCGATCACAGTTGTAGTTCTCCCAGTGCCTTCAGTTTGGCTTCACATCCAAGGGCTGAAAGAGGATTTCTGGACGTGATGTAGGTCCACGAGAACGTAATCGTAGCAATCGGAATAGGCGCGTTTGGCGTTCGCTGGATCAATGACTTGCTTCTGTGGTGCAAATTGCACCGACATCCTCTGAATGGAGGCTGGTTGTCTTTCTTCTGACGCTCTTGAATCACTTCGTCTTGGTTACCCGAACTTCGACGAACTCAGGCACTGCGACGTTTGCACCATCTCGATCGCCAATTCAGGAAGATCCATCTCGACCAACAGTGCTATCAGTTCGTATCCGTTGGCTCGCGCATCCGCCGTCGAAATCGCAAGCTTGCGGTAGATCGGCCGTTGCGGCGCTTGCGAATCCGCCTGCTTTGATCCATCCAGCGAAGGCGGCGAGATGGCTTGAGTGTCGGATGCACAAATGAGTCCGCGTACCTTTTCGCATTTCTCTCGAACGATTTCGTCGAGCGGGCTTTTCTGGTCAAGCTGAGCCCGAAATGAAATCACTTATGGATCGAGTGACTCGTCTACTGGTGCCGCAGTTCGCTGTGATTTAGTCTGGTTCATGGCGTGTTCTTGTGCCCACGTTGGGCCGTTGAAGGGTGATAGTTTCAACAGGATACGCCGCCTTTTTTCTTTCCTTGAAGAACACAATTTTTGATCATATCTCACGCCGCGACTGGCTACCCTTCTCCTTCGGTAACGTCCATCGTCGCGGCGGGTTAAATCACGCAGAGTGAAACGCATCATCTTCTAACGGAACTCTGTATCTCCAATCGAACGGGAACGCATTTTCTCGTTCAATCCCTAACGCTGTGAATGTCTCCGGTGAATCGTGTTCATACCAACTGCCGTCGATATTCCAGTAGACAGTCAGAAGAGTTCCGCCAGCGCCGGTGTCAACACGAAAGACCGAACGCAACGAGCTACCTGCTCTCAACGTTGTTTCACCGCCAACCCAATAGATTCCATCATCTTTGGGCACAACCCCAACGGTCTTGACCTCCGCCTTCCCATCGTTTCCAACCTCTCTGAGGACGAATGAACCAGACGACTCAACCAAGTTCAATCGTCGCCGAAGTTCATCATGGTTTACTTTCATTGCTTCATTCCCTAATTCGATTGAAACGATCCCGGAACCGGGTTGGTTGTCGGTATGCGACCGCCCGGCCTATAGAATCGGTGTGTGTTAGTATGCAGTTCCCGTAGCTGCAAAACCATGTAGTCTACGGTATCCGTGCCGCCATCGAACAAGGCCTTCTTGTGATGGACAGTATACCCCGGCGGCAGCTCGCCTCGTTGTAGATATCCGCGAATACTTCGCGGGACATTCGGATCGTCAGCTAGCGATCGAAGAAACGCATTGCGTGTTGCTGTATTGCGTACGATCCCCGGGCTTGGCCCCAACATGAGCTGCCCGTTTTCCAAGTGCATCTGCGGAAGATCGCCTGCTCGATTAGGATTCCTTACGACTTGCGTTTGTCCGCCAACATTGCGGTAGTGATATCCTTCAGGAAGACTAGGCAGCTCACCACTGTTTGGGTCTCCGCCAGGGTATCCCCGTGAGTTGTGTGTCAGCACACCGGCCTCGCCTACGTAGTAGACGTGTTCGGCGTGGACTTCGAGGTTGTAGACAGGCTCGGGGCCGGGGCGAGCGAGCTTGTTTAGGACTCGCTTCGTTTCGCCTGAGTAGGTTTGAACACGATCGCCAAGGTTCAGCTTCCCGGCCTGGACGTAGTTCTGGCGGTCGACGGACCAGAACGGGTGATTGCTCGTCGTGCCGATGAACTCTGAATACTGCCGTCACCGATCAATAGGTCAATGACATCGCCGCTGGTGTGATGAAACGTTGCGGTGGCAACTTGTCCCGTTCCCGCCGCGACGGAAACACACGGCGTGATCTCGTTCACCAGCGCGGGGCCTTCGATTGCTAGTTCAGGAAGATCCATCTCGACCAGCAGTGCCGTCAGTTCGAATCCGTTGGCTCGTGCATCCGCATTCGAAATCGCAAGCTTGCGGTAGAGCGGCCGTAGCGGCGAAAACGGCACTTGCGACTCGGCCCGGTTCAATCCATCCAGCGAAAGCGGAGAGATGGCTTGTATGTCAGATGCGTCGGTTGCGAGAAATTGAACCTGATCCAGCACCCAAGGTTCAGGACGCAGCATTTCGATGCGCAGTTCCGATCCATCGTCTTTGGGCATCACTAGCGACAGCTTGATCCAATCGCCCCAACTTGGCTCTATCCAGGCCTCACGCTCGTCCTGCGAGACTTGCAGATTGTGTGCCAGTACACGATCGCCAACGCGAAGTTGCTCGATCGGTTTTGTGGTTGCAGCGACCTTTGCAGCGGTTGCAGGTTCAGCTTTGGCACTCACGGACTGGCTGCGTCCGGCTCGGTTGGGCACCAGAAATCCTGACGCTGTTATCAGCGACGTGAAAAGCAGCAAGGCAACAATCGCTGTCCTCCGCATATCCACACGGGATTCAATGGCACGCCGACCGCTCCCCATTTCAAATCACTCCAAATTCTGTCAGTCGCAATTCGCCCCCTGCCGCTATGGGGCGCAATTCTAACAACCAACAGTCGATCAGTGCGTCATGGTGTTGATTAGGTAGTAAGTCGGTGGAATGATTGGCGGCGGCGCAACACTCAAGGCGCAATTCGTTCTACCGCGGAGGACGCTGGGGACCGCGGAGTTGAGGCAGCAACACCCTCTGCGGTAAAAATTCTCGGATAGGCTGGTTGTGGAGCCTTACCGATCATTTCGCTTTGGTACTTAGGTGGAGACGGGGCACGAGCTAAGGGAGTAGCTTGGCGGAGATTCCTGGACCGCGTGTTTCTCCCTTCGAGGTCAAATTGACTAACCCAGAGAAGCTGCCAGATCGCGGAGCCCCTACCCAGCAATCTACAGAGGCACATTACGGTATCGCGGGCGGTAACAAACTGGCGAAAACCGTGGAATCTGCTAGCAAAACCGATTCGCTAAAACCCAATAAAAAACGGCCAGTGTCGTCCAGATTGGTCGACATTGGCCGTATTGAGTACACCCGGAGGGATTCGAACCCCCAACCCTCGGTTCCGAAGACGTGACAAGCGTTCCTTACGCGTTCCGGACGCTTCGAAAACCCCGTGATTCACGGGGTTTTATTTTTCACCACCTTTCGACAACACTTCAACCAGCCGCAGATTTCGTTAATAAGTGGGGGGATAAGTAGGGGGAAATCTCGAAGCCCGCGTCAAAGGTCCTTTTATCGGTCTCGTGCATCTGGCGCTCCGCGCGCCTCCCTGAAGTCCCCCCACTAATCCGATTTCGCCACTGACCGGAGACATCCAACATAGTACGTCAGAGCGTCCTCAAACGCTTGCAAAAGTAGAGTCCACCGAAATACTCACCTGAGCCGGCCGGCACGGCCCCGCTTCCACCAACTGATCCGGAGGACGATTTCGAGCGGCGGATGACTGAGTACTTCGATCAGCAACACGACCAAGCCCCAGAACTGAAACGTTGAATGCGATTGCAGTGCAATCCGACGATCGAAATTCAGACCGAAATAGTGGAGCCAACCCTTTTACTTCATTTCCCGGGACACCACGCACTGTGATACATTGGCAGTCCGTTTCAATTGTCGATATCTCGTCGCATCGTCTCGGCAATCGTGTTTCTTGTTCGCTTCTCGCCATGGTAGGGAACGATGGCTAAGATCGAAAACGACTGGTACGACTTAAATCAAGATCATGACGCACTGATCGAAGCGGCTCGCATTGCGGTGCAACAGCGCGCATTGTCCAACGTTGTCGGACCGCTTCAAGACGCGATAGCGATGAGCGAGATTGGAGACGACAGCAGAAAACTACCTTCGGGTCTGATTCCAGGGACATGGTCGCAAATTGCTCAAAACCCACGTTTTTTTTGCAATTGGCTCCAGGAGTTATTTCCGATGACGTGCTCAGCACGATTTTGGAAAAACTGGTTGGCTCAGAAAGAGGCTTTCTGCAAATTGCTGAGAAACTTTTTTTCGCCAGAACAACATGCATGGGAACTAGGCCATATTCGAATCGTCTCGGGACGAATGTGCTTCGCAAATGCAGTAGCCCACCGATACGGTGGAGAGGATCTGCCAGAGGGTGAGCCAGATGTACAAGTCAAAGGAACCATCGTCGACTGTTTAGATGACGTTATCAATTTTCAGCCAAAGTACTTAAATGTGTCTGTCCCTCTTTCCCGTGTAAAGTTTCGTCCAAAGCCACAGTTGCATGGGAGAAAGAAGTTGTCTCAGGTATTTGCTGTTGGATTGGACCGCGACGGATTTGCCGGCAACCATCCATTACACACTGAGCAACTCGCATACGGTTGCGACACGATCAATCCGAAAGACCTTGCAAGCGGCGAATTCATACAGTCGCTCTTGGAGGAGGCCGAAACGGATTCGCTTGGCCGACTTTTATACGTCGATACATTTGATATCGTGATGACACGCTACATACCTCTGCACATCGGTGGCGGCGTCACCAGCAACGACATTCAGCAAATAAATTGGAATCTTGGAAAAGCTGACGGTCTTACGACCGGTATTTTGGCTGTACGAACCGCGGGACCGATACCACATGTGTTGATTCCTGGTATTGCTCATGAATTGAAGCGAGTTGCCTCTGAAGCGGATCGGCATGATTGCATGATATCGATGTCATGAGCACAAAGGTACAATCAAAAGACAAATCGAAACACTCACCTAACAAGGCTTCGAAGACGGTCTCTCTGGAGGTAGGCATTCTTTTGGACGGACAGGTGCCAAAGCTCGCACCGCATCCACCGTTGGCTGGTACAGAGCGGGCTTCGTCCATGCCGTTGTTCGAGCATTATCGATACCATCTTTGGTTACTGGTCCGCGATCTTCTCAACCGGCAGGACCACAAGCAACGTCTGCTTTCAAAGGCGTTGTTTGAGTCGGGATGCACGTCTGTCCGCGTAACGTGCCCGTCACGCATATTAAGACGAAGAGGATTCGATGACCACGATCAGCGTTGGGAGCAATTAATCGAGTGTCGCGAGAAGCTGTTCGACCTACTCGAGAATGCGAACGGACACCCCTTTTGCGTAAGCGTAGAAGACGCTTTTCATGTAGTCGCAGCGGAAGATTTTGACAATCCTGGCGATGGCAGTGTAGAGTGCGATGAGGAGACGCCTGGACCGGAAGCCGGCGCAACAGAGGAGGTGACTGATGGACCAGCACAGAATTTTGGGGAGGTTGCCGAAGGGACGCTTCGCGGCCTCGATGTTGCTGCGGAACTCGCTGCACGCAGAAGGGAACTGATGAAGCAGCTCGATGAAACAACGGCAGAATTAACTGGAATGGTCAACGCGGCCATTCGCCAACTGTCTAACAACCCGACCATTGAAAACGCGAACCGTTTTTTTAGAACCTTCGGCGGAATCGAACCCAGCGACGAGGCGAAGAAAGAACTTCGCAAAACAATTAGCGGGATTGTTCGGAGAAAAGAGGGAGTCCTTAAGCACACGAAAGATGGTGAAACCTACCCGGCATATCTGTCAGCAATCAAGAAAAAGGATCGGAAAGGGGTACGTCTTCACGTTGCGAGTGTCGATGGGAACGAACAAAAAGCCGTCGAACAAACAGTGCCCTCCCTCCTCTACTTGGATCCAATCCTCGATCGCTGAAGCGGCAAATATATTTTTTTGCTTGACTTTCTGTCCGGTGGACAGAACACTGGGTCGCTGGCTTCGCCTAGTTGGTGAAGCAGCATTCTGAAACCCCGGAGAAGATCATGAGTGGAAAGACCCAGGCCCAGCAGGGCACCGACTTGGCAAATCGTGGCCAGCAATTGCCAAAGAACGCATCCGATGAGATGCGTCGGAACTACGAGCAAACGCGACAGGCCAACAACGGCAAATAAACGTGCCATCACGCCCCGCTCCCGGAAGGAACCGGGAGGGGGGTTTTTATGCCCGCCCCAAATCAATCCCACCCGGATCAAACCCATGGTGTTCTCTCGCTCGCTACGATGCTTCCCGGAACACTGCCCCGAATGCGGGTTCGTGATGACTGGATGCACCGGTCCCTACAAACCTTTCCGTGTCCGCTGCCGCTTCTGTGGACTCATGGTGACGCTTCGTACTATCCGACTCACGGCGAAAACGAAATGACGCTTAGTAACTCAACGACTGCTGTACGATGCAAAAGAGTAATCAGCCGAAGGCCATCCCCATGAGATTTGGCAAGCAGAGCAAAGGCCGATGCGAAGAAAACGTTCGACCTGTTCTGAGAAAAAGCACTGGCCAAGTACTCTCACGCACGCGACCGCGTGAAAGGACGATTGGTCAGTGCTTCTGACAGTTTACGACTTTCCAGCCGAACACTGGAGTCATCTGAGGACGACCAATCCGATTGAATCAACCTTCGCGACTATTCGAGTTCGTCATCGGAAGACGAGGGGCTGCAAGTTACGGCGAGCGAGTTTTGCGATAGTGATCAAACTTGCGGAATCATAATCTGAGAAGCGACGGAGACGACTTGACAGTCACGAAAAGCAGATTTAGGTCATCGGCGGGCGGTACTTCAAAGGCGGAACCGAGCAGAAAGAACTCGCCGCCCAATGAATTCCCCAGAGCCAAGTGTTTGCGAATATCTCGAAAACATCGCCTTGCAACATGCCCCGTGGGGGTGCGAGAGACAGTTCAGGCAGGGTATTCTTGGAAAGCTATCTGCTAATCGAAATGGAGAAATCTGATGATGAAGACTTGGCCGACTTCTGTCCTGATAATTGGAATCGCGATCTTCGGATCGGCTGCTGCACAATCCGCATCCAACAAGGACCTTGTTGAGAAATTTGATAATACCGTCGGTCAAACGATGGTGCTGATCAAGCCTGGAAAGTTCACGATGGGTTCACCGCTCGACGAATTGGGACGCGACAAAGAGGAGGCTCCGCACGAGGTCCAGATCACAATTCCCTTCTATATGTCAACAACGGAGGTGACCCAAAAACAATGGATTGATGTGATGGGGACCCGTCCTTTTGGTGAAAAATCGAATTCATTCAAACGGATCGGCGACAATTACCCAGCTATCTACATCGACTGGGAGGAGGCACAGGAATTCTGCAAGAAGCTGAGTGAGAAAGAGGGAATGAAGTACACTTTACCCACGGAGGCCCAATGGGAGTTTGCTTGTCGAGCCGGTCGCAGTACACCGTTCAACCATACCATCAACCGACGTTATCCCTACAAGGACGTCTGGTGCTACGAACGGATCAGGGCCCTAAACGAAAAAGGGAACAACCGCCAGGCACGTGAAGTCGGTCAGTTAAAACCCAACAAGTGGGGTCTCTACGACATGCACGGGAACGTCTGGGAATGGTGCAGCGACTTCTACGATGACGAGTACTACGAGAATTCCGAGACGTTTGATCCTTCCGGACCCGAATTTGGAGACGACCGGAGGGTCCTTCGGGGCGGTGCCTACAAGGATAAGTTAGAGCTTTGCCGCAGTGCCCAACGCGGTTCGGGACGAAAAAGTCAGGGTAGTTCCCATATTGGTTTCCGTGTTGTCGCTGTTCCAGGGTCCGAGAAAGGCGAGTGAAACGCATAGCCCGCAAGAACCGTCAGCAAACGCGAATTACCACCTGGTTAAAACTTTCCCTGGTGGCCATTGGTGCTGCCCTGTTTACAGGTTGTTCAGCAGTCGAATTTGTCCGCCTTCCCGACGCGAAATATCTCGATCGTTCTGATTACTTTGTCGGAACAGTCACGATCCAAGGTAAAGATAATAACGGATCATCGGTTAGCTCATCACTTCTTTTTGGTGAGCCTCAAGCTGATGGACGACGACGACTCATTCAAAGCGTTCGTCTAGCTGACGATGTGAAATCCAGGCGGTCGAAGCGAGCCAAAAAAGATGACCTATTTGACAGGACGGCCTATCTCTACAACATCGAGGGAATCCGGTATCTCCTATTCGTTCAGGAGAAAGAAAATCGGACTGATCATTTTACGCCGGTTCGGGTGAGCTACCGAAAGCGAAAGCTTTCATTCGAAATACCAGACTTTAGCAAGTTCAAAAAGCATTGGCCGCACGGTGCATTCGATCTGCACTACGAAGACCGCAATATCGAACGGATCGAGCCTGTTTTTGATGGTGACTCCACCCAGATCGCAGAGGCTCTCGGAGATCGAGAGTTGTCGAATCTTCTCTTCGAGGGCTCGGTTGCTTACGTGGTTGATACCCACGAAAACACTCTCGTTTTCCTGGGTCCCGATGGAAAACCGGAAAAGGACGACGGAAAGATCGAAGATGCAAGGATTGCGATGTTGCTGCCTGGTCAGCTTACCCGCAACGCCGTTCTCACGCTCCTCATAGCAACGATCGCGACCGCAGCTTTCGTCACTGTGATAATGACGGGCAAGCTCTTGTTGGATGATCGATTAGTCGGTTCGGCTACTGTCGATTTTCAGCCGAAGATATCCAAACGTGTCCTTATTTTTGGAAGCGTGTCTGCGACTTTGCTGGGGGGCGGCATCCTTGTCGTGGCAATTGTTTTCTCAGGATCGCTAGATTCTTTGACGGTCGGAACACTGCTACCGATCGCGGTCCTTTTCACCATGGCAAGCGTTGCCGTTCTATGGGCGGTCGAGCGGTTCGGTGATTGGACCTGGGAGAAAATCGTTGGCTACCGTTTGCGTTCTGAGGCAGCCGATGAAGCATCGATCGGGGCGGTGGTTGGTTCGGACGCTGACATTCTTCGCTTTGGGGCGATCGCCGGTGTATTGGTTGGCTTCGCTGGTTTGGTTGGTTGCTCTTTCGTCCTGGGATCATCGGAAGCCTGGGCGTGGCGAGTTGTTTTGCTTGTTCTGGTAACCGGCGTCATCTCAGGAACAGCTGCAGGATGGCTCACAATCCAAAATGAACCCCTTGTTCGGCTAGTCAACAGTGCTTTACGTGCGGAGACTGCCAAACGAGCGATTGGGCCGTGCTTTCTCTCATTTCTGATCATTCTGCCGGGCTTGGCACTCAATCATTGGGTTAGCCAAACCATCATGTCGTGGGTGGATACAGGGCTGTCTCATGAGGTGGACGTCGTGATGCCAGGTGTCACCCTTATGCGACCGATCGTGCGTCAACCGACAATGGAGGACGGATTGATTGTTTTCTTGCTCGGTGTTCCTCAAGTAGAAATGGTCGAGTGGAGCACAGATGAGCAGCAGTTCAACATGCGTACGCCCTCCCCATGGAGGGAAACGGTGCTTTCTTTCTTGAAGCTACTCGGAGCCATCGCGACCTGCGTTTTGCTACTACTGATGGCCCGATTGTTCGTGGGAATTTTTCTGAGAGTGGCGGCAACATCGCGTAACACACCAGTGACCTATCAGCCGAGCCTATGACCGTGGAAGTAAAGATGGCTGATGACTTCGAGATTTCCCATCCGTCAGATGTCGCCTGGGTCTGCGAACGAGTTCTGCAATCTGGGAAACGTTTGGAACACAGAATGCCTCAGCCACTAAAAAGTGCGGTTGCTCGTGCCATTTCCGGAACGCTTTTGCTTAAAGAAATTCCGGCAAATGACTCGGCGACGATCGTAGCGTCGCAAGGTCGGACTCTTATTCGCGTTGAAGTTCCAACACCAACTGTCATCGCTACACGGGTTAAGAAGATTGTGGGCCTCGTCGGAGCGAAGTTCGACGGTGGAAAGATTTCTGCTTCGCTGATGGCGTTCACGCTTGGCCAGACAGTCCTGCACAAGGTGAAGGGGCCAGGCACGATTTACTTCGAGTCCACGAGCCGGGCTGTAAAGTGCATTCGGTGTTCAGATGGCGTTGATACATCCTTTGATCCGAGTGCCGTGGTCTGTTTTGGTGCAGATACCGAATTTGTCATCACGTCGGGAAGAGGCTTCTGGAGCCTCTTTGCGGGAAACTGGCAACTTGAATTGAAGAAGGGATGGGTCGTGATTGATGTCGGAGCAGGCGGCGGAAGCGGTTTGGGAATAGTTGGTTTGCTTCGCCGAGCCTACATTCCTTGGTCTTAAAAAAATTAATTTGAGGTAGGAACTGATATGAACCAACACGACCCTGCAACTGCGAAAGTATGGCTCATAAAAACGCAAGAGGGAGAGTTTGGACCAATCTCCCGTAAGGATATGGAGAAGTTGGTCTCTCGTGGAAAGATTCCCCCAGACACGCCTATCCGTCGGACCGACGACGAACACTGGGGTCGCTCTGACCAGATCAATCAATACGGAACCGAAGCTCCTTCGAAAGCTGTTACGAGGCAGCGACCAAATCCTAGAACGTCAGAATCATCGGCTGAAACGGCTGTAAATCCGACAGGCGGACCTACAAACATGGCTGCCGAAGCCGCCTCCAGTGCGGCAGCAAGCGTCAGGGGAATATTCAATGTTGCTGCCGATGCTTCAAAGCTTACCGCGATGAAAGCACGTGATCTGCCAGCTGCAAAGGCGGCGATCGCGCGTAAAGCGATTGAGTTGGGACTTGTACCCGAGACGGACTCTCAGCTCCAACAGATTCGTCAGATTGAGTCCGAAATCGCCAATCTGCAGCAGCCGACACCCATTCCTGATGGGGAATCCGTCGGTCAGAAAACCTCCCGACTTGCAAAGGAAGCGAAGAAGAAAGTGCAAGTCGAGACGACGCGACAACGTCTAGGGAAATCGCATGCAGCTTTGGGAGGTTCGCTCTACGGCTCGATGGCTAATAACCCGCCACCGGGACTGGAGTCAGAAATACAGAAAGCTTCCGCAATTTCAGAGGAGATCAGTGCTTTAGAAAACTCCATCGATTCAAAACCGGGCGACAAGAAGAAAGCTATTCTTGCAGCTGCAGCGATCGGACTGCTTTTGTTGATCGGTGGCGGGATGTATTTCTTTGGCGGCGGAGACGACTCCGACATGTCGTTTGCAAGCTCTGCGACTCCTGCTGCTCAGCCTAACACCGCGACGCCCGAAACTTCTGGCGGAGGCGACTTTGAGCAGCGAGAGGCAGCTCGGATCGCAGAAGAACGCCGGCGAATGGAAGAGCAAAAACGCTTAGCGGCTGAACGGGAAGAGAAACGCCGTGAAGAGGAACAAATAGCCCTTGCGAAAATGGAGCAAGAGCGAAAGGAACGCGAAGCACGCAAACGGGCAGCAGAAGAGAAGGACCGGCGTGAAGCCGCTGCGAAAGCCGAAGCGGAACGTCAGCGCATCCTTGCAAGGCAAAAAACGATCGAAGACGCGATGAAGCGTCCCGACGACTGGTTGTTGGTAAGACGTCCCTCTCCCGATTCAAAGGTCTTAGGGCGCAATGTCGAGGTTGTTGATGCAAAGACGTTCGAGTCCCTTGGATCAGTCAACTACTTTGGCGAAAGCGTATCGCCAGTGATCGGATCCGCTGCCTTGTCCAGCCCAGGAACCAGGTCATTTGAACGGTTTGGCGTTCTTGAAAGACCAGGCTCCATTTGGAACCCCGTCGTCAGCGATGCGTTCCCCACTCATAAAGCCGAAAGGGAGATCATCTACTCCGAGGATCGAGTTCGCTGTCTCAAAATTGAGGATGGCGATTTAGTGAGAGGTGTCCTCAATTGGAAACAAGGAGCAGAGAATTTCGAAGGGAAGATTACGAACATTGGACTTGTTGATAAGTTTAAGCTTCTGCGTTGGCGGGGAAACACCTTGACGATGCAAAATCCCTCGAACCCCACAAACCCGATTGTCGAAATCAACCTCATTTCAGGTGATTTTTCGGAACGCCCGCCGGGACCGTTTGAAGAGCTTTCCGGAGCAATTCATCTCACTGATGGTTTGCGTCTACAAGCCACAGGTGATCGGTTGCGATTCGTAAACCTTGCATCTCTTGAAGTACGCGATCTGCCCAACAAAAAGTACCTTCCACACCCGGGTGTACCCGGCAAGAAAGATGCGACCTCCATTCCTTTGATTGGTGCCCCGAGATTAGTTGATGGCGATAGCTGGCGTCGGGCCATTGGAAATGACGTGAAGATGGTAGGCGAGGACGTTTGTGTGGCCACAACCGGAGACCGAAAGCTTCTTGCCATTCACATTCCGACAATGCGAACAAAGAGTATCGACCTCGGGTTTGGTGATCAAATTCCGGTTAGAGGACGCCGTTCAGGACGCGTCAGAATTCTTGACGTGGCAGGCAAAAAAGTTATCTGTCAACTCCTTAGTGATGATGCAGCCAATGCATCGGAAGAGCTTTACACATACAAGCTTGTTGACCTCGGTACGGGTACCACTACTCCATTGCCACCAACTTGTTTTCAAGCGACCTGGATTGATGACAATCACTTCGTTTACCTCGTGGAGGAGGGTGGTGTTGGAGACATTGGGGTCTGGTTACATAGTGTGGATACTGCGAGCGATCAACGACTGTCCGCTCGGCCGGAATTCGGAAGCTTTGTCCTATCGTCCGATAATCAAACGATGTTAGCAGATTTGGGCAGTTGGCAACGTGTCGACCTGTCATCGGGGGAAGTTCGCACCGTGGATGCCCTCGCGGAAGCTACACGCGTGGTGCGTTTCGCTACTCCGATCGATCTGGATTTGTACGCTGATATTCAATCGGCCTGGGGATCGTGGAACGCACCTGAGTATTTCGCCATTGAACAATCCTCGATTCCTGGGTTCGACGGCAAAGAGTTTGAACTCGCCAATCTAATCAATAGCTATGACGGCACGGTTCGTGAGGCGATGAAGCAGATTGTTGCAACTCAATCTCGAGTCGATCGGTGTCTCGACATGGTCGCGTATTTAAAGTTGATTGCTCCGGTTGTCACGCAGATGGCTGCAGAAGGGAATGATGTGGACTCCATCACCAACGGGGGAAGATACGAGTTTCCGGTCAGCGATGAGCTTGATTCGTGCATTGACGAAGATCATCTCCGCATCCTTATCTATGACAGATGCTATGAATACGCGACTCGGCACGCATTTGCCAATCCGCAACAGCTTTCCGACGTTGAAAAGGAAAAAATTTCGAGGAACTGTTTGAAGACCGTTGAAAAGTGCATGCGCGACCGTGGCATCAAATCGGTTCTTGTTAAAGGTCTTATCCTTCACAACACGAAGTCGCTGACAGTGTTCGGATCGAAGGTTCTGCAAATCTACTCTCAGATTAGCCGCTGATGGTTTGCGGCCTTATACGTCACCGAATTCGCCGTTGTTGAGTGCCAAGAGCAATGCGACTCGAGCCGAGGTGGCGTTGTTGGCGAATTTGCTTCCGCGAAACGAGGTCAGGTGTCGCTGCACTGCACCGTCTATTCCCCATTGCACCGTCAGGTGCCAGACCTGTTCTTCGTTGCGATCTTGTTCCGCAAGAATTCCCAAGTCCTGGGTGCTTTGATAGAGGATGGAGTACACGATCGCGTACCGCAACCGATTGGGTGTCACGAGAAAGTAACGACTGACAAACGTGATCCCCGCTAACCAATACGCCAGAGCCGCTGTAATCGCTGTCCGGGTCCAGGTTCCAAAGAGAAGCTGTTCAAACGGAATACCAAGCGATCGTTCGTAGTTGGCTTGCCAGAACTTGAAAAAGGCAATGATCACGACGATGACCGCGAATATCGCTCCCCGTCGATGGCGTTCCAGCATGTTCGGAGAACAGAAAATGAACCAATTGCCACCGTTGCCCCGCATGATCAGCGGCCACCGTCCAGTCGCGGGGTGCTGGTAACGGTGAAAGCCGCAGCGACGGGCAATGAATTCGACTAAACTGGCCATGACTCCGGAGATATAAAACACAAGGCTCGTACAACGCCAACCACCGCACGATTGTAGCTTTCTGAGACGGGAAAATCGCCATGGACATGCAAGCCGAGGAGAAACGGAAGAAAGAAGCCGAGGAACTACGTCGTAAGAAAAAGTCCGACATGCTGGCCGAGCACCGAAAAGCCAAACAAAAAGAAGCGGACGAGCTAAAGAAGATCACTGATCAGCAAGAGGCTCTGAGACGCGAAGAGGATAATCGAAAATCCACCATGCTCGATCGGATTAACGGCAAGGAGCAGGAGCGTAAACGTGAGAATGAAAAACGACAGCAGGAGTTGCGAGAATCCGCTGACAAGCAGAAAGACCACATTCAAGAACAGAACAAGCGACGTGAGCAGCAAAAAAAGCTTCAGGAAGAGCGTCACGACAAAGAAAGACAAGACGAGGCGACTCGAGCAGAACAGCTTTCGCGTGGCGAACCTCACATCTTGATGCCAAAGGAAATTCAACGAGAACTCGACGAGCAACGAGGGAAGCAGAATGACGAGCTTGTGGCGATGCAGGAAAAGATTGGTGACAAGGAACCCACGCTTGAACAGCAAAACGAGTTGTTGAAGAAGACCGCCGAACACGACATCCAGCAGAAAAAGCTTTCAGATCACCTTCACTCACAGGGACGCGGGGGGCGTAGCAACGATCGTGTTCAGGGCCAAGAAGTCAATGACGGTGGGGACGACGGCGGTGGTGGAAATCCGCCACCCGCCCAACAGCTACAGCCGCGTAAGCGACGCGGTCCAGAACTCACTATGTAGAGGTGGGGAACCGGACTTTTGACAACGGATTCTTGAGTGTGAGACAATGAAGAATGACACTTCATTTCTCTCAACGCTTTAGCACCTACTATCCTCTCGACCCACTGCTCTCCGGGTTTCTCGAAAAGCATCTCGTAAAAGCTCGATTTATGGTCGAGATGCAAACCATCTTTGTCGAGCTTCACAAGCTCATGCGAAATGAATTTCGTTTTCATCGGTGGGGATTGTATTGGGTTTGTTTGTTCAACACGCACTGGCACCAAGATCGGGACGACAACCAATTTCAGTTTCATTTTCACCATGGTGAGGACGGTCAGCCGGCAACGATCACGGTTACTCGAGGACGCAATGCGGTTTTGATGTTATCGCAGAGAACAGAGTCCAAGAATTGGAAGATGAAAGAGTTTTGGTTCCGTGGTGAACTTTCAACGACCGGATGGCACTTGCACTTCGAGAAGTCCAAGTGGGATCCACTTAGCGTTGACGACCAGGTCCTGATGGAACTCTCTAACAGCAATCACACGCACCTGTTCGACATCAACGATCTTGTGAAGCTTTAAGTCCATGAATCACGGTGCCATTAGGTCCATGTGCTTGTCGTAATAGACCTTCTGCAAAATCACCGGATTCATCCCTGACACAAACACCAGTTGCCGGTTGAGCGGGTCTTCCCGAGCAAACAACATGGCGACTTCATGTGGAGCGAGCAGTTCGCTCATTTCACTTCTCCGGCGGTGCGTTGATGGGTTCGAAGCAGCCGACTTCGCGTTTGCAAAACTCGGATCGGACACCATCACCGCAATGCGGCCGAGCCTTTTCGAAATCCACTCTGCGGTCGTCGGATCGGTGTTTGCAAAACACTGCACAACGCCGGCGTTGGCAATGAACGTTTCCCAACGATCACCGTAGATTTCCTTGGCTTGTGCCAGGTCCTGCCAGAATGCCCAAAGCTTGAGCCCAAACCCGGCCATCTGTCCTGCAGCGTCCAAAATGGATTGCATGTGACCAAGGGTTGCCATTTCGTCGAGAACCATCAGGACCGAACCCTGCATCTTCTCGCTTCGAGGTGTGATCTCCATGCTCTGAATAGTCAAGTTTACGAGCAAACGATACCACCGGCCGCAGGTGCCCATGTGACGGGCCGGAAGGCACAAATAGACAGTCGTTGGTTCGTTTTTGAGGTCGGAAAGTTCGAAGCTCGATGTTTCCAAACAACGCTTGATCGGTGGCAGATCAAGGAACATTAGGTTGCGGTTGAGCGTGGACAGTACAGAGCCACGCTCGTTATCTGGCTTATCGAAAAAGTCCGACGCGGCTCGTTGAATGAACCCTTCCCCGGATCCGTTGCCCATCATCGCAACTTCGATCTCGTTGCGTTTCTCGTTACCGTCGGCATCAACTTCGCTTGCTCCCATCCGGCTAGCAAGTTCTCGAACGGTGCCCAAGTGCCTTCTGCCGGCAAAATCTGCATGCGTAGCCACGTGGCCTAACAGTCCCCGAAGAACACCCTTGGCCGACTCGGTCCAGTGCGTGTCTTTCGAGCCTTTGTCTGTTACGACAAGGGCGTCGGCAATCAACATCGAAAGCTCGATCAGATTGTCCTCATCGACCATATCGATCGGATTAAAACCACCACGCAGGTTGTCATCGACGTCGCTCACTTTGAACGGATCGAGAACAACCACGTTTTGATAGTGACCATCGCTTCGATACTTCGCCGTCTCAGTCGCCAACTCCCCCTTTGGATCGATCGCAATCACCGAGTGTGGCCACATCAGCATGTTGGGCACGAGGACTGATCGCCCCTTCCCCGATCGGCTTCCCGCCACCGTGAAGACATGCCGGTCGTCAATGTGGCCGACGAAGTCATCACGGGAAGCCCTTGCAAATACCGGCTCCGCTCCAGTGCGTGCATTCGTATCGTGTTCCATCGGTGCATTGATCGCTCCCAGAAACAGTTTGCCGCTCTCAAAAGGAAGACGCTCAGCAATTTCGGCTTGGCTCGCAAAATGCGAGCGTGGAAGATGCCCGGCATACCCTGCGTCTGGTTTTCCTCTGGGAACATCCTCAAAGAGGTCAAACAGATCGTGGCTACTAAGACCCGAAAGATTGTTTCTTTTGCCAAACATTCGATGACAGTTGATATCCTGCAATGGCATACGCTGCTGCTGGTGGCAACCTTCATTGTATTTGACATGCGGTTACCTTTGATACCACCCTAATTGCTAGCCGTATCAGCCTTTGGGTGAATCAGGCCGCGAATATCTGATCCGGTTTCAATTGGGACTTGCCTCTAACTTTGCATCCACACTGATTCGATGGAATAGATCTGTACTCGCGACAAAACCAAAGATCGACTTGTGCAGATGCAACTCCCCGTCTGCGGCGCGATTGAGCATGCCGTTGAAGTAGGCGGCGGGTGAACGTACGGGATGGCTGTCGCGGTCTCTGGCTCGGTCGGTGATCAGGATGCAAAGGGCTGCTCCGGTGCGACCGAGAAGTTCACATCCCCTGCCCCAACTTGCTTGCGAAATCCCCATCTCATTGCGCAGATGGTAAGCCGCTTCAACGATATCGGGCCACGTCGGGTCAAACGGCAAATGTGTCTGAAACCTCTCGCTCGATGCCTCGATTGCCATCTTCAGTTTCACATAATCGATCCCCGAGCTGTGGAACGCGTTAGCTGGTGCTGGCCCCTCGACTACGCTTCCCTGAAAGCAATTAACCGTAGGTTTACCCGTATTTAATTTATTAAATGATTGTTGGGTTGTAGATTTGTAGTAAGCGAACTTTTGTTCGCTCTTGGACGAACTTTTGTGTGTTTCCTGGGGCATAGGAGCACGCTGAGTGCCCTCTTCTGTTTCGGTGGTGTTTTGCTGCGCCAATGAACGAAGATCGCTGTGCAGGGCTTTATGCTCGTCAATTAGGTCTGCTAGACGATCAAGATCGATATGACTGCGGATCTGGATGGCGATCGCATCGTACCGGCTCTGGAATGTCGACAAGAACGGACAAGTCCCCTCTTCCGCCAGTTCGAGCAAGATGCCACGGATCTGACTGCGGTACCACGAGATTTGACGTTTGCGTTCCATCCAAAGTGCGTCACGGGCCTGCTTTTCACGCAGTGTTGCTGCCAGGTCTTCCTGCAGCGAAGCCAGGGGCGTTAATTCGATGCCGTAGGCGTAAAGAATGCGTCCGGTTTCCGGGTGGCGCTGACCATAGCGGCGATGATTGCCGCTGTCGTGCCATGTGATGGCGCCGATGTCGAACAGGGCGCGTTCGAGTTTTTGGATTTGGCGTTCGGAGACACCGAGATCGAGAGCGGTGCGGCTGAGCGATTGGTAGACGATCGGACGACTCCCCTCCTCCCAGTCGACATCGCGCGTATAGGCGAAGTAATAATCGAGAAGCTGGATCATGCGGGGCGTGAAGCCGGCGTGCTTGCCGACCTTCTTGACGAGCAAAAGCAAGTCGTAGCGATTGACGCCCTCCTCCAGGCCGGCGAAGTCATCGCAAAAATCGAGCGACTGGCGATAGGCTTCTGAGCCGACGCGCCCTCCTCCGTGTTGAAATGGCTGCGGGATGTGTATAGCGGAAATATGCTGCATTGATTGACTAGCGCGTCCCCTTCCCGGCTTCGTCGATTGCATCTTGGATGCGGCTGATCAATCAATCGGACAGCACAAAGCACTGCGAATCGATTTTTGATTGCATTCCAAGATGAAACGCGCTAATCTGAAATCCGAGATCATCACTTGCTTTAACGATCGGCGCCTAAACCAGACAGTCAAAGCCAAAGTGAACCACGTTGATTAGCAACATTTCGATTTTCAAAAGGCCACTGCCGGCAAGCAGTGGTCTTTTTTGATTCGAACGATGGGCCTACGGGGTCGCATCCTCCTTGGTTTGGTGTTGTTGGGTGTGGCTGGACGCCACGCGAATCTAAGAGACTTAAAGATAGCTGGCCACGATTCGGCACAAGCTGACAACAACCCTACATGATTCATGCACAAATTTCGAGAACTTTATGCACAGGGTCATGCACAGTGATGACCAGTGGCCACCGCACTGATCTGCACAAACTTGATCAATCCGGTGAACAGTTTCTTGTAACGCGTTGTAATTAAACGGTTTTCTGCCTGCATAGACTGTTCATGTATTGCTTGAACAGGTCAGCCCAGTGATCACCAGCTGGCCATGCCCCCGTGCTGCATAGGGTGAGCAGCGTGTTTCCGCTCATTGGTCAGGGTGTGCAGCACAGTTTGTGCAGCGGTGTGCATCACTGGTCAAAAAAGCTGTGCATAACTGCAAGCGGCAGAAACCAATCGCTTGCGCGTGGATATGTGCAGGGCGTAGGGTGGATTCAGAAGTGTCCACCCTAGAACAAGTTGAACAACAGTGTCCACCAGTTACTCCATCGCAGCTGCACATCGCATCACCGGCAAGAGCCGCACTACCATTTCCAAACACATCAAAGACGGCAAGCTGTCCTGCACAATTGCACCGGATGGATCGAAACAGATCGATGCATCTGAGCTGATCCGAGTGTATGGAGATGATTTGGATTTCTCGGTGGAAGAGGGCGGTGCCAAGCCGGCCAAGTCATCGACGGCCGCCGCGTCGGAACGTGCAAACGTGAACAACGACATCTGGAAGGATCAGGTCGAAAAGGAACGTGAAGAGCGGGAACGCGAGCGAAATCTGTTGCTGGATCAAATTGAGCATCTGAAGGAAGCTTTGGACAAGGCGCTCGAAGGTCACAACCGGGCAACGCTGATGCTGGAAGACCAGAGAGGCGGGAGCGCCGAGTGGAAACAACGCCTTCGTCAGATCGAAGAGAAGCTGGCCCAGCAAGAGCGTCAATCCGATCAGAAACTGGAAGCAGCTAAAAATGAAGCTGAGCAATTAAGAAAAGCTCTTGCCGAGTCGCATCAGAAAAAAGGCTTCTTCCAAAAGCTGTTTGGTTAATGCGTCCGCATTCCGCCATGGATCATCCGTGATTACGTTGTTTGCGATTTTCGGTGGTGAGGCCACTCAAAATTGAACACTGCCTTCAGCGGTCAAATTTTCGCGAAATAACGTGATTTGAATTCTTTGTAGCGGGGTAGGGCGCGGATCCAATTGTCTTTGTCGTATTTGGATTGTTTTAGACGTTGCTCGACGAGCTGTGCCGAATCCCGGTCGAGATAAATGCGGACCGCAAGCAATCGCCAAGGCCGGCCGCGGCGCGTCCAGCCCGCATTGTCCACGGCATTGTGCTGGCGAAACCGCCGGCGAAGATTGGATGTGTATCCGAGATAAACCTGTCCGGTGCGTTCCGAAAACAACAGATAGACAACAAAGCGGGGGAGGCGGGTTTGGCTGGTCATGATGGATGACCAGCGTTTGTGTTCAGTGTGCACCATTGGGCAGGATCGTCCATGGCAGAGATTGCCGACGACTGAGCGTGATGTGCAGACCAGTGCATCATGCATCGACACTATGCCGATTGATCAATCCAAGTCAAGCTTGGGAGTAGGGGAGGGATCGACGGTGTGCACCAAATGATCATTCCAGTCCCAGCCCGGTGTATCCGGCTGGTGGACTTTGAAGTGCAGATCACCGCGATTGCAAGATTCGAAGATGGCCTCAATTTGTGCAGCGATATCATCACCGGCGTCGTCGTGATCAGTGGCCACGGTGACCATGCCGCCGGCTGCACTGGGCAGCTTTTTAATGGCTGAGCTGATCAGGTCTTTTTGCAGGGGGGAGAGCGTCCCGCCGGTGCTCATGTAGCACGTGTTTGGACAGTAGAACAGTGCAGCGTAGCTGCAAGCATCGATGCCACTCTCTGCAACCAATAGGCTTCGTCTTTCTTCCTCTCGCCCGAATCCTTGCGAATACCACAACGTCTTGCGACCGCCTTTGATCTGTCCTTGGAACGCAACGTTTCGTAATTCAGCGCCGACGATTTGGCCGTCTCGATCCCGATGGGGGAAGACGGCATTTTTCCGATGATCCGTTAACACGGCACCACGAAAAGTCGGTTTGGCAAGCAGCGCGGCCGAGATTTTTCGGTGTGAGTTCAAATAGGCATGGTTCCCGTTTTCAAGCGGTTTGACGGATTGATAGAACAGCCTTTGGACTTCGGCGATATCGGATTCAACGGGCACCAGTTGCAATGAGTAAGAACACGGATCAGGCCGACGCGCCGGTGGAATCGATCCAGAGAGGAGGGGACGCATGTATTGTCTGCACTGACCGATCGAAAATCCCATGATCAGCGCCAGAGCATCGATCACGGTGCCGCCGCGACCGGTGGAGCCAATCGGAAAGAACCGCCAATGGCCGTTCGTGTTTAACGAGACGACCAGTTTCGAATTGCTATTCGGATTGACCATGAATGACGAGTGACGCGAGGACTTGCGTTTGTTCTCGACATAGCCAAGCCCCGCTAACACAAGTGTGAGCGGAAATCGCTTGATGTCTTCGAGCTCGCGATCGCTGTGCGACATGGATCGACCATACGACACGCAGATCCAATTGGCAATCTTGACCTGCGTGGAGTAGGGGTTAGCCGGCCTGTGCCCGCGGTTCCGATGCACGCAACGAAACCACATCGCTGTCCGATACAGTGAAACGTCCGCAATTCATCGCTTCGTTGAACCGCAGCGCGAACCCGGACAGACTAAACCCCTTGCCCTGGACTTTGGATCGAATCAGCGCATCCAAATCTGCCTTCGGCAATTGAGTGTTGTCTGCGACAAGCTGATCGGCGATCTCGATCACCATGTCTTTGGTCACACACTTGCGTGCCGGTTTGTTGCGGCTTTTGCCCGTTCCGCCATCGAGAGCAGTCAATGCTGCACGCAATCGCTTGCGGTTTTCATTGATTCCGGCGAGCACCGATTCCAACTCCGCCGCCTTGGTATCAAGCGGTGCGAGCTGGGCTTCGAGGTGGTCACGGGCTTGGTTAACAGTAAGGTCCATAGCTGTTCTCCTAGAAATAGATTGGGTCAGTGTTCCATGTCGATATCGCGGTCCTGCGATCGATCCGGGATCTTGTCCATCAGATTGCGTTCGTATTCTTCGTAGAGTTCGATGGCGTCGTGTTCACCCCAACGTTCTTCGTATTGACGTTGGGCCTCTTCAATCGACCATCGCTCGTACTCTCGTTGGGTCTGCTCATCCCATTCTTCGCCGAGATTCTGACCGCGATCACGATCTTCCTGTACGACCTCTTCGATCTCCTCCGACGTCCATCCGGCGCGTTGAAAGTCATCACGCAAGATCGGATCGCCCATTTCAGTCTCACCACGCTCCATCCGGTCACGGGCTTGGTCCATCGAATCACGTGCCGCGGAATCAAGCTCTTCCCTCGCGATGTCCGAGATCTGTGAACCACCGGGAGTAGGGACCAATTCCGGCGGGTTGTACCGAAGGTGTCGCTCTTCGGGCTCTTGGAGATCGCGTTCGGGAGTTTCGTTTTCAGCGGCATGGTTAAAGCCCTCGGGCAATTGCCCGCCATCGAAAAATTGAGGCTCAGCCATTGCAAATACCTACTGGCAAGAGGAAAGAAAAATTCAGCTTCGGCGAGTGTGACGCGTGAGCCCTTCGTCGTAATGTCCGGCCAAAGGCAGGCCACGCAGATACAACCCATCCTTGGTTCGAATGGTCTTGAAACCGCGGCGGCGCAATCGCAGCACCGGCGGTCCGCCATAGGGCAGCACGTACGTCATATTCGAGCGCACCGCCAATTCACGCATGATGGTTTGCGGATCTGCGAGCGGATGAACCGCACCACCAACGTTATGGTGCCCGAGCATTTCGCTGATCCGCTTGGCGGTGTCGGGGTTTCGCACCCCGTAGAAACGGCTCGTGGACGCGGTGATAAACTCGCTATAACCATGCTCACCAAGAGCAGATATCGCCGATTGGATATCATGGAAGTACAGCGCCAGCTTCACATTGCTCGATCGCAACACCAGTGCCTGTTCTGCAAGGTCAGGCACGGCATACTGCTTGAATTCGTCAGCTGCAAAAAAGATGGGCAGCTCAGGCGCCACCGGCCGCGTCTTAAAAACAGCCGTCGACATGGCGACATGCATACGCATCCAGGCAGCGGATGCTTGCGGGGCGACACGCCCCGGAATGAGGAAGATGGAAAGAGGATAGGCGGAATCGCCTACCTCTTCATACGAGAATCGGCTGGGACGCGACAAGTGAGCCCTGAGCGTCTCGTTCATGCAGAATTTCAGTTTCAGAGCAACCTCGGCTTTCACACTTCCGTAAGCGCGATCACCAAGCTCAGCGATCATGTTGGCGCCGGTTGCAATGGTGCCGCCCCATTCCTTGTTGGCCATCATTGCGCAGAGGTTCTTCTTGAACTGATCTGGACTCGCGCCGCCGTGAACGGGATCGCGCCCAATCAGGAAATCAGCAACCTCTGGAAGATTCTGTCTTTCCTTCGGCCACCGCGTTTTGGCATGGCCGATACCGCTGTATAGGAACGCCCGCGGGGCCTCTTGAAAGAACGGCTCGGAGGCGTTCAATCGTTCTTCGATGATGGACCAGCAAAGAGCCTCGCACCGCGGTTCCGCAATGTCAGGATTGTCATCGGGCAGCTCATCCAAAGGATTCCAGGGGCAGTCCTGGTCCCAATATGTCGACTGGTGAAAAGGATCCGGAACCATCGAACGAAATCGAGGCTTTTCAACTTGGACCGTCGAAATACCGCGGGAATCAATGCCGGGATCGATTCCTTTTGTGCGCAACTCATCCGCGAATTGCGGCGATGTATCAACATTGCGTCCAACTGCGAAGTCAGCCAACTCCGGTTTTACCGAGATGTAAACGCCACTTCCCATGTACGTGATCAGGCGAATTGCGAGGTCGCTGACAAATTTCGCGGATCCGATTGTCCCGCAGATAAATTCGGAAGCTGCATCGTCGTTCCAGACATCAAGTCGGCGCAATGAAGACTGTCGCATCGACGTACCAACGAACAGCTTCGTAGAGCAATAACCGTGGCCGGGGCGATAGCAATTGCGGAATGGCTCGGCATAGTACTTTTTGAGATGATAGGCCTGCGCGAATTCAGCTTGTGGCTCCCGTCCACTGCGAAGCAATGTGTGAACGGGGCTGCTTTCAACAAATGCGACCCAAAAGTCCGGCAGCTTCGAAATTACCAGTCCCATTGCTAGAGCCAGAAGGCCGTAGCGTAGGCCGTACGCCTTTGCTCCCAACAATCCAGCAGTAGCGACCAGACCACCAACGGCGACTGCCAATGCCTTGCGAGGGCCATATTCACGAAAGATCCCTGTCGCTTGGTGCAAGATGCCCGTGGTTCCCTGAACTGCAAAACCCGCAAGTAGCACGATAAGCGAGATGCCGGCCGTCATTGCCGCGAGGACCGCGACGAAACCGAGAAACAGCCCGGCAAGTCTAGCTTCGCTCGAAGCGTAGTTATCGCGTAGATAAAGGAACCCGAATCCGCATGCGATTGAAATTCCTGTCGACCTTAAGAAGGCAAAAAGTGGTTCTGATGAATTGGTGTTCATTTCGAGATGGTCTCCGCAAACGTGGGAAAACAGTGAGTTAGGGCCATGTGTCTGTGGCGAAAGCACGGGGGCTGCAATGATCGCTCTTAACCTCCGCGTCCACGATGAATCGCTTCTCTGAGCGTTCTGCTTGCCCAATCACGAATGGAAAGGTCGCCAACGATGGCACCGACGTCACCTACTTCGATTCCGAATGCCCAAAGCAAGATCTGGGATTTGAAGAAGTAGATGATGGCGGCAACGGCAATTGCTCCTCCGAAGGTGGCTGCGTTCCAAAACATCCCCTTGATGATGAATCGGACCAAGCCAAACGTCAGGAACCCGATCAGGCTCGTTGGCTTCTTGGATCGCCGCCGCCCTCGATGCCGCGAGGGTGGGCCAGCAAGATGAATTTCGCCAGATGGTAAAATGGTGTCATCAGTCATCAGAGTCCTCCGTTAAGACAGCGGTTTTGATTGCTACCAGCAAACGTGAGATTTCAGTCTCGAACACCGATCGATCGTTGACTTCGCCGAGTGCCTTGAACCAAGCCCGACTCTCCTCCGTGACCGCGGACGTTTTGGCTTCAGATTTTTCCGAAAAGAAAGCGAGAACCCGTCGATCGCCGCCGGTGTTTGCCCATCGCTTGATAGCCGCAACAATGGATTTCGCTTCGTGACGCTCCGCATCCGAATACGACTCGAAGTCAGAGTCGAGTTCGGCGGTAAAGACGTCACCGATCCAAACCCATAACTCTCGCCGATCCTTGGCAAACTCAGGGTCAGCGCGTTGGAACTCTCGGTATGCCTCACGTGCGACCGAGCGGTGCTCTGTGGGAGACGATTCGGCCGACAAAGACTTGACGAAATCGATCGCCTGTTCCCGAGAGCGGCCGCCATCAATCTCGCCTTTCTTAATTTCCATCAACGGCAGCTTGGCAACCGTGCCCTTCCGAAACGCCAGAATCGACAACTCGAAACGCGTACTGGATACCGGAAGAAACACACTTGTAGCATCGATTGCTGCAGTAAGTGCTCGGATCTCGTCATCCATCGATGCAGAAATATCGATGCAGACCACAAGTGTCAGGGGGCGACCGCTGAGTCGTTTGATTCTGGTTTCCAATCCACCGATGGTTCTATGGAGACCACGATTTTCTTCCTCGGCATTGCTGAGCGCTGCCATGACCAGGACCAAAATCAGGATCATCATGAGCAAGCCAACCCCTAACGTTCCCACCATGTTGAAGGTGAGGTCGAGCAGGACCGTGAAGATCCCACCTTCATTTTTTTGTTTTGAACGCATGCTCAAATCCCCTCCTGAAGTATTTGGTAAGCGATATCATCGGCCTGGTCCGATGTTGGTTCTTGTTCATCCGCTTCATTGAACGATGCCATTGGAAGCATGCGGATTGCGAGTTCGACATTCGCAAGATGCCTTTCGAGCGCATTGCTTGTGTTGTCGATGTGTCCACGCAAATAGAGCGCAGTTGCAAGACCTTCGAACGTGGTCACCATTGCGAACGCCATCGACTTGAAAACGCCAACAAAGAGCGGCAGGATATCGAAGATGGAAGCAATGTTTTCGATGTCAATCGTTGCGATGGCCTGACCGATGTCTCCCATCGCAAACGTTAAGCCGAGCAAAGTGAAAAGCAGTCCAAGCATCGGCAGAGTTGCTGCCACTGAATTGATTGGCTCCAGCTTTGCTTGCCATGCCATGCGAGCATGTTGCAGCAGGGCATCCAGGGCCTCGCGGCGATCGACAAAGCGACCGCATACGTTCAACGAAACTGCCAGCTTGGATACAGACGATGCGTCTCCTGTCGCGGTACGGTAGTAATGCATTGCTTCTGCCGGAGTCTGCTGCAGTACGTAAGTCTCGTCTTGGGATCTCTCTGAATCGATATTGATGTGATGGTTCAATTTCACCAACGACAATTTGCCGTTCAGAAATGCATGCACCAAAATTGCGGCAGTCGCCGATTCGATTACTCGCTCAGTCGCCAGGCCGAAACCGACGAGACCACCGATCCCAGCACAGGTGAGCGTCCAACGCCTTCCGGCGTTGGAATCGACTGGAGTAAAGATGTCTGAAATGTTCATTAGCCAAAGAACTCCTCGTCTTCGAATTCATAGGGATCAATATCCGGGCCAACGGCATTGTGCCGATACTTGGCCATTATTTTTTGGTGCATCGCTTTGAACTCTCGTTCGAAAGTGACGTAGAGATCAGGGTTGCCCGTGCTGGCCTTCTTTTCGGTCAGCCATTCGTCGATGCGTTGGGTGAGCAACCGCATCATGCGTGCGGACTTTACGAAGGTTGCTAGGCCCGTCGATGCAGCGACATTGCGAGAGCGCAGTGCTTGTCGCTCATCGAACACAAACTGACGATGATCAACCTCTTGCTTCGCCGTCTGGGTTGCTGCCTTCTGGTGATGCGTGAAGCGATCAGCTTCTTCGTGGTGCTGAACGTCCTCGATGTAGCGATCATGGAGACTCAGTCCCAAGCGGCGCATGAATCGTCGAACGGGGTTCGAATCATCTTGAAGCTGCGGCGTATTCTGCAGTCCGCTGTCAGGATTTACCGACCTGTACTGCGACGACGGATAGCGTTCGTTGCTAGGTCGACTCAAATCTGCAAGGATCTGCATTTGACGGGAACGTCTGGTCATTTTGTTTTCCAAATGAAAGGTGATTGCGTACCGGTAGCGATCAACGGCGATAGCCGTTTTCAAACGTGACAGTCGCGGCGCGGCCGCGAATTCAGATTGGCCCCTGCAGAGCTAACCGCAGGAAGCCGACGAATCAGTTCGCCAGTTAGAAGAAGGGTGGCGGTAATCCGGAGAAGACAGATTTGAACTTGTTCACGCATCGCCCCTTGAGCTTGAAGATGTTGACCTCTCGGTCAGCCAAAGCGCAGCGGATACAAGTCGCCGTTGTAAGACTAAATACTCATCAATGAGCTTGCCGGCCGCCAAACGATAGGCGAACATTCCGGCCACCACAGCAAAGCACATCATAGCTCCGATCAGCCATTCCAAATACGGATCGGTAAATGTACGAAACACCCACTTGATTGATTGGGCGACAAAATTTGGGAAGATCTCAGGGATAAGGTCGACCAATCCGAAGGCCAACAGAATGAACAGGTGCGGCGCCGTAACCAACACAAAAATCGCGTCGATGCGCGTTGCAAACTTTGCCATCCACTCCGACGCCATGCTGAGAGTCTCTGGAATGAGATCTTGCTCTTTGTTGTCGTCTAGTGGCGAGGTGTAGGGATTGGGAGTTGCGATCTGCTCAGTGATACACTCCTGGAGGATTGAACCGCCCTCCGCTAGATACGTCGCCAAAATTCGGCAGCGACTGCAGTGCCGCTCGCTGCTTCCCAGGCGGAACAAACGGAGAAGACGCCAACTGGAATCAGAATCGAAGTAGACGCCACAGCGAACACACCGTCGTTGCTCAGTATCGCGGTTCATGTCTCGTCTTTGGGTTGGGAGGAGGCGGCGAGAGAAGTTGACGCATTCGTTGGGATTTCGATCGTTTCCGTGCGCCCGCAGATCATGCACTCAACGACACACCGTTGATCCGATAACGAAACGATGTATACGGTTGACTGACAGGCTGAGCACCGAGTTGCACGGCATATATTCTCAATGGCAGTTTGGGATTTCATGCTGGGGTCTATTGCGATCAAAGATCTGCCGGACCATAACCGGTTGCGACTTCAATCCAGGTTGCTCAAAGTCACTGACGGAAGCCTAGAATCGGTCACGCTAAACGACGGAAACCGTTTCCCAGACGGGCGAATTTGTACCGTGACGCGAAGATGCGGTTTCGAATTCGGAAACCGCTAAAAAAGAAGTCGCCTCGCCCCAATTCGAAGTCACGGAAGACCTAACGGCGATAGCTATTACGCGGACCCTAGCGGATCGAAAGCAGGAACATCTAAAATGCCCCCGCGGTAAAATGAGGTCTCGCTTCCGTCTGGAAGGGATCAAATTCGAACGGTCGAGGATATTGCAGCCACGAGTTTAGTAGAGAGTTTGGCTCTTTCCTCGAATCGTATTTTCTACCCGGTGAATTCGATCAAAACGTAGATCTCATCGTCTGCGGTCTTGGCGATTTCCAAAGTATGCTCGTTTAGCGTTGGTCGCATTCGTGCAATGGGTTGGGACACTTTAGTTTTCCATAGCTTTCCATTCCACTCACCAACACCTGTGACGATTTCGAGCAACTGCTCTCTGTCAATACCATCGGCTCGTGCCCGATAAAGTGGCCTGAATACATCCATGCGAACTGGCTGAAGATGGAAACGCTCTAAGGGGTCAAGGATGTGACGGACCCACGTATCTCCCGTTTCCTTTAGGGCTATCACGAAACCGAGATACGCGTTTTCCAGATGCGATCCTTCCATGAACTCACTGATGTCAGTAAAGGCGGCATGAAACTGATGGTCAACGGCACGGTCGACAATTTGCTTCACTTGCTCGAGCACGTCGAGTTCATCATTCCCAAGGCCTGTGCTTGTTAGGTGCAAGACAATCCATGTGTCAAGCAAGAACTCTATGTCATCCCGAATCAGTCCACATTCGCGCACGTTGTCGTTCTCCTCGGCCAACTTTCTTACGTGCCGATTGTAGTGCTGTCTAACGGTGGGCAATTCCTTCAGCATGTCCAACGCTTCACGAGTTTTCATGTTGGTGTCCTTTGACAGTTTGCCAAAGATCTCCGCGACATGCCGACAATCCAAAGTATGCTGGTTTTCCTCATTCATTAATTTTTTGCACTTCATTTTGGTACTTTATGACCAACCCAAGCAACTGATGGCTCGCGGACACTGCCCACTTGATGTCCTTCCGCTCTTCCTGACTAAGACCAGCAGATGCCTGCTTTTTCCGCAAGCTTCCCAGATAGCACACTAATGAGCGATTTAGAATGGTGAGTGATGCTAAGCTACTTGCGGTTGCCAGTTCGCACGCGAACTGCTCAATCGCTCGCCGCATAGGATTATCAGTTGGCGATAGTGGGTTTGGATTCCATCGACTAGTAGGCAAGACGTGAAAGAAAAACTCTTGGCTAAAACTGACATTCTGAAGCTTCTCAAAATCTTTTAAGTCCTTCAGGCGCTCTTCGTACAGTGGGCCGCTTGCTAACTGCAGCATTCCCTCGCGACCTATCTTCTCGAGTTTTCGGTAGTATCGGCTGCGATTCGCGAAAAAGTCGAATGCAAACACGACAAGGATTCCATGCAGAACACAGCCAAAAACATGCAACGGTGAAAAATATGCATAAATGCCATTATCTGAGACGTTGATTTTCCCGATCGAACCATCTCGAATCCAACCCGACATGCCGCCTCTAAAAATCCCTGCATATACAGCAAACCAAGCCAGTGCCAGAAACACCAAGCCAATCAGAAACGTTGCTTTCTTCCCTATTGGTTCTGAGACTCTAAACCATGCTGCCAAGTACAAAAACCACAACCCCACCAATATTCCATTCAAAGTTTCGCTTAACTGAACGCCCTGGTAAATAGTAGACGCCTGCAGGAAGTTCAGCATCAAAAGCAAGTCATGATGCGGACGTCTTCTGCAAACAAGAAATAAAGCGACAATCGCCAGGCTGACCATCTGCCCTGCACACAAGCTCCTCGCAGCACCGAAGACAAACGCGGCAATTGCAATGCTGGCGACCGCCGCTGTTGACCAAAGATGGAATATATAGAGCTTGCTACGCCAAGACGAATTCGCAAAAAGGAACGACAATGACTTCATGGACCTAAGATTATTCGGCGCCAAGTTCCAAAGTAACTTTCCGACAACTCAGATCATAGCTGGTTTTAGTTACAACGCCCCTTAGATCGAGTAAGTCAGCCGAACCCAGTATCAAATCGCGACGCTGTTCCCGATTCACCTTTCCCTCACGTAACTCTTCACGCCACCGATTCCTGTGCTCTGTGATCTTATTCCACACCAATGTAAGAGCTTCCGTGGTTGACGCTGTGACCAGCCGTGCTGCCAGCAAATCGATCAGCATTTGTATTTCGCCCTCCGTCTTCTCAGGATTTTCTACCCATCGCGATTCTGGGTTAAGAAATACGAAGAACTCTTCGTGCAGATTGAATGCCAAGACTTCGTCGAGTGCTCTCAAGTTTTCAATCAAGTTCGCATGATGCGGCCGAGCCGCCAGCTCATTAAAATACTCGCTTGTGAACTTCTCCCGTAACATTGTGCACTATCACAACACAACGTGAGTGATTCTGCAATCATAGTTTTGACAGGCAGGTCATGCAACGGAAGCGTCAGGCATTCATCTGCAACGATGGCAAATGCTATCACCGACCCGCTCGTGGCTTTGATGGATCGAGCTACTGTCATCTCCAGAGAAAATTGATGTGTAGCGTTGGGTAGGGTCAATGCTCAAAATCAAGATCGTGCCCACGATCTATTTGATTCAGGTAGTCAAGAAGCTGTTCCTCGTATTGTCTTTGAGCTTCCTGGTCCAGTTCCGGCGTCGAAACGCTTTGCTGCTGAGCATCTGGTTCTTGCCTATTGTCGTTCGATACGCCCTGTTCACGGTTTTCGATGTCTCGCCTGCGGCGGGATGTGTTCGGATCTCGTGGCTTTCGCTCGCGACGACTTTTCTTCGGCTGAACTGTAACGTCGGTGCTGCTTTGATCGGTCTGATCTGTATCGCCGGCTTCCTGTTCGGTCTGCTCTTGTTCGCGTTTTGCAGCGTCGTCAAACTCCCGTTGCAGTTTTTGCTGAAGCACAAGCTTGCGTTTTGCTTCCTGTTCTTGCTCCCGTTGCTGTTTTAGTAGTTCATTGCGTTGTTGGGCAATGTTCTGCTGCGACTTCTTCAACTCCACCGTGCTACGTTCCTGCCGCTGCCTCATCTTCTCGGCTTTGAGTACGTAGTCGTCACGGACTTGCTCGAGTTTCGCCGCGTAGTGCTGCTTCGCAATCTTTTCGGCCTCTCGCTCCAGCTTCTTTTGTTCCGCGCGGAGCTTGTCTCTCTCGGATTGCTGCCGCTGATCAAGGATCTCCCGTCGCTTCGCCTCTTGGGTCAGCGTTTGGAAGAGAGTTTTTAAGCTATCGGCACCAGTATCGCGGGGGCGATGAAAGAGCTTGAACCAATCGACCATACGCAAACCGTTCTCGATGGAACCGCGGATGCTTTTCTCATTCTCTTCGAACTGTTGGCGTTCGGCTTGTTGATCGTCGTGCAGGTCTCGCCAAGTTTGGTCATACGCCTTGCGGGCATTGGTTTTGGATCGTCGCACAAGGGCTTCTGTTTGCAGCTTGATGCGTCGCTCCCGTTCTTCCATGATCGATCGCAATCGCTCTTGGTTCCGGCGGTGCCGATCGCATTGCCGGGCCTTTTCACGCTCCAATGTCTTTTGCTGTTCCAGCAACCGCTGAGCTTTGGGGGCTGCGGTGTTGTCGTTCTCGGCCTGCTTTTCGAGTTCGTATTGGTGGCGGGGTTTCTTTTTCATTGGTGCCGGCGTCTCGCCCGCATCGCGGTCATGCCATCGCTTGTTGCGTTCTTGCACGATGGGACGGCCATGGATACGGATCTCTTCTTCGAGCGCAAACCGCGAGAGCTTTTTGTGGTCGTTGTAGCTCTTTAAAAGCCGTCCATCGTCACCGATCAGATTGATGATCACGTGACAATGGGGATTGCGGTCCGATGTATCATTGTGGGCGATGATCATCGCTTGGCGATCATCGGCGCCGATGGCTTTTAAAGCGCCTTCGATGGATTGGACCATGCCGGCGCGGTCCAGCTTCTGGGCATCGGCCTCATCCCGTCCCCAACTGACCAGCATGTGTCCGACCGCTTTTCCGTCTTTGCGGCCGGCGAGGCTGACGCCGGCTTTCTCCTTGAGCTCGCTCTGGACGTACGTACGAGACGCCATAATCCGCCAAGCCGCTTGCGGATTCCGTGTCGCCAGGTTTCGTGTTTCTACAAAATCGACGCGGTCACTGGTTTGGGCGTCTACGTCGTGCAGGCAATACTGCGAGACCTTTCGGAAGCTGTAAGATCGATTGAGTTCAATGAACATTGCCGTCTTGCTCGCTTTCGGGACCAAGAGCTACTCTTAAAATGACGTCTTCCAGCAATTCGCGGAGGGCTTCCCAATCGCGTTGGCGTTTGGATCCGGCGTGCACATCACGCACAGCCTGGTTAAGGTTGTTGCCGATGGCATTGAGCTCGTGCAACAACCGCGGGTCGTAGTGACCGCCGGCGCGAGACTGCGGTTTGTGCCCGGCTATCAAGGCACGGATATAGTCGTGCCGATTGATGCCGGCTGTGGCAGCGTCTTCACGAAGCCGGCGTTCTTCGGCTTCGTTTAAGAAGACACGCAACGGGCGGGTTCGCCGCTCGGCCGGATCGATCCGCGGCCGGCCATACAGCTGCGGCCGCGGTTCGGGACGGGGCTCTTCGAAATCAGGTACGTCGCGCATTCTGTTTTCCTCTTGTCCATAAGGCCCGACAAGCCACGGCAACGACGTGGCTCATGCGTGATTAAACGGCGCCACGTTTAGCGAGGGGGTGTCGGGGGGCTACGCAGTGACCCATGACCCAGATTGTTTTTGTGACGCTCTATGACGCGCAGCGTTCATGAGTATCAGTGTCACAAAAACATATCTGGCTAGTCATCACTACCGAATTAGCCACAGGGGGTGACCCTGAGTCAACAAAAAATGCAACTTCAAATTGCGCCGAGTGCGCGTCGCTTACACGACGCTTTGCCAACGCTGCGAACGGAGTTCGTCCGCACTACCGGAGACGGCTTCGGATACACCGTCGCGACCAATGGACACTTTCCATATCGTGCGCCTGCGGCGGGCTGGGCAAGAGGAAAAAGAAGACGTTACTTTATATGACGATAACACGATTCGCTCACCTTGGCATTCAGCAATTAACCAGCCTATCGCGGATCGGATTCTTTAAGGTAGCTGTAGACGGTTGTCCGGCCGATGCCGAGTTCACGGGCGATTGATGTGACTGTTCGCCCCTGATCACGAAGGCGAAGCACCTTGTCGCGATCGGCTTTGCGATAGCCGCGGCGGCGCTCTCCATTGCACTTATAAACGCCCTTTGCTTTGGCCGCGGCGATACCCATTGCCTGTCGTTCTTTGATGGCTTCCAGCTCCATTTCGGCGACTGCGAAGAGAACGCCGGCAATCAATCGGCCGGTGGCGCCGCTGAGATCGAGCTGCTGCGTGACGCTGACGACGCGAACGCCTTTGTCGCACCAATCAGCAAGGGTGTTGATGCCGTCTTTTTGGCTGCGTGAAAGACGGTCCAGTCGCCAGACAATAACCGTCTTAATGTCGCCAATAAAAATGGACTCTTGCAGTGCAGTAAAAGCTGGCCGGAGGAGATCTCTTCCGGTCTCTTTATCTTCAAACCAACGAACCGTAGTGGAACCCAATCCATGTCCGCGCAGCCAACGTTCGATTCCCGTCCGTTGAGCGTCGCTGTTCTGACTGCTGGTCGAAACACGAATATAGCAAGCGATGCTCGCTTGGTGATTATGATGATCGCTTTGAGGCATTCTCAAAGCAATGGTAGCAGTAATCGAGAAAGCTTTTCAAGCAATCGCTGCGATTCTGAGATGAGATCGTTTTGCCGGCGTCTATTCCGGAAGATCCTCCCGCGGACGCTGCCTTCCATGTCGGCATGCAATGATCGTAACCGCCTGGGCGTCATCGTCGATGCGAAAAAGCATGACGATCGAAGCTACGACGATCATTCGTATTTCGTAATCGCGGTATTGGTCCTCAATCGCTTTCGGGCAACGACGTGGCCACATTTTCAAATTGTCGATTGCAGCCCATATCCGGGAAAGCACTCGCTCGGCCGCCTGGGGAGCACATTGTTCGATGGCGAGATAGTGGATGTAAGCGTCGATAGAAGCAACCGCTCCGTCGGCAACATGAACGCTGTACTTCATCGATCGACATTCAAGCCGTGTTTCTGAGCAATCTTTCGAAGGGCTTCGTCGGCCGGTTGCGCCTTCCCTTCTTCCATTTCTTGTGATCCACGATCACACATCGCCAGGCTTTGACGTAGCTCATCGTCGGTTGGGTCTTCCACCAGGTACGATTGCAGGAGCTGCTCGTCGGAGACAATGCGTTCAAACAGCCGAGAAATCACCACGGGATCCGTTGTCCCGAGTGCTTTCTCGATGCTTCGGGTTGATTGATCTGAAATTTCGATATTCATGACGTAGCTCCTTCGCCACAGTTTAACACACAGCTTCTGGCAATAGCAAAGACATTGGGGAGTGGGTGTTGAACACTTCGGCCGCTAAGTATGGACGTTTTGGGGTACACCCCAAAGCGAACACAAAGCAAGCCGATTGGGGTGACGGAATTCTGCGTTTTTTTCACTGCAGATTCCGACCCACCCCAAAATGAACACTTTTGATCAGTTCAGGCTCGGCTTCGGCGTTGCCGCTTTGGCGTCTTCAAATTTCAGGTGGGCGACACGATCGTAGGCGCGTTTTGACAGGTGCGAAAGCGCGAGCAATTGCTCTTGGCGAAAGAGCTTTGTCGTAACAAAGCGACCGTCAATCGATCCCGATCGATTGAATTCGACGGAGTAAAACGGGCCGAGCCGGTCGACACCGCGATAGATACTCGCCGATAGCGAACCATCGTAGAGAACGTCGACGGGATGAAATTCGTGTGCGTTGTGTGCCATGGTGTTCCTTTCGTGTTGATGAAGCGCCCATTGAAGTAGGGCGATGGCTTGCTGCTTCAAGGGGCTTCTTCCGGATCGGGTTCGAGGAACCCGAACAACCCGGCATCGGGAAGGCTTAACATCTGCTTTTGAGACGTCCGTTGCCTGTCCGTCACGACGCTGCCCGTCAATAGCTTTGAAAAATGGTTTCGAGCGGCATCAAGGAAACTTTGTACGCAATCGTCGCGTGTTTTCATTTCGATACGCGGTGAACCGAAACCGTGAAAGTCACCGACACCATAGGCCACACGGATTGAAACGCGAAAGCTTCCGTCGGCCATCTGCTCGATGCGATAGCCCGCTTTCGCATGGCCGTGTCGAGCCCTGAGATTTCGATACCCTTCGTCTCGTATCACTTTTGGTTTCGAGTCAAAATCCATGCTGTCCCCTCTTTCTTGTTTGCCGTTCTTCATCCAACACATGAACGGCAACAGAAAGGGGGCACCTGCTTGCTATTCAAAAGAGATCGAGTTGAGATGCCCCGGATGATGGATTCGGTCGATCGGATTCGTTTGTCTCTGCGGAAGAAGCCGGTTGCTTCTGTTCGTTTCTGCCTGGCTCGATTTTGCTCGCTCTTGGCTTACCGGAAGCCGCAGAGCGTTGAGATTTGGCGGCATCGTAGTAGAACGGCGAGGTTTCCGGTTTCACCTCGCGAATTACGCCACCGGTCAGGTTTAGACCGATCTTGTACACGCGGTAGCATTCGAGTGTGAGCGTGTTTTGCCATACGGCCCAGCCATAGAGTCCATTCAGCCCGAGATTGATGGCCGTCATCTGGGCGCAGCGATGATCGACATCCTGCCCAATGAATTCACAGTTGCGATGCTTCTTCGCGACAGCAAGCAGAAAGCGGCCGGATCCACAGGCGGGATCGTTGATGGTTCGACGTTCTTTATTGTCGTTATCGCTGAGGGTCAGGTCGGCCATCAGTTGAGCAACACCGTCGGGTGTGAAGAACTGTCCTCGTTCGCCGTAGGTGATGCCGCCGGTGAAGATATCGCCCAGGATATCTTGGCCGGTTTCTTCCATTGCATTGACGAGTTCGGCGAACGCTCGAACGATCAGATCGATGCCGCGCTTACCTTTTTCGCCTTTGTCGTAGCCTTTACGCACCGTGGCGAGATATTCTTCTTCCATGGTTTGGCCGGCGAGACTGCAGCGGACGAGGGTGAGAAAGTCGTCGAAGGCTTGTCCGCGGCTGAGGCCGGCCTTATCGGCGGCGGCGTCAATGAGATTGAGAATGCCTTTGCTGGCTGCTAGAAAAAACTGCTCTTTTGCCATGTCGCCCTACGCTTTCGGGCGGGCTGGTCCTGCTGTGCGTGTCATCGGTTCGCCCTTTCATTGGTTCGTTGTCATAGCGTGCCACTATTGGCACGGTTTTATGTGGTGCGTCAACGGGCAATTCCGTTGACGCGTTGTGACGTGGTTACCACCACGAGTCGTAAAACACCGTGTAGCCTTCATCGATGGCGTTTCTTGCCTTGGCGATGAATTCGAGATCGCCTTCGGCTTCGTCGCCGATCGAAGCACCGAAGAAGAACCCGGAGGTTTCCGGGAGCGAGCCGGCTTTGACAGCCGTTTCCAGGTGATCGAGTTCACGCGGTGTAAGGGCGAGCGTCGCACTGTTGAAGTCGGCGTTTGTCCCGCCTTTGGCGAAGTACAGATCGGCCATCCAGCCATGGAGGTCCGGGTGCTTTCGCCAGTAGTGGATCTCCGTGTATTCGGTGACGGTGAAGTCCACCGGTTGGTTTGGATGCTCTCTGGTGATGCATGCGTACATATCAAGTCCCATGGTGTTTCCTTTCGCTTGGGTTGTTTAGTGTTCACTCGGCAGATACAGGGTCCATCGCGATCCATCGAAGCCGACCCAGATGTCGACGGTGTCGAGCGGGAAGTCGGTGAACTCGATGTCCTGGACGATGAACGCTTCATCCGGTGAGTCGGCCTTGGCAACAAGGCGGGCCCCGCCGCCGGTTTGGCGCTTCAGCGTCCAGAAGTGCAGATAGTCGATCCGCGGATCCTTGGCTGCGGCGGTGCGATGTTTGTCGCTTCCGAGCCAAGATGCGATCGCATCGATCAGCCAGTAGGCTCCTGCTTCTTGGGCGAGGTACTGGACGCCCTCGGTGTAGACCACTTTGCGGTTCAGCGGGTGCTGAAAGAAACTTTCAGAACCCGTGAATTGGTTGAGATCGGACTGGCGGATCATTGGGCACCGCCATCGGCTTTCTCGGCCGCTTTGATTTGCGTGATGCGATCGAAGGCGATCTCGGCCAGGCGTGCGACCTTCAGCAGGTCGTCGTGCCCGAAGCTGTGCGAGTCCCCGAAGCCGTCTTTGGTCTTGTAGGTCCGCGAGATTTCGGTGCTGGCAAAGGTCTTGCCTTTCTCCGTTGTGTTGAGCCAGATGGTGGCTTTCAGGCCGCCGGGAAGGCGAATGGTATCGATTGGTTTTCTTACGTCGGTCATGGTTGTTCCTTTCGTTTTGTTGAACCCGTTTGCCCCGACATGGCGGGTTTCAAAAAACGAAGGGAACATGAATTGGTTGACACAAAGCTGTGATCGATGCTTTGCTTTTCGGTGATGGATCCGACCGAAGCATTCAACGCGATGATGGAAGCCTTTGCTTTGGGGCAGTACGAGGACGCGGCCGACCATGCCGAAGACTTGGCGGAGTGGCTACCTAAAGTTGGGTTTCCGCCGCCGCTGCGGGTGTCGACCGATGGCGAGATTGTGTTTTTGCTGAACGATCAAATGGCTCGTGAATTCTGCCGAGCGTCTTGTCGACTGGTCATGGATCAACGCAACACGGGGTGTGATCCCTCGATCTAAGAGAGCAGAAATAGATTCGACACTTTCAGCAACCGTTGACAATGGAAAGTGCTAGGACCTACGCAGCACTCGAGGCTTGATCAGAATACGAGTTTTGTGGCACTCTTACTGAGTGAGAGAGAAAAGCGATCAGGAATTGCTGTCGATGGTTCTGCGGACGCAGTTTTCTCGTGTCGCGAACAAGAGCATTCACGAGATTGCTCAAGCAGGAAAGTCGGAGTTGGGATTGACGGATCTCGCGTATAGCCGACTGATGGCCGGTATCGAACTCGGAAAACGCGTGGCCGAACCGAAAGTAAACTACAACACCAAGATCACTTCGCCGGCACTTGCGGCGGAATTTTGCAGGGTTCACTTTGCGAGGCTGATCGCCGAGGGACTTCAGGAAGAGTTCCACGTGGTCACGCTCAATACCAAACACCGGATGATTGACTCGCATCTGATTACGGTTGGCACACTTGACGCTTCACTCGTTCATGCTCGCGAAGTCTTCCGCCCCGCAATCAAAGATTCATCCAGTGCCATTTTGCTCGTGCACAATCATCCATCTGGCGATCCCACTCCGAGCGAGAAGACCGGACGGTAACGGACCGACTGACAGAAGTTGGTACGATGATCGGGATCACCGTCTTGGATCACGTTGTGGTCGCCCGAGAAGGGTGCGTCAGCATTCGCGAATACGGATAAGTTCAACACCTATGCGACTGTGCAATCGGTGGAGAACGGCCGTGGCAGCTTCTTTCGAACACCATCGCAAAACAGCCGAATATTTGCGTTTCCAAGCGTGGGCGTATGCCAACTCCTGTCAGCCAGCTCGCCGTTTCCTTTTCCGCTCGCCGCGACGCCGACACGGATTTCCGAGAAACTTCGCAAGTCCGGCTTTTTTGAATGAAGCGGTGATGACTCCCGGCTTTTCGGGCGTTGGGTTAAGATGGTGGCCCCGCATCCGTAACGTGCTCAGATCGGTTGATGTTTTGCGCGAATTGCGCTAGACCGATAGGGTTAGTAACGAATGCGGAGCACACACGATGAATTTGATCGCTAGCCTTCAAGATGATGAGCCACTTGCGCCAATGGACCGGCAGCCCAGCAACCAAACCAATCTCTCCTCATTCATTTGGTCTGTCGCAGATCTGCTGCGTGGCGATTACAAGCAGTCAGAATACGGACGCGTGATTCTGCCGTTTACCGTGTTGCGGCGATTGGACTGCGTATTGGAGAAAACCAAGGAAGCCGTCCTCAAAGAGAAAGAAAAGCGAGAGGCCGCGGGGCTTAATCCGGAACCGTTCTTGCTGAAGAAGTCGGGCTTGCTGTTCTACAACACGTCGCCGCTCGATTTCAAAAAGCTGATGGGCGACCAGGACAACATCGCCGAGAACCTGTTCAGCTACGTGGAGGCATTTTCGCCGGCGGTTCGCGACATCTTTGAGTGTTTCGACTTTCATGTCCAGGTCGAGCGATTGGCCAAAGCGGACTTGCTTTACTTGGTTGCTGAAAAGTTTGCCGGGATCGATTTGCATCCCGATGCGATCAGCAACGAGCAGATGGGGACGGTGTTCGAAGAGCTGATTCGCAAATTTGCCGAGATCAGCAACGAGACCGCCGGGGAGCATTTCACGCCCCGCGAAGTCATCCGGCTGATGGTCAATCTGTTGTTCATTGAAGATGACGACGCTTTGACCAAGCCTGGCATCGTACGATCACTCTATGATCCGACTGCGGGAACCGGCGGTATGCTGTCGGTTGCCCAGGAACACTTGGCCGAGCAAAACCCGAACGCGCGTTTGGTCATGTACGGCCAGGAACTCAACGGCGAGTCTTACGCGATCTGCAAAGCCGACATGCTGATCAAGGGGCAGGACATCAGCCAGATCATTCACGGCAACACGTTGTCCGATGATGGTCTGCCGGGTAAGCAGTTCGATTACATGCTTTCCAATCCTCCGTTCGGTGTGGAATGGAAGAAGATCCAAAAAGCAATCAAGGACGAACACAAGAAGCAGGGATATAACGGCCGCTTTGGACCGGGATTGCCGCGCGTCAGCGACGGCTCGCTGCTGTTCTTGATGCATTTGATTGGCAAAATGCGACCGACCAAAGACGGTGGAAGCCGTTTCGGGATCGTTTTGAACGGTTCACCGCTGTTTACCGGTGGAGCGGGAAGCGGCGAAAGCGAGATCCGCCGCTACGTGCTGGAGAACGATCTGTTGGAAGCCATTATCGGCTTGCCGACCGACATGTTCTACAACACCGGCATCAGCACTTACATTTGGATCGTCAGCAACCGAAAGCCGAAGCATCGCAAGGGTAAGGTGCAACTGATCGACGCCAGTGCGATGTGGCAAAAGATGCGTAAAAGTCTTGGCAGCAAACGCAAAGAGCTTTCTGACGATCACATCAGCGAGATCACACGACTCTTCGGCGAAGCCAAAGAGGTTTACGTTGACGAGGAAAGCCGCAAAAAGGTCAGCGGTAAAATGGTGGCCGATGGAACCTCTCCATCCGGCAACCCGCCCGTTCCTATGAGTCGGATCTTCAAGAACGAAGACTTTGGCTATCAAACGATCACAGTCGAACGACCGCTATTGGACGACGACGGCAAGATCGTGCGGGAGGCAAGAGGAAAAAACAAAGGCCAGCCCAAAGCGGATTCAAAGCTACGAGATACCGAGGAGGTACCGCTCAACGACGACATTCATGATTACTTCGAGCGAGAGGTCAAGCCGCATGTTCCGGATGCCTGGATCGACGAAGAGAAAACGAAGATCGGTTACGAGATCTCCTTCAATCGTCATTTCTATGTGTTTAAGCCTCCGCGTGAATTGGCTGAGATTGATAAAGAACTGAAAGGTGTCACCGACCGCATCGTTCAGATGATCGGAGAGTTGTCGCAGTGACAGAGCATCTTAAACCAATGCGGTCTGACGCGTGCGGCATGACCTACGAGCAATTCATTCAATCGGTCAACGGTCTGGCGGGGCAGATCAGCGAGCTACACCTGCAACTCGCGGAATCACAGCGTTCGATCGTGGATCAATTGATTCGCGCGCAAAGCCGAGACATCGCGGCAATTGAACGTTCGCTCGACCATCTGCTCGATGCCGCGGCCCATCCGGTTGGACTAGAGTTGTTCTGGCGGCTCTGCAAGTATTACTGGATAATCGATCCGCAAGCAACGGCGACCTACATCTTCGCCTACCGTGACATGTGGGGTGATGAAAAATTGGAGTCATCCCTTGAGGAGCAGCAATGAGTTTTCCGGCTTATCAAGCCTACAAAGATAGCGGCGTGGATTGGTTCGCTGAGTTGCCAGACCACTGGTCCTTGCCCCCGTTGTACGCTCGATACGAACAAGTCCTTGGTAAGATGCTCGACCAGAACAAAATGACTGGCATGCATCCCGTACCGTACGTACGGAACGTCGATGTGCAGTGGGACCAAGTTAATGCCGAAGCCCTGCCTGTTATTGATATTGAGCCATCGGAAAGAGAACGATTCACTCTTAATCAGGGCGATTTGCTCATTTGCGAAGGAGGCGAAATTGGACGAACCGCAATTTGGAACGGCGAGGGTGGTAAGGTGGCGTTTCAGAAAGCCATTCACCGACTACGCCCAATCGATGAAACTGAACATGTTAGGTACTTCTACTACGTAATGCGATTCGCAACGAGTATGCAAGTTTTCCTTGCGAGTTCCAATCCAAACACGATCCCGCACTTGACAGGCGAAAGGTTACGAGGATACCGGCTTCCCAAGCCGACGTTTGACGAGCAAAAAGCGATCGCGGCGTTCCTCGATTCGGAAACGGCTAAGATCGACTCTTTGGTATCAGAGCAGCGTCGCTTGATCGAGTTGCTGAAGGAGAAGCGTCAGGCAGTCATCAGCCATGCCGTCACTAAAGGCCTGAATCCGAATGCGCCCATGAAACCCTCCGGCATCGAATGTCTCGGCGATGTTCCGGAACACTGGGAGGTGAAAACCTTTCGTTATGCCTGCGATGTCCACAACACATTGAGAACGCCAATTGACAAACAGACCAGATTGGAAATCACAGGTGACTATCCGTACTACGGTCCAACCGGTGTGCTTTCACGGATAAACAGATTTGTTGTTGAAGGAGAATACTTCTTGCTCGGAGAAGATGGAGACCATTTTCTAAAGTACCAAACCCACTCCATGAGTTTGAACGTTAAAGGGAAATTCAACGTCAACAATCACGCCCATCTGATCCGCGGGAAAGGAGAGTGCTCAACCAAATGGGCTTCACTTTACTTCGAGCATAAGGACCTGTCTCCGTGGCTTATTAAGCAAGGCGTCGGACGAATGAAGCTACGGAAGGAAAAGCTTCTCACCATTCCAATGCTGATCCCGCCGCCCCGTGAGCAGGAGAACATACTTACCGAAGCGAGTCGAGTGAAGGAAACCAGTAAGTTGTTAATTGCGGAAGCCGAACGAGCAATCAAACTTCTCCAAGAACGCCGCACCGCCCTTATCTCTGCAGCCGTCACCGGCAAAATCGACGTTCGAGGATTTGCAGACAAAGAGGCTGCTGCATGACGGCTGATCCATCACGCATCGTCGCTTTGGAGGAATGGATTCGTGGCAAAGAAGGCGAAAACCTGGAGTTTAAGAGTGCGCGATCCAACTTTCACTTTGAAGAACTGACGAAGTACTGTGTGGCGTTGGCCAATGAAGGCGGCGGGAAAATCATTCTTGGCGTGACTGATGAGCGCCCTCGACAAATCGTCGGCTCGAAAGCGTTTCAACAGCCTGAGCGTACTCGGAAGGGACTTTGTGAACGGATTCCTTTGGGAATCGACTTTGAAGAAATCAATCATTCCGACTGTGCCCCGGACAGCCGAGTTCTTGTTTTCTCGGTTCCATCACGTCCCGTGGGCGTGGCCATTCAACACGATGGCCATCGTTGGGTTCGTAAAGAAGACAGCCTTGTCGAGATGAGCGATGATCGCTTGCGACGCATCTACTCGGAGAGCGGGCACGATTTCTCGGCTGATGTTTGTGCGAGTGTAACGCCAGGCGATCTCGATGGTTTAGCCATCGAGAATTTTCGCGAGCGTTGGATCGCCAAGGCCGAAAAAGCAGAAGACCAGGAACAGGCTCGCCGTGTGCGGTCGCTCGACGATGCTCAATTGCTGGAAGATGTGGGGGCCATCGTTGACGGTAAAGTCACTTATGCGGGATTGATCTTATTCGGTACCAACCGGGCATTGTCGAGGAACCTTGCGGCGGCGGAGATCGTGTTTGAGTATCGGTCCTCGGATGCCTCCGGCCCCGCACAGGATCGCAAAGAGTTTCGCCGTGGTTTCTTCAGCTACTACGATGAACTCTGGCAGCAGATCAACTTGCGAAACGATAAGCAAGATTTTCAGGAGGGGCTGTTCGTCACGCCGATTTCGACATTCAACGAACGGCCTGTTCGGGAAGCAATTTTGAATGCGGTCAGTCACCGCGATTACCAACTTGGTGGCAGCATCTTCATTCGCCAGTATCCACGGCGATTGGAGATTGATAGTCCCGGCGGCTTACCGGTTGGGATCACACTCGAAAACATTCTTGATCGCCAGAACCCACGCAACCGTCGCATCGCAGAGATTTTGACGCGCTGCGGGCTGGTCGAACGCTCGGGCCAAGGAATGAACTTGATCTACGAGGACTTGATCAAGCAAAGCAAACCTGCACCGGAGTTTTCACGTACCGACCAGTATCAAGTCGGATTAACGCTGCACGGCACCGTTCAAGATCCCGCGTTTATACGCTTTGTTGAAAAGGTCTCCAACGAAACGACCGCCTCTTTTCACACGCATGATTGGCTATTAATGTCGGCGGCCAGCCGAGGCGAGAAATTGCCCAAAGAGGCGGAACGTCGTATCAGCAATTTGATCGACTTGGGCATCATCGAACGAGGCAAAGGCCGTGCGTTCATGCTTTCCCGCAAGTTCTACGAATTCGTCGGCAAGGCTGCTGACTACACACGCCGTAAAGGGCTCGATCGTGAGCACAATTTGGCGTTGCTGAAGAAGCACATTGACGAAAGCGGGCCAGCCGGAGCGAGTCTTGATGAACTCGCCCAGGTTTTGCCTTCGCTGCCGAAGCGTGAAGTGCGAAACCTGCTCCGGTCGTTGAAAGGAAAGGGACAAGCAGCGCCCGAAGGCATGGGCTCTGGAGCTCGCTGGATTGCCCGCGCGGAGAAGAAAAGATGACTCATTACGGCCGATGTAAATTGTCACACTATTGCCGCATTGTTGTCGCACTCCGACCGGATATGCCTGGATTTCCGAGGTTTTGTGCATTGGGGATTGTCACACTCTTGCCGCAAAATTGCTTTTCTAACTCACTTGAGCCAGACACCGAGGAAGGCGACCTTCGATGAGCCTGCACAAGGAGATTAACTTCGAAGACGAAATTTGTCAGCACCTTGCCGAGGATGGCTGGCTCTACGTCGATGGGGACGCAGCGAACTACGACCGCCCTCTTGCGGTTTACCCGGAAGACGTGGTGGCTTGGGTTAAGGAGACGCAGCCGGAAGCTTGGGGCAAGCTGGAGAAAAGCCATGGCCAAAATGCTGAATCTAGCCTGCTGAAGCGGTTGCGTGATTGCCTTGATAAACAGGGAACGCTGAGCGTCATCCGGAACGGCTTCGATGTGCTCGGCCTGCGCCGGGGCATCAGGATGGCTGAGTTCAAGCCGGCTTTAGGAATGAACCCGGACATCATGGCCCGCTACCAAGCGAACCGGCTGCGTGTTGTCCGGCAAGTGCGTTATTCCCAGCACAACGAGAACAGCATTGACTTGGTGCTGTTTCTCAATGGCATTCCCGTTGCCACCATCGAGCTGAAAACGGATTTTACGCAGAGCATTCATGACGCGGTTGACCAGTATCGATTTGATCGGATCCCAGAGCCGAAAGGCAAATCCGCCGAGCCGCTGCTAAAATTTCCGAGCGGTGCCCTCGTTCATTTCGCGGTCAGCAGCAGTGAAGTGCGGATGACCACGCACTTGAAGGGAGACACAACGTTCTTCCTGCCGTTTAACCAAGGCGACGATGGCGCAGCCGGCAACCCGATCAATCCTGACGGCCATAAAACGGCGTATCTTTGGGAACGGATTTTCGGTCGCGAGATGTGGCTGGAAATTTTGGGTCGTTACCTGGTCACCGAACTGGATAAGAAGAAGCAGATCAAGACGATCATCTTTCCGCGTTTTCATCAACTGGATTCGACTCGCAAGCTGCGTGCTGCGGTACTCAGCGAAGGCCCCGGCCACAAATACCTGATCCAACATTCCGCCGGTTCTGGAAAGACGAAAACGATTGCTTGGACCGCGCACTTTTTGGCGGACCTGCACGATGCCGACGACAAAAAGGTTTTCGATTCCGTTATCGTGATCTCGGACCGCAATGTCATCGATGGTCAATTGCAAGAAGAGTTGGCAGCGTTTGAACGAAAGAAAGGTGTCGTTGCGACGATCGAAAGCAAGAAGGGCAGCAAGAGTTCCCAGCTCGCGACGGCTCTTTCAGGAGACAAGAAGATCGTTGTTTGCACGATTCAAACGTTTCCGTTTGCTCTGGAGGCTGTGCGAGAATTGACGGCAACTGAAGGCAAGGCATTCGCTGTGATTGCTGATGAAGCCCATAGTTCACAGACCGGCGAAGCGGCGACCAAACTGAAAGAGTTGCTGTCGACCGAAGAACGCCAACAGCTCGATGATGGCGATGAGATCAGCAGCGAAGACATGTTGGCGGCACAGATGCAGGCCCGCGCCGACGATAAAAACATCACCTACGTGGCATTCACGGCGACGCCCAAACCGAAAACGCTTGAGTTGTTCGGTAGGCGTCCCAAGCCAAATCAACCGGCGTCAGACGATAATCTTCCCCAGCCGTTTCACGTCTATTCGATGCGGCAAGCGATTGAGGAAGGCTTCATTCTCGACGTGCTGCAGAATTACGTGTCGTACAAATTGGCGTTCAAGCTGGCCAGTGGCGGCAAAGAATGGTCGGACGCTGAGGTTGAACGTTCGGCCGCGATGAAGGGAATCATGGGTTGGGTCAAACTGCACCCATACAATATTGCCCAAAAGGTCCAAATCATTGTCGAACATTACCGCGAAACGATCGCGCCGTTACTGGACGGTCGCGCTAAAGCAATGGTTGTTGTCAGCAGCCGATTGGAAGCGGTCCGATGGCAACTGGCGATCAACAATTACATCAAAGACCGTGGCTATCCGATGAAAACGCTCGTCGCCTTTTCTGGTGAAGTCAGCGACAAGGAATCCGGTCCCGATCCCTTCAAGGAATCGACAAAAGAACTGAACCCCGGACTGGATGGCCGCGATATTCGCACCGCATTCAATGATCCGGATTACCAGATCCTGCTGGTTGCCAACAAGTTTCAAACCGGATTTGATCAGCCATTGCTCTGCGGCATGTATATCGACAAGCGATTGGACGGAATTCAGGCCGTGCAAACGCTATCCCGGTTGAATCGGTGCCATCCGGGCAAGGATCAGACGTACGTTTTGGACTTCGTCAATGATCCTGAAGACATCCTAGCGGCATTCAAGACTTATCATGCAACCGCTGAACTATCGGGAACAACCGATCCAAACATCGTTTTGGATCTCCGCACCAAACTGGATGCGACCGGTTACTACGACGATCACGAAGTCGAGCGGGTTGTCGCGGTTGAACTCAACCCGAAAGCCAAGCAGAGCCAACTGGAGGCTGCGATCACTCCAGTCGCCGATCGGATGCTAAAGCAATACGCAGCGGCAAAGGAAGCATTCAAGACGGCAACCGAGAATGAAAACAAGAAGGCTGCACAAGACGCCAAGGACACCATGAACGCCCTGACTCTATTCCGCGGTGACATGGTCAGCTACCTCCGTGTGTACACATTTCTCTCTCAGATTTTTGACTACGGAAACAGCGATCTCGAAAAACGGGCGATCTTTTACAAGCACCTCATTCGTTTGCTGAAGTTTGGACGCGAGCGGCAAGGCGTCGATTTGTCGGAAGTGCGGTTGACGCACCACAATCTCAAGAACCGTGGCAAGCAAAAGATGAACCTCCGCGAAGGCGAAACGCCGCAGCTGGAGCCGTTGTCTGCCGCCGGCTCGGGACAAGTCCGCGAGAAGCAAACTGCCTACCTGTCCGAGATCATCGAGAAGGTAAACGACCTTTTTGAAGGCGAACTGACCGAAAACGACAAACTGGTCTACGTCAATGATGTCCTGAAGGGCAAGCTGCTCGAATCCGAAACTCTACAGCAGCAAGCCCGCAACAACACCAAAGAGCAATTCGCCAACTCACCGGACCTGAGGACCGAGATCCTAAACGCTGTAATGCAAGCCCTAGACGCCCACACCGAGATGAGTACCCAGGCCCTCAATTCGCAAACCGTCCAGGAAGGCCTGCGCGATATCTTGATCGGTCCTTCGAAGCTATATGAAGCCCTGAGAGAATCGGAGCCGACATTACCAGACGGAGCGGCGTGACCGCAAGGATCTGACTTTATGTCAAGTTGCAAAGCATTGATAAGTCATTGTGTTCCGTGGTCGGTCGCCGGAGCCGCTCCAGTTTCTGTGACTCCCATCGCAAGCAGGGCAATCGCAAGTGAGTGCGCGGAATGAGAGCATGCGTCTTAATTTGTTTCAGCACCCCCCCCACACCCCCGCCAGCATGCTCCAGCGCAGCCGCCAGAATGACCAGACTTGGCAGTGAACGGCTAGGTTCCGCTCGACTCTACACTGTGCATGCGGGTGCAATCATGGAAAAGATAGGGCTGTGTAGGATCGCCATGCGCGAGTGTGACGCGGATGGTCAAGAAGCGTTAAAATCTGGATCAAACTTACTAAACATCGACGATTCAGCATCTTGGGCAACAAATGACGGACACTTCATATTCAGATTGGCCGCACAAGTTTATCAAAATCACCAATCTACGACTCGATCCGGAGAACCCCCGTCTCACAACACCAAGCCCGAACAACGAGCAACGCGCGATTTGTGAGGAGATGATCGAGCACGGCAATGTCGATAAGATTGCGCGTGATATCGTTGGTCAGGGGTTTTACCCGACAGAGAGTTTGGTCGTAGTTAATGATGGCGGCGGGAAATACACCGTGCTGGAGGGGAATCGACGGACGGCCGCAATTAAATGCTTGAGCAACCCTTCCTTTGCGCCAGTCGCCAAGAAGTCGAAGTTTGAAGTTCTCAAACAAGAAGGACAGGGACGCATCCCGACCGCAGTCCGGTGTGTTGTCGCTCCAAGCCGTGTCGCAGCTCGACCGATCATCCTGAGTAAACATACTAAGGCAAGCATCGAACGTTGGAGCCCTGTTGCACAAGCTCGTTACATAGAAACGATGGTAGCCGAAGGCTTTTCGGCCGAGCAGATCGCCCGCGACATGGGGTTCAAACCGGAGGAATTCTCACGACGCTTCCGGGATGCGAAGCTCTATTCGATGGCAATGTCGTTGGACTTGAAGCCTGACGTCCAATCGACAGTTGAAAACCCGAATAAGTTCAATTTCAGCGTGTTGCAGAGAGTCGCCGAAAGCACGGAAGGCCGGCAATGGTTAGGGCTACAGCCCGACGAAAAAGCTGGTTGGAAGATCAACACAAAAGTTGACGACTTTCGCAAAGCTTTAGGGAAGATAGTAACGGACGTAGCTGAAAAGAAAGTTACCACCCGTAGCTTGCAGAAAACGGAGGACATGAAGAAGTATCTTGGAAATCTCAAGTCCGTTAAGCCAAAACCAAAAGGGGGGCGACCAACGACTGCGTCCGGTGTTGCCAAAAAGAAGAAACCAACCAAAACGAAGCCCAACGGAAATGGAACATCTGCGAAAATCGCAATTTTGCCTAAAGATGCGACTCTAGAAGTTGATGTGCCACGGATCTCAGCGATCATTCAGGAAATCAACCAAGTCAACTACCAACGGAACCCGAATTCAGTCGCGATGCTTTACCGGTCGTTACTCGATATGCTTGCTGCCGAGTACCTCGACTCGACAGGTCGCATAAAGGATTTGCTGACAAAAGTCGATAAAAAAGGACAGAAGCCGGCAGACTGGATGCCAAGTCTTCCGCAGATGCTGCGGTTTATCGTCAAGGATATCCCCGCAGCGGACTTTCCCCTTCAAGCTTCCGCGAGACGAGCTTTGGATCGATTCGTAGATGACAAAACAACCGGCGTTTGCTTATCTGCACTGGACGGCTTTGCACACAACCGGCACGAAACACCAAACCCAAAGCAACTTGAAGACATTGCGAATCGGACACGTCCGCTAGTTGCAATTCTGTACCGAAAACATTCGTAGCAATACCGGACTTTAGTGATGCGGAACTCCTTATCACCGCTCAGATATCCAGGCGGCAAGACATGCCTCGTTCCATTCCTTAGTAAGGTGCTCGAACTCAACGATCTTGCCGAATCGGAATTTGTCGAACCGTATGCGGGAAGTGCAGCGGCTGCAGTCCATTTGTTGCTCGGTGAATATGTGGACTCGATTCGGATCAACGATCGTGATCCTCACATTTACGCATTTTGGTATTCGCTGTTGCATCATACCGACAAGTTTTGCGACCTGATTCTGAAAGAACCAGTTACGATTGATAATTGGCGAAAGCAACGTGAAATCTACTCGTCGTATAAGCGATACGGCAAACTCAAAGTTGCATTTTCTACTTTGTTCTTAAATCGGTGTAACCGTTCAGGGATCATCACGAGTGGTGGTCCGATCGGCGGATACGCACAAGCAGGCAAATGGAAAATTGATGTTCGATTCAACCGCACTGAGCTTGCAAATCGAATCCGTGCGATTTCTGAATTCTCCGACCGAATCGCAATTTCAAACAAGGATGGACTAGATTTCCTGTGCTCGGTTCAGCGTACCAAACGGAAGAAGCTTGTTTTCCTCGACCCGCCCTATGTTGAGAAAGCTGATCGCCTATACGATTCCGACTTTAACGAGAAAAAGCACGAAAAGCTCGCTGCACATCTTCTTGGAACAGCAACATATCCATGGGTGTTAACATATGACAACGCCAAGCTAATTCGAAAGCTATATCGTTCTCGATCACCTCGCAAGATCGTATTAAATTACGCCGCTCAAAATAAACGACAAGGAACCGAATTACTGGTTCGGAGTCGGTCGCTACGGAGCAACTTTGAATATTTACCGGGTGGTGATAAATGCTTCTAGCAAGAATGTGACGCGACCAGCTTTTCAGGCTGATGGGGGCTTTGCCAACCGGCTGGGGTGCTCCGGTAGTCGGCTCCGGATAATTCGTCGAGGAGGTTGATTCAGGACATATTGTCTGGGGCTTGTGGGCGACGACTGACCAACGCCAATGTGGCGTCCGCTATGGAAGACCAAGTGTCCAAGATGTTAAGTATTGCTCATCTGCTCGTTCCGCTGCGCTGTTCCTCTTCACGCCGAGAGATCGAATTAGCATAGGGTTCTTTGAGGGCGTCCCATGCCATTCGTTTGCTTCCTGTTCGAGAATTCCATGCTCCGCCTTCTCGGATCGGACTTTCGACACCCGCTTCTATCGCTTTGCGATCACGTGGAATTTCCTGTGGTCGATCGTAGCGTCATCGCATCGTGATTGAAGTACTTGCTTCGGCATTTCTTTCAAACCACGCGACGAATCTTGAACGATTCGACCTCTACGGGGCGACTTCATTGACTGGGATCACCGGTTTTTCTTGCTCGCTTTGATCGCTCTTTAGCGGCGATTGCCTCGCTCTTTTCTGCTTGAAATCAATTCGGTGTGCTTGGGCCGAATTCGGGATCTCGATCGGCTCGGCTGGTGATCCGGTTTCTCATTTTTCACAGTGCGAGGCGAATGATGCCGCAGATTGATACGGGCTTGATCCGGCAGGATGAGGCGTACAGCAAGCAAATGGTGCTGCAAAGACTTGGGATTTCACAGAAGTTTTGGGATAAATTGCTCGATGAAGGGCTGCCCTACACGAATATCGGTCACTCACGGTGGGTGACGGGGCGCGCCCTGATCGAACACCTCGTCCGGAACGCAGAGAGGAAACGCGAATGCATCCAGCACCAAAACTGAAACCTCAAAGGAGATTGCCATGCCGAGAAGGCCCGAAATTGGCAACATTCAACTCTATCCGGACCGGCCGCTCAAAAAGACCGACCGCAATGGCTTTGTCCTCAAGTTCTATTGCCCGATCCGTGGGACGCGCGTCCGCAAGAACTGCGGTACTCGTGATCGACGCGAAGCACGGCGGATCTTGCGGGAATGCCAACAGTGATTGCTCGATGGGAGCTACGTCGCATCGGGCGGTGCCATCACCGCCGAACACGAAGTCGACATCAAGCCGGCTCCAATGCAAGCCTCTTTTCCCCAGTCCATTCGAACCGAATCCGATCGCGGTCCGACCTGGGAAGAGTGCTATCAGAAGTACCGCTCGTACAAGTTACTGCGTGTACGAAAAAAATCGTTCGAGCACTCGGCCTCGCGGCTCAGTGTCGCCGAACGAATCTTTCTGGGATACATGGCTGACCATGGGATCGAAGGCGAAGTGATGGTTCAAGATGTCATGACACTCGACATGCTGGAGTACCTTCAAGAGCGTTTGCTCGAAGGTGACGAGTCTCGGTACGACCATCGGTCGCCGAACACGGTCAATAGTTCGATGGGTGCCGTGATGGCGTTTGTGCGGTTTTGCGCCAAACGTGATTGGATCGTCAAAGTGCCGGATCTCGATTCGCTGAGCGTTGATGATGTGATGAAGGGTCGCCCAATCACGGGCGAAGAGTTTGATCGCATGATCGAGGCAACATCGCGTGTGGTCGGCAAGAACGAAGCCCCGTCCTGGCACTTTGCCTTGCGAGTGCTGTGGTACAGCGGGTTTCGGGTGGGTGATTTAATGGATTTTCATTGGGATGACGAGCGACACATTCGGCCCGTTTGGCCGACACGTAGCACCGTCCACCCAACGATCACGATCCCCTCCTCCCAGAAAAACGGCAAGCTTCAGGAGATCCCGATGCTGCCGGAATTGGAAACCTTTTTGTTGGAAGTGCCCAAGGCCAAACGTGCGGGCTGGATTGTCAATCCGCAGGCGATCACGTCGACGGTGAAGCCTGGCTGCAAGTGGTTCCAACCCGCACCCGATGATTTGGTCGCCCTCGCCAAGCAGTACAGCAATCTGTCAATCGCGGCGGCTTGCGGAGTGTCTGATGCGGCGGTGCGAAAATGGCTGAAGAAGCAAGGTTATCGGCGAAGCCGAGAGTTCAAGGTCGACACGGGTGCGATCCCAGAGGCGGTTGTCCAGGATGTTGAGAGCCGAGCCAAGCGCCGAACAGGTGCGGTGCAGGTTCCGATTACTGATCGACTGACCAAGGAATGTGTCGGCAGAACGATTGCGGCGATCGGAGAAGAAGCTGGGATCGTGGTACGTCAGGAGGATGAGCGAACTGGCACCAGAACCAAGTTCGCGAGTGCTCACGATATCAGGCGAGGCTGCGCGCAGCGTCTGATCAATGCCGGCGTCTCTGCGGAGACGTTGAAGGTCGTCATGCGTCACGCCGATTTCGCGACGACGGAGAAGTACTACGGCGCGATGCGTTCGGCTCAAGCCGCTGCATCGGAAGTCCGTCAGAAACTCACCACTAATGCAACTTCGGATGCATTTGTGGGGGGATTAGTGGGGGGACAAGAAAAAACTCCACAGCTATCGGCTGCGGAGTTAATGACGCTAAAGCGTTTACTGGCAAGTATTTAAGTCAGTACACCCGGAGGGGTTCGAACCCCCAACCCTCGGTTCCGAAGACCGATGCTCTATCCAGTTGAGCTACGGGTGCGTTCAGTTGTGGGACGCAGTTTTACCGATCCCGGTTCGCTTGTCTAGCTCCGTCTCTTCGGCCGGGGCTAAATTCCTGCTTCCTGAATGCCTTGCCGGGCTGTTCCATCAGCCTGGAGTGGCACGGCAAAGCCGTGCCACTCGGAAGATGCGGATTTACCCGATTATTTGATCGGGTTGTTCTTGCGGTTTTTGACCGTTCGCTCGTACGTCTTCATCGCTTGATCTGGCGTCATGTCCTTGTAGCGGACTTGGTGCAGGATCGCGTCGCGTTCGGTTTTTAAGCCTTGATCGCCTTGCGATTCCATCCATTCGTCCAGCTTCGATTTCAAGCGTTTGACGTGGTCGGCGTAGCTGGGATCATCGGCGAGGTTGGTCATTTCGAGCGGGTCTTTTTCGCAGTCGAACAGTTCGAACTCGGGACGATGTTGGTACTTGTTGACCAAGTCTTCGGCGGTGGAGTCACCGGCCGCGGCGGCTTTTTCCATTGAGCGGAAGTAGTCGGCTTCGGTGCACGCGTTGGTGAAGGTGTCGTCGTGGTTGAGGTTCCAGATCAGACGGTAGCGGTCGTCGCGAACGGTGCGGATCGCGAACATGTCGCTGCCGGCGATGATGCCGCGTGTGGTCATCAATCCGTAAGTGTGCGTTTTGTGTTGATCGGTCTCGCCACGTAGCACAGGCAGGAAGCTTTTGCCGTCCAGTTGGCTGAGTGCGGGCAGGCCGGCCGCGTCGATAAAGGTCGGTGTGATGTCGACGTATTCGACCATCGCGTCGGAGGTCGTACCGGGAGCGACTTGACCGGGCCAGCGGACGATCATCGCCGATTGCAGGCCGCTGGAGTAGCACGTCCATTTGGCAAACGGGAACGAGTTGCCTTGTTCGGAAACGACCATCACCAGCGTGTTGTCGGCGAGCTTGTGCTTGTCCAGCATGCCGAGGATCTGACCGACTTGATCATCAAAGTAAGTGATCTCGGCGAGGTAGCGTGAGAAGTTGTTGCGCACGACTGGGGTGTCGGCCAAGTACGGTGGCAGTTTGACTTTGTCCGCCGGGTAGCGCGACGCGTCGCCTTTGTTCCAAGGCGAGTGTGGTTCGTTGGAGCAAGCGAGCAAGCAGAACGGTGTTTCGTTTTTGGCCGAGTCGGCGAATAGCTTGTCGACGACCTTCATGTCGGGGTTCCGTTTGACGGCGCTGTATTCGAAGGGGAAAACGGTTTCCGGTTCGATGTGCGTCTTGCCGCTCAGTGCGACCCGATAGCCGGATGGCTTGAGGTAATGCGCGATGCTTTTGGTGCCGGGGTTGGCATAGGTGTGGTTGGGGTACGCGCCGCTGTGGACGGGATACAAACCGGTGTAGATGTTGTGTCGTGTGGGCGAGCACATCGGCGCGGCTTGGAAGCATCGTGTCAGTCGCATGCCTTGTTCGGCCAGTCCGTCGAGGTTCGGCGTGTGAGCTTGTCCGCCATAGCAACCGATGTCCCGGAACGTGCAGTCGTCGGCGATGATGAAGACGAAGTTCGGTGGAGTCGTTTCGGCATGTAAGACTGAGCCGATTGAAAGCAGCGCCAGGGCGGCGATCACAAATCGATGCATAGAGATCTGCGCGGGGTCGTGGGTGTGGGATGAAGCGACGGACGCTGTATGTTGGCGGGCCGCCGGATGAATTGAAGTGTAGTCGGTTCGCCGAACCGACTTGGCGCCTGGCTTGTGCGTGGCGGGCCCGGATCAGCAAAGTTTTTAAGACGAAGTCTCGGTTATGGAGATCTGTTCCGCGAGCTCGATGGTTCTTTCCCAGCGGGCCTTGAGGACTTCCATTTGATCGTGGCTCCAGCTCTGCCCGATCAAGCTGGCCAGGTGCAGTCCGACGATGGTGCCAAGCGAGACCGGGATGACCAGCAGTGCCCATGGCGGGTTCTTCATCATCCACTGAACCAGTCCATAGATCATCGCCCCGAACAGTGTGCAGGCGGACGCCAAGTAGACGGCCATGACGAGCGTCCAGATTTCGGGGCGTGGTGAAAATCGCCCGAACGCCTCGGTAGACTCGGGGGTGTCGCCGGGGTTCAATTGGATCGACAAGTGCGGTGACCAAATCCGTTGTTCGGCCGTGGCGACTTTGTAATCGATCACGGTTCCAGCCGTTTCGGCATGCGGTGACATTTCGGTGTCGCGGACGACCGCACGAATCCGTCGTTTCGATTCGTCCATGCCCCAAGGCAATGGTTCACGAAACGTCGGCTGCATTTTCAATGAACTGCGAACGGTTTCATCTGTCATGGCAAAAAACACACAAGACCGAGAAGACTTGCTGCGAGACGGCGTGGCGATGGTCGTTCGCGGCCGGATCTGGTTGGAAAAGTTGACGGAGGATGGTGTCGTCGTGGAAGGCAACCCAGACGACCAGTTGGAAATCGTGATCGGCTTTCGCCGCGACGGGCGCCTCAGTTTATATTGGGACCAGGATCCTGTGTTCCAGTTTGATGCCGATCAAGCCCTGCGTCGTGTTTACTTGGGCGGCAAAGCATACCGTGCCGAAGGCGGGCGGTTGTGTTTGATCGAGAAGCGTTCGAATGAACGTGTAGCGGTCAGCCGGTTGCAGTTAGAAACCACGGCGCTAAGCACGACATCCGAAGCAGCCATCTTGCAGCGACTGGGTGACTGTTTGCAACAGGTTGCTCAGCGTTTGAACGCGATGATACACAACCCTGTCGAAGGTGACTTGGAGGTCGTCGGCGAAACTCGCGCGGCGTATGCACAGCGTGTGCTGGACTGGATCGAATCGTTGCCACAGCCCGTGCCGATCGCGGCGTCTCTTACCACTTGAAACAACCGGTATGACTGATCAATCACAGATGCGTTCGCGAGTTGGTTTGGACCGTCGGATGATGCTGGGCGGTTTATTGGGTGTGGCGTTTGGGCGGTTCGATTGCTGTGACGTACAGGCGGCCGAGGCTGATGACAAGTCAGAGATTGATGCGTCGGCAGCGATCAAGCAACTGGTTGATCAAGCGATTGGCGAGGGTGACTTGCCGGGCGCGGTGGTGTGTTGTGCTGGTCCGGGTGACGTGCACTATTTGGAAACGTTTGGGCATCGTTGGGTCAAGCCAGAACCGGTTGCTTTGACCAAAGACACGATCTTTGATTTGGCGTCGATCAGCAAAGCGGTTTCTACGGCGACTTCGGTGGCGATGCTGTATCAAGACAAGTTGATCGACGCGGACTTGCCGGTGAAGCATTACTTGCCCGAGTTTGGCGGTCGTGGCAAAGACGCGATCACGATCAAGCAGTGTTTGTTGCACACCAGCGGTTTGACGCCGGACAACGCGTTGGCCGATTACTTGGATGGGCCGGAGGTTGCTTGGGAAAAGATCTGTGGGTTGGGGTTGCGATCGGAGCCCGGTGCCAAGTTTGCTTATTCCGACGTCGGCTTCATTGTTCTTGGCAAGTTGGTCGAACGAGTCAGCGGGATGACGCTGGATCGGTTCGCCACGTCGCGATTGTTCAAGCCGCTGGCAATGTCGGACACGATGTACAACCCGCCGGAAACGTTGCGGTCACGGATCGCGCCGACCGAGAATCAAGGCGACGATTGGATTTGCGGACGTGTCCATGACCCGAGGTCGTTCGAGATGGGCGGCGTTGCCGGACACGCGGGATTGTTTTCCAGCGTCGATGACTTAGTCAAGTTTGGCCGCGAGTTGCTGGCGGCGTCCCGGGGCGAATCGAAATTGATCCGGCAAGCGACTTTGGACTGGATGATCACACCGCATCCGGTGCCGGAGCAGCAATCACGCGGGACACGCGTGATGGGATGGGACCACCGCTCGCCTTATTCACGCAACCGCGGTGAAGCGTTTTCGGAGCGAGCGTTTGGTCATGGCGGGTTCACGGGAACGGTGCTGTGGATCGACCCGGTGAAGCAGTTGGTGTACGTGTTTTTGAGTTCCCGTCTCTATCCCGATGGCAAAGGCGCGGTGAACTCTCTGGCTGGCGATATCGCGACAGTTCTTGGCAATCGATTCGGCTGATTGCGTGTCACCGCAGCTCGCTGGCGAAGTTGCTCGATGAAGATTTTGGCGAGTCGACAACTTTCGTTGGTGTAACAAAGCACAGTGAACAAGTAACGGCTATAGTTGGCCTCACCTTTTCAGATTGACCGGAAAAGTTTCCCGCTTTTCCCGGGTGGCCATGAAGACCCATGGCTTGTTCTTCTTGTCGCTATTCTTTCACCGGACAGACGCATCATGAATTGGTTACGTTGTTGTTCGCCCTTTGTGGGTTTATTGATCGCGGGGGCCCTGCAAGCGGCCATGACGATCGACGTTGTTTTTACCGATACCGCAGACGGATCGTGGGACGCTGTTACCCGTGGCGTTGTCAATCAGGCAATTGCTGATTGGGAGAACGAGATCGTCGGTATCGATGACGGTTTCGGCGGGGTGGCGTCGATCAACGTCCAGTTTGAAGCGGAGTTTTTCAACTTTGGAAATGGCGGACCGCTGGGTATGTGGAGCGGCCCGCTTTCCGCTTCCGTTGGAAGCAATATTCGCCCCTGGGAAGCGACTGATGCCAGCTACACCATCGCGCACACGATCCGTTTCAATTCAAGCTCGATTAATTCGGGGGCAACCAACGAGCTCTGGTTTGATGCAACGCCAGCGGATGATGGCAGCGACAAGGCCTTTAGCGACTGGGACGCGCTGACCGTTGCTCGCCATGAGATCGGACACATGTTGGGTTTCAGCAGCGCGTACGCTGACGACGTAGGATTGCCGAGTCAATCCAATCCGTGGTCAGACAAAATCATTGGCGATGTGTTCGATCCGGGCGGGTTGAACGTCGCGATGGAGCCTGGCGATGTGGCGCATGTGCTCGACGATTCATTGTTGATGGACACCAGTCTGTCGAACGCCGAAGGCCGGATCGATATCTCGATGCTGGAGCTTAACATGCTGGCATCAGCGTACGGCTATAAGCTGGCTGCGACTGCGATTCCCGAACCGACTGGCTTTGTGGCGCTCGTTACGATCGCAGGCGGACTGGTGTGCCGTCGTCGGCGTCGCTAGTGCTTTTCAAGCACGCGGGTGGAATTGCTGATGGACTTTTTTTAGTCGCGAGTGTTCCACGTGTGTGTAGATCTGTGTCGTTTGAATGCTCGCGTGTCCGAGCATCTCTTGGACTTGGCGAAGGTCCGCGCCGCCGGCCAGCAAGTGAGTCGCGAAGCTGTGTCGTAGTGAGTGCGGGCTGATATCGCTGGTGATCCCCGCGCGTGTCGCGTACTGTTTGACCAGTCGCCACAGTTGGATGCGATCGAGAGGTCGGCCGGTGCGGGAGAGAAACAGTTCGCTGTGTTCGTTGTTCCGTTTGGCGGCCAGTTCGGTGCGAAGTGGATCGAGGTACAACTTGATCGCTTCGATCGCACGTCCGCCGATCGGCACCATTCGTTGCTTGCCGCCTTTACCGGTGCACTTGAGATGCTTTTGATCGAGCGACAAATCTTGCAGCCGTAGCGTGCAAACTTCACTGGCCCGGCAACCGGTCGCGTACAAGACTTCGAGCATTGCTTTGTCGCGTTCCCAGAACGCATCGATCTTGCGTGGTGCGGACAAGAACGCTTCGACCTGACGTTGTGTTAAGACGCCGGGGACGCGTTGCCAAAGTTTCTGCGCGGCAAGCAGTTCGGCAGGGTTGTCGGTGACGACGCCTTCGAGTTGCAAGTATTTAAAAAATGTGCGAACGGCGACGACGGCGCGTGAGACGGATGCGGGGGCAAGCTTTGCTTGTTGCAGGCAAGCCATGAAGTCGGTCAGGTCTCCGACACGGATCGCATCGAGCCTGCGTTTGCCCAGCCAGTCGATGAATCGCGTTAAGTCGCGTCCATAAGCGGCGATGGAATTGTCCGCGAGGTGGCATTCGCCGCGGAGGTAACCAAGGAATTCGTCGCGCACCGATTGTGCGGATTGTCGAGGCTTTGCCGAAGGTCCGGCAGCCTGGAGCATCTGCAGTTTCGTTTTTCGTTTGGCCAACGCGTTGGTGATTGAGCGAGTGGAGCGGCAAAAAAGGTACCTGACACCTTTGTATCGGCTGGTGGGCGGATGGAGATTGCTGTCAGTGGGGACGTGGGGTTGGTAGTGGTTGTGATGGCCGCGTAGGAATGCTGGAATGGGCCGATTGGCAAAGGGAGTTGTTCTGCGGGTGCAGATCATCCGGCGGGGGACTACAACTACCTTTGTCGCGTCCGAGGTGCTTGGTCGCGAACGCCAAGAGGCTGACTTCAATCCTTTTTGATGACACGAATTTACGATGAATCTTCTTGTTGTGGGTGGAGCCGGTTACATCGGCTCGCATGCCGTTCGCTTGTTGCTCGATGCCGGTCATTCGGTGACGGTTTACGACAACCTGTCGCGTGGTCATCGAGAAGCGGTTCCAGAGGGAATGCTGGTCGAAGGCGAGTTGTCCGACCGTGAGAAGCTGGTCGGCGTGTTGAAAGAGAAACAGATCGACGCCGTGATGCACTTCGCCGCGTTCGCGCTCGTTAACGAGTCGGTCAACGATCCGGCACTGTATTACCGCAACAACGTGATCGACGCGGTCGAATTGCTTGACGCGATGCGTGAAGCCGATGTGAAGAAGATCGTGTTCAGCAGCACGACGGCGACGTATGGTGAGCCGGACGTGATCCCAATCGCCGAAACGACGCTGCAACAGCCGATCAACCCGTACGGGTTTACCAAGCTGGTGTTCGAGCAAGCACTGGCTGATTATGCGGCGGCCTACGGGTTTGGTTATGCGGCACTGCGTTATTTCAACGCGGCCGGCGCGCGGCCTGACGGAACGATCGGCGAAGATCACCATCCGGAATCCCACTTGATCCCGATTGTCCTGCAAGTGGCGCTCGGTCAGCGCGAGCACATCACGGTGTTTGGCGATGATTATCCCACGCCCGACGGCACCTGCATTCGCGACTACATTCACGTCGACGATCTTGGGAGGGCCCACTTGGCGGCCCTGGAACGTTTGCAGCCTGGCAAAGGCATCTGTGTCAATTTGGGGACAGGGCGTGGGACAAGCGTCCGCGAAATTATCGATGCTTGCCGCGAAGTCACCGGTCATCCGATCCCAGAAGTCATGGGTGAGCGTCGCGCGGGAGACCCACCAGAGCTGATTGCTGATGCGTCGCTCGCCAAGGAGCTGTTGGGGTGGACTGCGGAATACACCGACGTCAAGGGAATCGTCGAAACCGCTTGGCGATGGCACGAAAGCCACCCACAAGGGTACTCGATGCCAAAGTCGTAGCGACCGCTTTTGCGATCTAGAATGGAAAGGTGCCACCACTTGATGCCGCTTTTTTGGGATCAAGTGGCCAGGTGATGCGTTCTGGAAAGGGATGTGCTTCGGCGTTCCAGCTCATTCGCAAACCTTTTCTCGTCTTATTCCACTCTGTATCGCCAATCTTGATGACCATGCATTCGATGAATCGGCTAGCAAGTCAAATCCGTTCTGGAGCTGCCGTGTGGGTGGTCGTTGTGATGTTTACCGCAGGAGTTGGCGGTGCGGCCGAGTTAGATCGGCGGCAACAAACGTTAGTGCGAAATCTTGGCATCGCGATCAACAGCGCGAACAAGAACTACTTCGACCAAAAGATCGAGTCTGCCGAAAACGATTATCGCCGTGCGCAGGAGCAGGTCGAACGGATTGTGGCGCAGGACAATCCGGATCTGTTCGACGCGATTACAAAGCACCTTGACGCGATGCGGCTGACGCATGCGAAGCTGGAGTTGGAAGGGGCTTCACTGCCCCCGTTTCGGCGTCCGGAGCGTCCGACAGGAACCGGCGCGGGGATGAAGCCTGGGGATTCCGCGACCGACCTCGTCAGCTTTCAAGACGATGTCGCACCGATCTTGTCGACGAAGTGTGGCAGTTGCCATGTGACGCGCAGCCAAGGCGGTTTTTCGCTGGCCAGCTATGCGGTTCTGATGAAAGGGCCACCCGAAGGCGTCGTCGTGTTTGCTGGCGATGTCATCGGAAGTCGGCTAATCGAAACGATCGAGACCGGAGACATGCCACGTGGTGGAGCGACGGTTTCACCAGACGAGCTCAAGACCTTGAAAGATTGGGTGTTGCAAGGTGCCAAATTTGATGGTGCCGACGCGACCGCTCGGATCGGTGCGGGCGGCACCCCCGATCCGGCGCCCCAGCAGATGACGCCGGTGATCACAAAAGCGACTGGCGACGAGTCAATCAGTTTTTCTGCCGACATCGCACCGTTGTTGGTCGACAATTGCAGCGGTTGTCATTTGGACGCGATGCAGACACGCGGCGGTTTGCAGATGAACCAGTTCACGCAATTAATGCGTGGTGGTGACAGCGGTCCGGTGATCACGCCTGGGCGTGGCGAAGCGAGTTTGATCGTCAAAAAGCTGCGTGGGACCGCCGCCGACGGGGCGCGGATGCCGGTCGGTCGTCCGGCGTTGTCTGACGATTCGATCGCATTGATCAGCCGCTGGATCGACGAAGGTGCAAAGCTGGATGCGGACGAGGCTTTGCCGGTCAAGGTGATGGCTCGGATGGCTTGGGTCGCCAGTGCGAGTAGCGAGGAGATAACGGCACGTCGCACCGAATTGGCCAATCAGAACTTAAAACTTGCTGGCAGCTCGCAGCCGCTGACCGAAACACAAACCGATCACTTCCGCGTCGTTGGTCCAGGATCAAAAGCGACGCAAGAGATGGTCGCGAAGGCAGCCGAGGGGCATCTCAAAATCGCCAAGACGGTCGCGAAGTCCGCGGGCAAGACCAAGGCCGACGCGTCGGCGGAGGGTTATTTCCAGGGCAAGGCGACGATTTTTGTGTTTCCCAAACGCTATGACTACAGCGAGTTCGCGAAGATGGTCGAGCAACGCAGCGTCCCGGCGGATTGGAATTCGCATTGGTCGTATGATGGCGAGGACGCTTATTTGGTGACCGTCGCGAGCGAGAGTGACGACGAAGAGGCGATCGAAGACAGGTTGCTTGCGCCGGTGATCAGTTTGGCCGTTGCGAGTCGCGGGATGGATGTGCCTCGCTGGTTTTCCGAGGGGATCGGTTCGGCCCTGGCGAGTGAGCAAACCGTGAAAAATCGGCTCGATAAGGCAAAGCTGCGAACCAAGATGATGGAGGCCGCGTCCACGGTAAAAGACGCGAAGGCCTTTTTGGAGAACCGTTTGACTCCAGAGCAGGCCGACGCACTTGGAACGCTTATCGCTATGACCATGCTTGATCGAGCTCGCAGAAAATCACTCGACACCACGATCCGATACCTATCCGCAGGCAAGCCGTTTGAGCAAGCCTTTGCCGGAGGGTTCGGCGTTTCCCCAGCGGTCTATCTGGACCAGTTTTTGAGCTATTCGCGATAGCATTTCTTTCTCATGCGATTGAGGAACGCTCCGCCGCCATGTCATTAGTGCCGGTACAAGCTGGCTAGTGCGGCGTCTGCGGGGCATCGTTCACAGAACTGGTCATTGACCGAGTATCGGACTTGGCCGGTTCCAGCTAGCATGTTGGCTCAATTCTTGACACCTCCCCCTAAAGGCCACCGGCCACGCCTGGATCTTTCCATGATTGTGATAATGGAGCAGAGTGCGACCAAAGAACAAATTGATGCGGTCGCCAAGAAAGTTGAATCGATGGGACTCAAATCGAACGTCATTGTTGGCACCGAAAGGACCGTCATCGCCGCGATCGGTGACAAGCGGTCGGACTTTAAAGATTCGATCGAAAGCAGCCCCGGGGTCAGCGGCGTGGCGCCCATTTCCGCTCCGTACAAAATGGCCAGTCGCGAAGTTCGTCCCGAGCCTAGCGAAGTGAAGGTGTTGGACTTCGCTGCCGGTGCGGGCAGCGTCGGTTTCATCGGTGGTCCTTGCAGTGTTGAAAGCGAAGAGCAGCTGATGTCGACCGCGCGTGCCGTCAAAGCGGCTGGCGCGACAGGCCTGCGTGGTGGTGCGTTCAAGCCACGGACCAGCCCCTACAGTTTCCAGGGGATGAAAGAAGAAGGCCTCAAATTGTTGGCCGCCGCTCGCGAAGAGACCGGCTTGGCCGTGTTCACCGAAGTGATGGCGACCGAAGACGTTGACTTGGTTGCCAGTTATGCCGACGTTTTGCAAGTCGGCGCCCGCAACATGCAGAACTACCGTTTGCTTGAAGCGGTCGGCAAAAGCGGCAAAGCGGTCCTGCTGAAACGTGGCGCGTCGGCCACGATGGACGAATTCTTGTTGGCTGCCGAATACATTCTGAACGAAGGCAACGAACAGGTCATGCTTTGCGAGCGAGGCATTCGCACGTTCGAGTCGCACACGCGATTCACGTTGCCTCTGGCCAGTGTTCCCTACTTGCACCGTCGCACGCACCTGCCTGTGATCATCGACCCCTCGCACGGCACCGGTCATACCTACATGGTTCACGACATGAGTGTTGCCGCGGTTGCCGCTGGTGCGGACGGCATTATCTTGGAAGTTCACCCCGATCCGTCCAACGCGATGAGCGACGGCTATCAATCGCAGACGTTCGGCGAATTCACCAAGACGATGTCACGCTGTCAAAAAGTTTTGACCGCGCTTCAGGACTAATTGCATGAGCGACCAGCCGACTGACCAACAGCAAGCACAATCGGTTCGCGGGGCCGGTGATCGCACTGTCCAGCAATACCAGGAATGGATGCAGATCAACGGCGCGGCGCACCTGATGCGTGCCGCCCGTGAATCGGGCGTGACTGCGGCACTGCGCGATCGCCAGCATTCACTGGAGGAGTTGTGTGAAGCGTTGTCGTTGCAGCCAGCGACGACACGGTTGTTGTTGGGCGGATTGGTCGCGATCGGATATGTCGAGCAGTACGGCGACGATTATGCGTTGGCTCGCGCCGGGCACTTGCTGTGTCAGTACGACGAGGATCTTGGCGATGCCCGCTACGGGACACTGGTTGCCCGACTGAAGGGTGAGACGGTCGAGTCGTTGAGTGCCGATTCCTACCGTGATGACATTGCGGCGACCCAGTGGATTCACACTTCGGCTGCGATGCAAGCCGCTGAGGTGCTGGACGTTGGTGGTGAAAGCTATCAGGGCACCCGTGTCTTGGATCTGGGCTGCGGTTCCGCGGTCTGGAGCTGTGCGATGGCTCACCGAGATGAAACCGCGACGGTGTTGGCGGTGGATCATCCCGGCGCGGTTGAGGCAGCACGGGCGACGGCTCAGTCGATCAATTTACAAGATCGCTACGAGTTTTTGCCGGCCGATCCTCGCCAAGTCGACTTGGGCGAACGCGAGTTTGATTTGGTGGTGCTGGCCCAGGTCTTGTCGGCCTATTCGGACGACGAAGCGGCAGCGTTGGTGAAGCAGTCCGCGTCGGTCTTAGCCAGCGGGGGCCGGTTGGCGGTTCCAGATTTGTACATTGGGCCTGGCAAAGCCGGATTGAAGGAATCTCTGGGGCGTTTGACCACGAACTTGGCAACGCCAGCGGGCCGGGTGCGTGAGCTTCGTGATTGTCAGCAGATGCTGCTAGCAGCCGGTCTGGGAGCGATTCAGTTCACTTATTTGGCCGCAAGTCCGACCGGGCTGGGGATGATGGTTGCCGAAAAGGCATAGGCTGTCATCGGGCCGGATCGTCCACAAAAAGTGCACTGCTGGGGGCGTTTGGCCGATGTTTGGGCCTGGGAAGGTTTCGGAAGCCTTCCGGATCTTCAGCAGGGGCAATGGCTCTTTAGCGAGGGCGCTGGCCCTTTCGAGGGGCAGGTGGTGTGAGTCGCAGCGCGGATCTCCGCCAAAGCGATGACTTTCTGGTAATCGTGGATTGACGAACCGGATCAGGCATTTCTACATTGCTGGGCCAAATTGATCAAAACAGACGATAAGTCTCCTCTTTCATGTAAATGCAGCCATGGCTGTCCCAAAGCGAAAACACAGCAATAGTCGAACCGGCAAACGTCGCAGTCACGACCGAGTCAAAAAACGTCAGATCGGTTACTGCCCACAGTGCAGCAACTCGGTGCCGACGCACACGATTTGCCCAAAGTGCGGCTACTACATGGGCCGAACTCTGGTTGAGCAACGCGAAGAGTAATCGCGGCTCCGCCCAGTTGATCTCATTTGACGCCAGGCTTCCTTCGTTAGCCGGCGTTCTAGCTGTCATGACGACGCCAGTTCGGTAGCGTCCAGTCTTTAGGTGTGCACGTCCAGGTGGCCGTTTTGGCTCCTGGCCAGCGCTCAGGTCCCCTTTCGGTGTGTGACGGCCAGTTCGGCCAATTGCCGATCGGTAGGCAACCGGTAAATTCGGTGGGCCCAGCGAAGGTGCAGTTTCCTTCCAGCCTGAAGGCTTCTTCCGAGGAAAGGCGAGCCCTGGGGGCTTGTCGATTTGGCGGGGCGAGTGCAAGTTGCGTCGCTGGCAAACTTTTGATTCACCTCCCCAGTGGCAATACACATCAATGGACGTCGACGCGGTCGGGATTCTTTTTCCCGGACAGGGTGCCCAGGCAGTCGGAATGGGCAAATGGCTGTGCGAGAACTTCTCCGTCGCAAGCGAATTGTTCGCGCGTGCTGGTGAGGTGCTCGGGTACGACCTCGCGGATCTTTGCCAAAACGGTCCGTCGGAAAAACTTGACCAAACCGAGTTCAGCCAACCTGCGCTGTTTACCGTCGGTATGGCCGCTGCCAGTGTGTTGCGGCAGGAACAGCCTGAGCGTCTCGCCAAGGTCAAGGCGACCGCAGGTTTGAGCTTAGGTGAGTACACCGCAGTGTGCTTTGCAGGCGGGTTAGAATTCGATGACGCGTTGCGGTTGGTGCAGCGTCGTGGCCAAGCGATGCAAGCGGCTGCTGATGTGGTCGAAAGCGGCATGGCCAGCGTCATCGGCATGGATCTAGAAACGTTAACCGCTCTATGCGACGAAGTTCGTGGCGAGGGCGAAGTCCTGCGGCCAGCCAACTTGCTGTGCCCTGGCAATATCGCTGTTTCTGGTCACTTGTCGGCGTTGGATCGATTGGAGCCCGCGGCGCTGGAAGCAAAGGCGATGAAGGTCGTGCGATTGAGCGTTGCCGGCGCATTCCATACCTCGTTGATGCAGCCTGCGGTCGAAAAATTGACCGAAGCGCTCGCCGAGATGCCAATTAAAGACACTCAGATTCCGGTCTACAGCAACGTCGACGCGCAGCCGCACCAGTCTGCAGACGAAGTGCGTGCGTTGTTGAGCCGCCAAGTCACCGAGCCGGTGCAGTGGGAAGCTTCGATTCGACGGATGGTCGACGACGGCATCGGTGGGTTCGAAGAATTGGGGACCGGACGCGTGCTTCGCGGCACGCTTAAACGAATTCAACGCAAGCTGCCGACCGACGGGTTCGGCGACGAAGCGTAGCACGGTTTTCTTGACACAAGAGATTGATACGACCGCCATGGAAATGACATTGAAGGCCAACTTGTCGGAACAAGTTGCGATTGTGACCGGTGCTTCGCAGGGGCTGGGTAAAGCCGTTGCGGTTGCTTTGGGGATGAACGGCGCGACGGTTGCTTGCTTGGCGCGGAATGCGGATAAGCTCGCCGACACGGTGAAAGAAATCGAAGCTGCCGGCGGCAAGGCTGTCGCGGTTGCCTGTGACGTGACCGATCGCAAGGCGACCGGTGAAGCGATCGAGCAAATCGCCAAAGAGCACGGCCGATTGGACATCCTGGTCAACAACGCCGGCATCACGCGTGATAAAACGATGCGTGGGATGAGCGACGAGGAATGGGACAGCGTGATTGCGACCAACCTCACCAGTTGCTTTGTTTGCTGTCGTGCGGCCGCCGGGATCATGCGTCGTCAGAAGTATGGCCGGATCATCAACATGGCCAGTATTTCGGGTCTGATGGGCAACCCCGGTCAAGCGAACTACTCGGCCAGCAAGGCCGGGATGATCGGGATGACTCGCACGATGAGCAAGGAACTGGTCAATCGTGGCGTGACCGTCAACGCGGTCGCCCCAGGGTTTATCGCCAGCGAGATGACTGACGCGATTCCCGCAGCGATTTTGGAAGAAGTGAAAAAGACGATTCCCGCCAAACGCGTCGGAAACCCCGAAGATGTTGCGGCGGCAGTTCTGTTTTTGGCTTCCAAGGACGCAGGTTACATTTCAGGCCAAACCATCGTTGTTGATGGCGGCATGACCGGCTAAGGAGCCGCGCCCGGGATGTATGTCCGGCTTAGTGAAGTCCGGCATATTGACGTCTTTTGCTTGTTTCCCCTATCTTTTCGGCGAATCAACGAGGCGTCCGAGGGCTCCATCGGCTGACCCGCGTTTGAAGCCCTGTTTGGCAATCTGCCAGGCACCGGCCAGAACGCACCACCTCCCATTCGAACTTCCCTGTTAACGAACATAACAAACTGGAGAATCGCTTATGGCTACCGTCGAAGAGCGCGTGGTCGACATCGTTGCTGAACAGCTTGGCGTCGAAAAAGACAAAATCACCCGTGAAACCTCTTTCGTCAACGATTTGGGCGCTGACTCGCTCGACACCGTCGAGTTGGTGATGGAACTCGAAGAAGAGTTCAACATCAGCATCCCCGACGAAGCCGCCGAAAAGATCCAAAAGGTCGGTGAAGCCGTCGATTTTATCGAAAACGCACGGGGCGAAGACGCGTAAGTTGCTCGCGTCATTCTCGAAGACTGCGACGGGCGATGCACACTGCGTACAAAGTGCGAGTGCATCGCCCGATTTCGATGCAACGTTTGTCCCACTTCTTTATGAAACCTTGTCCGTCAAGGTTCCTTTCTTCCAGGCAGCACGATGGCCCAGGAATCAAATTCTTCCGCGACACCGCCCCAGGTTTACAAGGGTGAACGTCGTGTTGTGATCACCGGTGTCGGTGTCGTTACGCCGCTCGCATTGGACGTCCCAGAGTTTTGGAAACGTTTGACCGCGGGTGAAAGCGGCGTCGGGAAAATCACCTTGGTCGATACCACCGAATACAAAGTTCATTTTGCCGGCGAGGTTTACGACTTCTCGCTCGAAGGCATCACCGACCCTCGCGAAGAAAAACGCTTGGATCGGTTCACTCAATTCGCTGTCCATGCCGGACATCAAGCTATCCTGGATTCGAAGTTGGACTTCGATTCGATCGATCGGACTCGCTGCGGCGTGATCCTAGGGAGTGGCATCGGCGGGCTCGTCGAAATCGAAAATCAGATCGAACGAATGTTGACCAAGGGGCCATCCCGAGTCAGCCCGTTCACCGTTCCGAAGATGATGGTCAATGCCGCCGGCGGAACAATCTCGATCACCTACGGATTGAAAGGTCCGAACTACGCGGTCGCGACTGCGTGTGCGAGTGCGACCAACGCCATGGGCGATGCGCTCCGCAGCATCCGTTTGAACGAAACGGACGTGGTCATCACCGGTGGTAGCGAAGCCGCTTTGACACGCATGGGACTTGCTGCGTTCCAAAACATGAAGGCACTGTCGATGCGGAACGAAGAGCCGACCAAGGCTAGCCGTCCGTTCGACAAGGACCGTGACGGATTCGTTCTCGGCGAAGGCAGCGGTGTGCTCGTTTTCGAGGAACTGAATCATGCACTCGCTCGCGGCGCAAGAATCTACGGCGAAGTGTTGGGATATGGTACGACCAGCGATGCCGGTCACATCACGGCTCCCGATCCAGAAGGCACCGGTGCAGCTGCCGCGATGAGTGCAGCATTGGCTGATGCGGAATTGGATCCGACTGCGATCGATTACATCAATGCGCACGGTACCAGCACACCGTTGGGTGATATTGCCGAAACCAAAGCGATCAAACGCGTTTTTGGTGATCACGCCTATAAAACAACCGTCAGTAGCACGAAGAGTTCGATCGGTCACTCGCTGGGAGCCAGCGGTGGTATCGAAGCAGTGATCTTGTGCAAGACACTGGAGACCCAGGTGATCGCACCGACGATCAATTTGGACAACCAAGACCCCGAGTGCGACTTAGACTACACGCCAAACGAAGCGGTTTCGAAACCGGTCAAGGTTGCGATGAGCAACAGCTTCGGATTCGGCGGCCACAACGCTTGCATCGTTGTTGGACAGTACGAGGGCTAGACCGTCACAGCTGTTGAGAGCGTCGCAATCGCGGCGTTGACAAAGATTAAAAAACGTCCGGGTGGTGATTCCACACGGACGTTTTTTAATGGACGCGGAATAGGGTCAATTAGTTGCTGACTGCTCGCACGCGTGATTCGATCGCATCGATCAGGCATTCCGGATTGAGCGGTTTGCAGAACCAATGGTCGGCCCCACCGCTGCCGATGCTGAGGTCGCTGGAATCGGGCGTGGTGCCACTGACCACGAAAATGGCACTCGAGTCGAAGCAGTGGTTTTGGCGAATGGTTCGCACGGTTTCCGCGCCGTCGCACACTGGCATGAGCATGTCGACCAGGATGATATTTGGCGGCGAGGTGGTGGACATGTTCTCGATTGCGGAAAGGCCGTCTTGGTAACCGTCGACCCGGTAGCCTTTTAATCGCAGCAGTCCTGCGAGTAGTTCGCGCTCATTGCGGTCATCTTCAACCAGCGCGATTTTGACATTGGGCGTTGGCGATTTCGCTTGCTGGCGTTTTAGCCATTGGCTTTCGTTCAAACGCGAGAGGGCGTCATCAACGTCTTGGAAAATGCTTTCTGCTTCGCGGATTTGCCCTGCCGCAAGCAGCTCACGGTAGAGGTGCATTCCAACGCTGATCTGCTGGAGATCGTTGCGGATCGCATGGCGTGCTTCGGGAGGAAGGCATCGCAACGGCGATCGTTCGAGTAGGGAGGTGAATTCGAGTGATTCGTCCGGCCGCAATTCGCCGCGAACGATTGAGATGTCTTTCGGCGCGTCGATTCCGATTCGTGCCTGCCCAGCGCGGACTTTCAAAAAGTGGACGCTAATGCCCACTTCCGGAAACGTCACTAGGTCATCGGTCCTTCGTGTCAGTACTAGCATAAATTTTTGCCCCGTCGCTCCTGTGATGGACTGGTCGCCCCCCAGAGTGCGGAAAAGTAAGTAATTTCAACATACGAATTGCAACTAGGCAGTCAACAGAAAAATACCACTTTTGGTTTCGATTTGTGGGATTATTTCTTACACCAGCAATTCGATGCCAGTTGTTCAGTAGTGCTTCCACCGCTGAACTATCATCGTAAACACTCCATTGCAGGCCCTGTGCACCTTGTTTTTGACAAACACGCACGATTGGCGGAGGGCTGACATCGATCCTTCGCGAGGGCGAAGTGGGCGTCGCAAGAGGCAAGCAAATTAGCTGGTCAGTCGTCCAGTGCGGATGATTTGTTGCAGCATTTAGAGATCGCCTCGATCAGACGCTGCGGGTCGACTGGTTTGACGAGGTGCAGGTTGAAGCCGGCTGCTTCGGCTTGCAGGCGATCTTCCTCTCGGCCGTAGCCGGTGACCGCAATCATTGCGAGGTTGTGGTGTCGGTTGTCGGAACGGACGAGTTTCGCGAACTCGTATCCGTCAACATCGGGCAGCCCGATATCGACGACCGCGACATCGGGTTCTTCACGGTCGACTTCACGAAGCCCCGAGCGACCGTTCGCCGCAGTGATGACTTGGAAGCCTTTTAGTTGCAGCGACCGGGCCAACATGCGTCGAATGCCATCGTTGTCTTCGACCAGCAACACACGGATACCTGCGACAAAGTCACCCCGCGGTTCGATTTGCGTTTGTGGGCGTTCATCGGTCAGTGGTAGCCGCAGTACAAACTCGCTTCCACGGTTTGGCCCTGGGCTATGGGCTTCGACCGAGCCGCCGTGCGCATCGATGATCGCTTTGACGATCGGCAGGCCCAATCCCATCCCGCCTTGTGTGCGATCCATCGCTTGTTCGGATTGAACGAACGGTTCAAAGATCGATGGAAGCAAACTTGCGGAGATTCCTTCGCCTTCATCTCGAACCGTGATCACCGCTTGGTCACCGTCACGTCCAACGCTAAACCAGATGGAACGGCGTGATGGGCTGTACTTGCTGGCGTTTACAAGCAAGTTGATTTGGGCCTGTTGTAGCCGTCCAGCGTCGGCGAGGACATAGATCGGCTCGTCATCGACCTGGATGTTGAGTGTTTGATTTGATCGATCGAATCGATGCTGGACACAATCGAGCACCGGTCCGGTCAGCTTCGTAACGTCAAGTGGACGCTGGCGGATGTTGAGTTTTCCATTAGTGAATCGGGCAACATCCAGCAAGTCATCCAGCAAGAGCGCGATGTGCTGTAGCTGAGCCTCCATCACCTCGCGTGCTTCGGTCGTGCTTTCACTGTCGAGGTGCGGTTCTTTTAGCAAGCTGCACGCGTTCAAGATCGCCGCAAAGGGATTACGCAGTTCGTGTGAAAGCGTGGCGAGAAACTGGTCGCGTTGTTGAACGGCTCGGCGGATTTCGGATTCGGCGCGTCGTTGTTGGGTGATGTCTCGGGCAATAATCGAGGCGCCGTCGATATCGCCGATGTGGTTCTGGATTGGTGAGATCGTGAGTGAGACGTCGAATACGTCGCCGTTTTTACGGCAGCGAAGCGTTTCTGCACGATCGACGGATAGCCCATTGCGAATTCGCTGTAGGTAGCCGGACGCTTCTTCTAGACGTTCGTCTGGAACGAGCAGGGAATCACGTTTGCCGACCACTTCTTTATTGTCGTAACCGAACAGTCTCGTGGCACCACGGTTCCAGGTACGGATCTCGCCATCCAGGTTCACGCGGTAGATCGCATCGTCGGTGTGTTCGACGATTTCGCTCAGTTCCATCAGTCGAGCTTGAGCGACTTTAAGCGATGTGATATCGACGAGTGTCAGCACAATGCCGTCGATCCCGTTAGGAGCGACATAGGGGCGGATGCGCATCAGGTACCAAGTGTCGTGCACGTCGTCGCGGACTTCGAATTCTTTCGGTTTGCCGTGGAGGATGACCGACTCGATGTCGCGATCAAGGGTGTCGTGTTTGATTCGGTGCGAGAAGTTGTCGAACCGACGTCCGACGTCTTGAGGAATGAGGTTGAAGATTGCCGCGGCGCCGGTGGTGAAGCGTCGAATGCCCAGTTCGCGGTCAAGAAATAGTTGGTGGACATCACTGCCGTTGAGCAAGTTATTGATGTCGTTTGTCAGTTCGGTTAACTCGGTGATCTTGCGTTGGTGTTCCGAGTTGACGGTGTAAAGCTCTTCGTTGACGCTGTGCAGTTCTTCGTTGGTGCTTTGTAGCTCCTCGTTGGAAGACACGAGTTCTTCGTTCGCCGATTGCAGTTCTTCGTTTGTCGTCTGCAACTCTTCGATCGAAGCTTGCAAACTTTCCTTGGTGAAGTCCAGCTCGCGACGCATCTCGTCGAGTTCGCGAGACTCGTTGGATGTCTCAAGTTCTTCCGCGAAGACGGGGCGCTGCGGGGCATCGTTCGATTCTTCGAGGCGGATGAGCCATTGATGCGTGGACTCATCAATTTGAATCGGCAGGACCGAAATCGAGATCGGTGTGCTGCCTTGATCGGTTCGGTACTCGACGCCTTTGGCAACGACTTCCTTTCCGGAGCGTTCGGCTTGGCGTAACGCACGTCCCACGACAGAGGCCAAGTCGGGCGGAAGTAGCGTAAGGACATCTTTGGTGGGGCGTCCGGAGCTGAATCGTAGAAAACGTCCGGCCTTGGAGAACGTGTGGAGTATTTCGCGGTTGCCGTTGATCAAGATTGACGGCGGGATGAACTGTTCCAGCAGGCTGTCGTAGGTCTTGAGCATCGACCGCGCGTTGGCAAAGCCCGCGAAGTCATCGCCCGTGTTTAAGCTTCGGCGTTCGGCCGGAATCGCTGGTGTAAAGTCAAACGATTTGCTGGGGTACCGATCGCGACACTTTGAGTAAACGTTTGAGTGCTCGTCGACGACGCGATAGACGTCTTGCAAGTCGCCAATCGATTCATTGGTGCCAAGACACAGGAACCCTTCGCGTTTCAATCCGAAGTGGAACAGGCCAAGGATTTTCCGCTGTGCCGCCGGCGTTAAATAAACCAGCAAGTTGCGGCAGGAAATAAAGTCCAGCTTGGTAAATGGCGCGTCACGCAAAATGTTGTGCGGCGAAAATACAACCATCTTTCGCAGCAGCGGTGACACTTGATAGCTGCCGTTACGACGGATGAAAAAACGCTGCACGCGTTCCGGTGACATCCCGCCGAGCGATTCTTCTGAGTAGATCCCTTGGCTGGCGGCTGCCAATGATTTTTCGTGAACATCGGACGCGAAGATGCGAACGTCGCGATTGATTCCCAGTGTTTCGAGGTGTTCGGCAATCAGAATCGCCAGCGTGTAAGCTTCCTCGCCAGTGCCACAGCCGGCGATCCAGGCGCGCAGTTCTTGCTGGCCTTCAAGACGACTTGTCATTCGCGGGACAACGTTGGCCTTCAAGTAATCGAAGACTTCAGGGTCGCGAAAAAACGGTGAACGGCCAACAAGCAAATCTTGGTAAAGCGACTCCAACTCGCTGGTCGAGTCGCGACAGAGCCTGGCATACGAAGTTAAGTCATTTTGAGAGGTCGCTTCGATACGATGCAGAACTCGTCGTTTCAGCATCGACGTTCTGTAGTTCGCAAAGTTCAACCCATATTTCAGCGTGAGTTGTTCCAGGATCGCTGCCAAGGGTTCATCGCTAACCTGAAATTCGTCTGCGATCGCCGCGGGCAGTTCTTCGGTTGAGTTGATGAGCTTGTTGAGTGCGGGCGCGATTCGGTTGGCAGGTAATTCCAGGTCGACCACTCCCGTTGCGATTGCACTGCTGGGCATCCCGTCAAAGCTTGGGTTACTTTGGGCGATCACACGACCACCGCATTGATGGATCTCGCGAATCCCGCGTGACCCGTCCGAACCGGTGCCCGATAAGATGACGGCAATTGCACGCGAACCAACGTCTTGTGCAAGGGATCGCAAAAAATAGTCGATCGGAAAACTTAGCTGTTCGCCTTCTGCACGATCGGTTAGTCGAAGTTTGCCATCACTGACGATGGCCTCCTTTCGGGCGGGCATTAGGTACACGTGACGTGGTAGGACCCGCATGCCGTCTTCGATCACATGCACTGGCAGTTGCGTTTTGCGTGATAGCAACTGGTCCATCACGCTCTTGAAATCCGGTGAGAGGTGTTGGATGACCACATAAGCCATCGGCGCGTGAGGATCTGCGGCGAGGAAGAAGTCCTCCAACGCTGACAATCCCCCTGCGGAGGCGCCAATTCCTACGATAAAACACTCACCGGTTTCTGGCATGCTCGAACGCCCCTTTGGAATCGAAGAATTCGATCACCTAAGCAAAAGAAATTAGGTTTGGGGCTGAAAATTGGGTAAAAAACACCATCGAACCTGACCCCGCGAGCGAAATGCTACCACGATTTCGCAGCCGTGCACAACTTCTGGAGCTCCTGAGAAATCAACTTCAGTTGATTGGTTTCCCTTCGTTCTGGCAGGGGGTGCCAATTGAACCGAGTTCACTCTGATCGCAATGCGCTGTAGAATCGCTGGCGTTGGGGCGCCCGATTGGAGATTGTTGGAGGACGATGACAGACAACAACCAGGAATCTAGTGAGCGTGGGATCTGGCTGACGAGTGATCAAGTGCATGAACTTCGCGACCATATCCAGGCGTTGAAGGTCGGGCATTCACTGATCACGAAACCCGAACGGCTAGAACCAGGCGAACTGCGTGAGATTTGCGTCCAGATGGGCGAAGCAATCGCCGAATTGGCAAATAGTCCGCTATTTGGTCCACCCGAAGCGTAATCGCGACGCCGGGGATCTCTAGAATTTTAAAAAGCCTCCACAGGCGGGGCAACAAGCCTGTGGAGGCGAAAACAGTTGACGGTGAAGCTGGGGCAGTGCTCCCGCAACTGTTTATTCGGGTGTATCGTTGAAATCCAAGCCGCGAAGAGCAGCATTGCGGGGGGGATTCTCCCGGCTATTTGGTTTTCAGTATGTGGGAGAGTTACCGCATGACCCATTTTTTTTTGACATAGCAGCATGTCCAAAATTCGCTTCTTGGTTCTCGACGATCATCATTTGATTCGCTTGGGAATTCGTGCCGCGATCAGCCAACACGAAGACTGGGAAATCGTCGCAACGGTCGGATCCTTAGCGGAAGGGATGCGTGCCTTGGAGGACGTCGAGTTCGAATTTGCGATCGTCGACTTAGGTCTTCCCGATGGCAGCGGGCTCGAGTTCATTGCCCGCGCCCGACAGGTCCGCCCCGATCTGAAAATGTTGGTTTCGTCGATGCGAGACGCGCATCTGTTTGCAAGCCGGTGCATTTCGCATGGGGCGCACGGCTATATCGCAAAGCAGGAGTCGGATGTGAATATCGACTTAGCGATTCAGACCATTTTGGATGGCGGGGTCTACGTTTCGAAGAGTGTTTCGATCGATGACGCGCTCGGCAATTCGACAGGCGGGACGACGTTGTTCCAAGAGGTGTCAACGCTGTCCAAACGCGAGTTGTCTGTTTTCGAATTGATCGGCCAGGGCTGTTCAACGAAGTTGATCGCCGAACAGATGGGCGTCAAGACGAAGACGGTTGATTCCTATCGCGAACGGATCAAGAACAAGCTGGAGATCACATCAACTTCAGAATTGTTGCACTACGCGACTCGCTGGGTCGTTTCGCTAGAAGAGAACTAGGTGTCCTTTTGGTCAGGACATTTTTCTTTGAGTTCTCGGGTAGCTCGAAGTTCTTGGCCGAGATGTGTTGCGGTTGCGTTTCTAGGAATGTTCTGGCCGGGCTTCGATCAAAAAAACGTGTGGGTGGGACCTCGAACCGCAACGAGAATGGTTTCGTTGCGGCTGTTGCCCCGAGTTGATCCCACCCACACGCATGGAACGCAATTTCTTGATGTGGCTCGGAGTTGGGCAGTTTGTTTGCCGGCAGAACGTCGAGTAAAAAAAAACGCGTGGGCGGGACCTCGCGCTGCAACGAGAAGTGTTTCGTTGCCGCGGTTGCCCCGAGTCGATCCCACCCACGCGCACAGACGGTGGTTCATCCATGCGTTGCTTGGATGAATGGAGCGAAACAGTGGCCGCAAACAGTGGCCGCGCTGGGCAGCGGTTCCAGGCAGTGGGTGTTTCCAGGCAATGCGTCTTGGCGAAATGTCAGGCCGGAGTCAGGTAGGCTTGCCGCTGAAGGTCATGGGCAAGTTTTTCCGGATTCAGGGGTTTGGGGTACCAAGCGTCGACTCCCATTGGCCCGATGGGCACATTCAATTCGTCGGGGTCGCATCCGCTGACCGCAAGGACTTTGATGTGCTGAGTGACGGGCGAGGAGCGGAGTTTGTGAATCGTCCACGCGCCATCGAACTCGGGCATGATCATGTCCAGCAGGATGACATCGGGAGTGGCGCCAGCGAGGAGTCGCTCCATGGCTGCAGCACCGCTTTCGGCGGTTTCCACATCCATCTTTTTCAGACGCAGGTAGCCGGCAAGCAGCTTCATCTCGTTCCAGTTGTCGTCAATGATCATGACTTTCTTGGCAACGGCAGGCTCGGTCGCTGGGGATGCGTCGCCGCATTCGAGTTCGCCGCGAAGCACGGGGATCTCCGGTGGCGCTTTGATCCCAACGCGAACCTTTGATGGTCCTGGTCGCAATATGCGGACTTCGATTCCGGTGCCAGGGAAGCAAATGGATTCGTCGTTCTTCCGGGAAATAACGAGCATGGCGATTCCTCCTCACGCCTGTCGCATCATCACGCCGACGGATGGCAACACGCCGGCAATCATCTGATGCTGTAATGGATGTCACTGCCCCAATGACAACATTGGTGGGCACATAGGTACCTTGGAAGCTGCTGCGTGACATCCAGTCGCCGAAAGAGTCGGCAAGAATCAACTTCTTCGCAGAACTTGCTAATGAGTGACTATAGGGCTGGTGCCCCCCGGTTGCAAGGTTAATCTGACAGAAAATCAGAGGGGTATATGTTATTGTCAAACCACGCCGAAAGTTGTCGTGTTAAGACAGGTTTGGTCGTTGCGCATGCACGGCAGAGGTTTAGGGTTAATGCCTTTCGACGCGCATCGAGGCATGGCTTGCGAAGTGCGAAACAAGTGGGCTGATCGCGAAGCAGGACTGGGTATTCACAGCACGTTTATTGGAAAAGTCGGAGCGAAACGATTTCGTTTTTGCAGAAGTAAATTCGCATCGCCGCCGTGAAATGGTCGAGACGTATTGCATGCCCTCTGGTCTTGAGTCACCTTTGCCATCACTCGCCTCGATTAAATGGAGTCGGCTGGTGACAGGCCGCACGTCTGGGGTCTCTAATGGTTGATCGATGCGTCTTCGCGTCGCCCTGAATTGACGACAAACTTTACAACATCGCTGAAATATCAATTCAATGTCGGAATCAAAAGACAGCCCGAGCCTGGTCGTCGGCATCGGTGCATCCGCCGGTGGTCTTGCTCCTATTCAAGAGTTCTTTGACAACATGCCGGCCGAGACGGGGATGGCATTCGTCGTCGTGCAGCACCTCTCGCCGGACTTTAAAAGCCTGATGGACGAGTTGCTCGCTCGTCACACCAAGATGTCGATTCACAAGGTTGTCGATCGAATCACGGTGGAACCCAATTCGATCTATTTGATCCCGCCTGAAAAAAACATGGCGCTGTCCGATGGGAAGCTGCTGCTTACTGACCAGGATCAAGATCGCGGGTTGAATCTGCCGATCGATATTTTCTTTCGCTCTCTCGCGCTAGATGCGCAAGACCGCGCCGTCGCGATCGTGATGTCAGGAACAGGAAGTGACGGGTCGCGTGGTGTTGGTGATGTCCGGCAATCCGGTGGGATCGTAATCGCACAAAGTCCCGAGTCGGCTGGTTTCGATGGGATGCCCCAAGCCACCATTCGGTCAGGTGTCGTCGACGCTGTCTGTGTGCCGGCGGACATGGCCAAGCGATTGGTGCAGTACTGCGAGAATCGTAACCGTGAGCAATTGTCAACGGTCGGGGACCAAGGCGGGACGCCAAGTGAATCGGGCATCTTCAGCATCTTGAGGATGTATCGTCTGCACAACGGTGTCGACTTTGCACTCTACAAGCCTGCAACGATCACCCGTCGAATCGAGCGGCGGATGCAGATGGGCGGATTCGTTGATGTTTCGACCTATGCGAATTTTCTAGAAGAAAATCAGCACGAATTCGATTCGTTGTTCCGTGACTTGCTGGTTGAGGTCACACAGTTTTTTCGTGACCCCGGAGCTTACGAACGACTGCGAAACGAATTCATCCCCAAGTTGGTCGAAAACGCACCGGCGAACGAAGACCTGCGCGTCTGGGTCCCCGGATGCGCGACCGGTGAAGAAGCGTACTCTTTGGCGATCTTGTTTTCCGAAGCGATCGAGAAGTCTGGCCGTCACGATATCGACTACAAAGTGTTCGCGACAGATGTTCATCGAACATCATTGGAAACGGCCAGTATGGCGGTTTATCCGTCGCACGTGCTCGATCAAGTTCCGCATGAACTGGGGATCAAGTACTTCACTCGCAACAACGGCCTGTGCCACATCAAGCGTGAAGTGCGTCAGCGTGTGATCTTCGCCGCGAACGATATCACCAGTGATCCGCCATTCACGCGTATCGACTTGATCAGTTGCCGAAATGTCTTGATCTACCTCGAACCGCGCGTCCAGCACCGTGTGTTGTCGATGTATCACTTCGGCTTGCGGATTGGCGGCGTGCTGTTCTTGGGACCAAGTGAGACGGTCGGTGAACTAGCCTCCGAATTCGAGACGCTCGATCGCCATTGGAGAATCTATACCAAGAAACGCGATGTGCGTTTGCCAGATACGACCCGGATGCCTGTGTCGCCTTCGCTGCAAAGCGTTATTCGCGAAAAGAGCCCGATATTTGTTGCCAGTAGCCCGCAGCGAGACCGGCAAGCATGGCTGTCATCAGCCTACGAAGAGTTGTTGGCCAAGTATGTTCCGCCAAGTTTCTTGATCAATGATTTTGGTGAACTGGTCCATACCTTTGGCGACGCACGCAAGTTGTTAGTTCAACCCGAAGGTCGCCCAACCTTGGACGCAATCAAGCTGCTTTCCGGCGAGCTGCGGACTGCCGTTAGCGCCGGAGTTTTGCGAGCCAAGCAAGATGACAAGCCGATTGTATTTAACGGGATTCATTATCAGGTCGATGGTGAAGAAGACGCGGTTTATCGCGTCACCATTGAACCGTATCGGAAAGCGACACAGAGCCTTTATCTGATCTCGGTAGAACAGGCGCAGGACATGTCGAGCAACTCGATCGACTTGGCCCAGTTGAACGCGAATGAGTTTGCTAACGAACGTATTTCGCAATTAGAACGCGAGCTCGGATACACGCGAGAGACGCTGCAGGCGACGGTGGAAGAGCTGGAATCGAGCAACGAAGAGCTGCAAGCGACTAACGAAGAGCTGATCGCATCCAACGAAGAGCTGCAGAGTACCAACGAGGAACTGCACAGCGTCAACGAGGAACTGTACACCGTCAACGCGGAGCACAAACAGAAGATCGAAGAGCTGACGCAGATGACCAGCGACATGGACAACTTGCTCAAGAGCACCGATATCGGGACGGTGTTCCTAGACGAAGAGTTCAGGATTCGTATGTTCACGCCTGCGATTTCATCGGCGTTCAATGTGCTTGACCAAGACATCGGTCGGCCGATCGAACACATCGCCTACAAGCTCGATAGCCCAAATTTGCTTGCTGATGCCAGTGAAGTGCTGGAATCGCAAATCGCCAAAGAAGTCGAAGTTCAAAGCGGCGATGGGCGAGTGTTCTTGCAGCGGATGCAGCCCTATCGGAACGAATCGGGACGCGTCGAAGGCATCGTGCTGACGACGACGGATATCTCGGCAATCAAAGAGGCCGAGCGAGCCAAACAAACGATGGTTACGCTTGCGCAAATCAACGAAGAATTGCCTGATTTTGCCTATGCCGTGTCCCACGACTTGGAAGTCCCGCTCCGCCATATTCAGCAGTATGCGCAGATCTTGGAGAAGCAAGCGGGCGACAATATTTCCGAAGAGATGGTCAAGTCCGTCCGTGTGATCAACGAAAGCTCGGCAACACTTCGTGGCATGATCGAAGCAATGCTGGCCTATTCGCGGATCAACACACGGGGCGGCGCGATGCGGCGTGTCGATCTAAAGGAAGTGGCTTCCGATGCATCGCAAAGTTTGGCCTCCAGCCTACAGTATCACGACGCCGATTTGGAAATCGGAGAATTGCCGAATGTCTCCGGCGATGCAGATCAGTTGCAAACAGTGTTTTTTCACCTCTTTGACAATGCGGTGAAGTACCGTAGTGAAGAGCCGCCAAAAATTCGTGTGGAGGCAACGGTTGAAGGTAAGTTTGCCCACATCTCGGTGAAAGACAACGGGATCGGAATTGACTCGCGTCACTTCGACCGCGTTTTTTCAATGTTCAAGCGTCTCGGGTTCGAGCACAACGTTCCGGGGATTGGTGCAGGGTTGGCACTCTGCAAGCGAATCATTGTGCGTCACGGGGGAAAGATTTGGATCGAGCCGAATCGACGGCATGGAACGGTGGTGAAGTTTTCACTGCACATTGCCGAGTCCGAATGAATTCCGAGTCGGAATGAATGCAGGTTGATGCGATAAAACGCCATTGAAGGCAACACGATCACAACTATGACCAACCAGAACAACAGCAACCGTGCAAAATCAATGATCGCCATCGGCGCCTCCGCCGGTGGATTGCGTTCTCTGGAGGTCCTCTTTTCAAGTTTGGCAGAAGACACCGGCTGCGCGATCGTGGTGATCGTCCACTTATCACCAGGCTTTAAGAGCCTGATGGATGAAATTTTGGCCCGGCATACCGATATGCCGATCTGCAACGTGACCGATGGGATGCCGGTCGAGCCAAATAAGATTTATCTAAACAACGCCTCGAAAGAAACCAGAATCGAGAAGAGCCATTTCGTGCTGAGTGATGCGAACGCGGAACAGCTTCCCAAGCCCGTCGATCACTTTTTCGTTTCGGCCGCGCAAAGTTTCGGCAAGCACTGCATCGGTGTTGTGCTCTCCGGAACCGGGTCCGATGGTTCAACAGGGATTCGCCACATCAGTGCCGCCGGCGGTGTTACCGTCGTTGAGTCGCCCGAGACCGCCGAGTTTAACGGGATGCCGACCAACGCCCTTTCGACTGGCGAAGTGCATTTTTCATTGCCGCGAGACCAAATTTCGCAATTGTTGATGCAGTTTGCCGAGGACCCAGATTCCGTCAAGGCAGTGGAGGCGGCCGAAGAGCAGCATTCGTTTTCCGATATCGAGCGAATTTTTTCGATGCTGTGCGACCGTCACGGGATCGACTTTGCGGACTACAAATCGGGAACGATTGATCGTCGAATCAGTCGGCGGTTGCGATCCGTTGGTGCAGAAACATTGGCAGAGTACGCACGGGCGATCGAGCAGAATCCAGAGGAATTGGACGCCTTGTACTTCGATTTGTTGATCGGCGTGACAAAGTTCTTTCGTGATGAAGAAGCCTTTTCAGTTCTGCGTCAAGAACTGATCGCGATGGTCGAAGGCTTTGATCCGCACAAGGAATTGCGAATCTGGGTTGCCGGATGTGCAACCGGCGAGGAAGCATACAGTATCGGGATTGTCGCGATCGAAGCGTTTGAGGCCTTAGGGCGTCCGCCGCGATTTAAAGTCTTGGCAACCGATGTGCATGACCGGGCATTAAAAGTCGCGGCGAAGGGGGTGTATCCGCAGGAGGCGATTGAGCACCTCACGCCAACTCAGCAAGAGCGGTTTTTCCAAAAGGTTGATTCCGGGATGCGATGCGTCGACACGCATTTGCGTCGTCATGTCATCTTCACCCGGCACGACGTGATCAAGGATCCGCCGTTCTCGCGGATGAATTTAGTCGCCTGTCGCAATCTGTTGATCTATTTGGAGAAAGATGCCCAGCAGGCCGCGTTTCATTCGTTCCACTTTGCGCTCGATACAGAGGGTATCTTGATGCTTGGGCCTAGCGAAGTGCCAAGTTCGCTGGAGTCCGAATTCGAAACGATCGACCCGACGTGGCGTCTGTATAAAAAGCTTGGCAACCTTCCGCGGTTTTTGCCCGCGCAGTTGAAATTCTATCCAACACGTCAGGTGTTTCCGTCGCGTTTGGTCGATCTGGTGAACCGAAGCGCGTCAGGTCAGCCGAGTTTTAGCACGCTGCTCGATTCCTATGATTTGTTGCTGGGCGAGTTTGTCCACAACGGCCTATTAGTCGACGAAAATCGCAATGTGATTCACGTCTTTGGCGATGCCAGTAAATTCCTGCTCCCGATGTCGGGACGTCCGAGCGGGAGAGTGAGTCAATTGTTGCCCGATGGGGTCCGTGGCAGCATCGGCGCGGGAATGGTGCGTGCCGCCGAAGCGGGAAAGCACGTGCTGCTGCGTGGCGTCGAATTTGAGACTCGTTCCGCCGAACGCGGAAATGGGAACGGTGGCGAAAAAGTGTTGACGCGTGACGTCCTAATTCGCGCGATTCGTAAAGAGCCAGATTCGAATCGATTCCTTTGGTTCATCGAATTCGATGCTGAGCGGCCTGGTCCACGCTCCGAGTTCGAAGAGCTCAGTCAAATTCGCACCGGCGTCGAACATGATGCGTTAAGGTCCGAACTGGAATACACCAAGGAGACCCTCAACGCGACGATCGAAGAGTTAGAAGCGAGCAATGAGCAGTTGCAGTCGACCAACCAGGAGCTGATCGCCAGCAACGAAGAGCTGCAAAGCACCAACGAGGAATTGCAGAGCGTCAACGAGGAGCTTTACTCAGTCAATACGGAGAATCAGCGGCAAATCACGGAGCTTCAAGTCGTTACTGATGACTTGAACAACCTGCTGGGCTTGTCCGATATCGGGACGATTTTTTTGGATCAAGACCTCTGCATTCGAAAGTTCACGCCGTTGGCGACGAAGTACTTTCGATTGATGAGTCACGACGTGGGGCGGCCGATCAATAACTTTACGCACTCGCTTCAGATTAGCGACTTGCCACAATTGCTTGAGCAAGTGCAAGTCACGGGACATTCGGTGATCAAAACTTTCGGCGAAAGTGAACGGCACCGGGTGATTGTTAAGTTGATGGTCTACGAGACGACCGCGAAGCAGAAAGGGGTGATTATCAACATCATCGATACCAGTGCGTTCGACGTCGGTAGCCAGACGAATGAATCTGATTGATTACCTAGGATCGCTTTCTTGGACGACGCTGACATCGCTGTTAGTCATCGGGATCGAGATCATTGCCATTGCATCGGCGCTCCATGCGATTTGGTTTGTACGAACCACACAAGCGGCAATCGCGTGGGTGGTCGCACTCGTCTCGCTGCCGATGGTCAGTATCCCGCTGTACTGGGTTTTCGGCCGCTACCGTTTTCAGGGCTACCGCGAATCGATTCGCGAGGTCGGCCAGCGTCATAAACGCAGCGTTGCGGCGATCAATACCGAGCTAAAGACGGCCGTTGGGGTGCGTTCGACTGAGCTTCGGACACCGCTTGATGCAGTCGCTGACGTGCTGGATACGCCGATTTGCGATGACAATCAGGCGTCATTGCTGATCAACGGCGAGGCGTTTTACACCAGCGTGATCGAGCAAATCAAAAAGGCTCGGCGGTATGTGTACCTCGAGTTTTACATCATCCGAGATGACGAGATCGGGCGTCAATTGGCGGCTGCCCTGATCGAGCGTGTCCAGCGCGGCGTGACAGTACGATTGCTGTACGACAATATCGGCAGCATCGGACTATCACGCCACTACGTCCAGCGGCTGGTCGATGCCGGGATCGATGTTCATGCGTTCGATACGCCGACCAAGCTGACGACTCGATTCCAAGTCAACTTTCGCAACCATCGCAAGCTGATCGTTATCGACGGCCATACGTCGCTGGTTGGTGGCTTCAACGTCGGCAAAGAATACACCGGCAACGCGGGATGGACGGATCACTGGCGTGACACCGCAGTGCTGTTAACCGGTCCAATCACTCGCAAGGTCCAAGCCGTCTTCGCTGGCGATTACTACTGGGCGGCTAGGCAGGATTTGCCGGAGGCGCATTGGAAGCCGATGGAGCCGCCCGCCCACGTCAGTCAGGACGGTCAAGCCGGCGATTGTCGAGCGACTGGGTGCCGTGCGGCGATGTGTGCGACCGGTCCGGCCGACGATCATCCGCGTGCGACGATGATGTTTTCCACCGTTGCCGCATCGGCCCGCGAGCGATTGTGGGTCACGACGCCCTATTTGGTGCCCGATGACACGACGCTTGTCAGTTTGTTGATGGCCCGCGCACGTGGTGTCGATGTGCGAATTCTGATCCCTTCAATCGCCGATCACTACAGCGTCTTTTTTGCCGGGTTCTACTACGAACGTGAGCTGATGGACGCCGGGATCCGCGTCGGGCGATACCGTGAAGGCTTGATGCATCAAAAGTGTTGGCTGGTTGATGACAAGCTCGCCATGGTCGGTTCAACTAACTTGGATCATCGTTCGTTGCATTTGAATTTCGAGATGATGGTTGCGATTGAATGTCCGAACTTCATCGCGACGATGGAGCAGATGTTGCAAAGCGATTTTCAAGAGGCTCGGTGGCCGGATCCGGCGGCGAAAGCGGATCATCCCTGGCTGACCGGGATCGGGCGAGTCGTCGCCCGTTTGTTCAGTCCGATCTTGTAGACGGCAAATAAAAAAGCGGCCGGGAAAACTCCCGACCGCTTGGCGATTTCTTGTTCAGACAAAATCTGTCGTTACTGATCGTCAGGCGTTTCACCAAGGATGATGAACTGACCCAGCGGATTTGACGACGAAGACTGGTACGTGAAGCCTGCCTTCAAGGCTTGGCTGATACGCATCGCGGTCTCGTTGAGGTGAGCTCGCGAGTAGGCATCCATTTTCTTTTCACAGGTCTTCAATCGCTCTTCGATATCGTGTTGGAGGTCGATCAACTCCATCCGCGCCAAGTCGGTGATCGGCTTGTAGGCGGCGGTGTTGTTGTTCTTTTCCAATACCAAATCGATCAACCGTTGTGCGTGCTCCTTTTGCAGGTTGCGACGGAGCGACGAAATCATTGGCTGACGATTATTGCGTCCTTCGGGGCATTCGCTGGCGATTTCGGTCCAAGCCGCGGTGCTGATCGTTTCCAGAAGCTCTGGCAGCGTCAGTGCGTCGGCATCGACTGGCAATCGCAGTTCGTTGTCATAAACACGGCGAAGCGTTGTTGGGCTCATCAGCCAAGTCAGGGCTGACGATTGCAAACCGAGGACGCGGTCGTGAACCGGCCAAGTGGCTTCTCCGCTGCTTCCCAGTGTTCCCGCCCCGTCCAGCCAACGCTCGCTGGTCATGCGTTCGAGCAGTTCGGGGCTCAAACCAAACGCGTCGTCTTTGAATGTGTTCTCGATCACAAAGTTCAAAGCGGCACGTTGTTGTTTGGCAGGGACAACTTCGATTGGCGAGCGGTTGCCCGGATCGCCTTTCTTGTCACGGTTGACAAACGCGCCACCGATCCAGTTCGACATCATGCTCGTCGCGCGGGTTTGCAGCGAGAGGGTCAGTTCGTAACCGCGACGTGCTTTCGCCCATGGGTCACCGTCTTTGACGAATTTTTCCAGGATGCGAGTGCGGTACAGTTTAACCAGACTCATCTGCTCTTCGGCGTAGTCCAACGGGTCTTTGGCGAAGTCATAGCGACGTGCCAATGGGTCGGGACCGCTGGTGTCTTCGTCGGTTGCGAATTGCAATTCTGGTTCGACACAGCGTTTGAGCAGTTCAGGCAGTTTTTTGTCGTCCATGGTGTAGCCGAATTCGATCGCCCAGTAATCGTAGGGACCGATATCGATCATGGCGTAGTCGCCTTGGACGTCACCACTTTCATAGCGGAAGTTGATCGGCGTGTAATCCATCACCGAAGCGGTGAAGGTCTCTTTGCCTTTGACTTTTTCGCTGTTGATTTCGTCGAGTGTGTAGCGTGACGAACCTTTGAAGTTGTGACGCAGGCCGAGGGTGTGGCCGACTTCGTGTGCGACGAGGTCAGCCAAAAGCGGTCCGATGAACCAGTCGGGCATGCCGTCGAGGACGTCGGATTCGTCTTTGGCTTCGGCGGTTTTGTCGTCGGAGGACTTTTCGTCATCCTTCGCTTCGGCTTTGTCCTCGTCCTTCTTTTCTTCGTCGTCTTTCTTGGCTTCGGACTTCTCTTTGGACTCGTCGTCTTTCGATTCGGCTTCGTCGTCTTCGTCTTTTTTCTTGTCGTCTTCGTCAACCGAAGGCTTTTCGTCGAGCATCGCGAGCGCCCAGTCCATGCGTGCGATCGCGAGGTCTAGCGAGCGAGCTCCCGGGGCCATGCACAAGCCATTCTTTTGGCTGAGGTGTCCGATCAGTCCGTCGTACTCGTCGTCACCCATCATGCTGGCGTCGGCCGATGCCATCGCATAGCCGGCGTAGGGCTGGCGTGCTTGGCGGGCGATTTGTTCGCGAACTTGGTTGACCTTCGAAGGCGAAACCATGCGAACGCGAGGGTCCCAGGAGGGGTGTTCGCTGAGCCAGGCCAGTGTTTCCGGGCTGGTGCCTTCCATCGCCAGCTTGGGCATCAGGTCGTCGTAGTTGAAATTGAAGTGACGAATCCAGCCGTCAGTAAGGATGATGTCGGCGTCGAGGATTTCGCCTGTCATCGGGTGCACGCGGCTCGGTCCGATCGCGGTGCCGATGTTGTTATTCAACCAGCGGACAAAGTTGTAACGAATGTCTTCTGGGTCCTTTTCCATGTGCGCGCCGCTTTCGGCGTCTTGGTAATGGACTTCGATCGCGTCAACGATGCCAACCTTTTCGAAAGCTTTGTTCCAGTAGTCGATGCCGGCTTTGATCCAGCGTCGGTAACGCACCGGTGTGGTGTGTTCGACGTAGAAGATGATCGGTTCTTTTGGAGGGCTGAGTTTCAGCTTGGGGTCACGTTTGGCAAGGTTCCAGCGGTTGATGTAACGAACTTGTGTTTCGTCGTCGGTGTACTTGCTCAGGTCGGTGTAGGTCGTGGTGAAGTAACCGATGCGTTGGTCGGCTTCACGTGGCTTGAACCCGGTTGATGGGTTGGGGACTTCACTGAAGCTGTAGTGCAGCATTTGGAAGCGGTTCGATGCGCCGACGATTTCCACGGCAACTTCGACGTTCGATGGAAATACCTTGACCGAACCGATCGAGGTGATGCGAGGGTTACTGATGCGAACGCTGCGTCCGAAGAACGTGCTGGCGTTGTTGACCAACAGTGAATCCAGGTCGATGACCGGGCCGCCGTTTGGACCCTTGGCCAAAATCGGGATGTCCAGAAGCACTTGGTCGGTGAACAGTCGTTTGACCGACGCTTTGGACTCTGGATCTCCGGTCGCACGGATCGACAGATTTGGGGCGATCAGGGCCAAGCGATTGTTGTATTCCCGCCATTTGACGACCAAGTCTCCAGATTGCAATCCGGCGTAGGTGTCACCGCTGCTGAGCGTCAGGGCGATGAAGTAGCTCTTGGACGCAAAGTTTTTGGGCAGTTCGGCAATCAGTTGAGAGTCGCTCGATCGTTCCCAGACGTTGAAGAACCCTTTGCGGTCCTGTTGATCCGAGACGGAGACCGGCTTGAAGTTTTCGGAAACCTTGTCGAACGGTGGCAGGTCGGCTGCGCCGGCGCGTTCGATCGCGCCGACTGACGAAAACAGCACAGCGATTGCAGCAACGCAGTTTTTCATTCGAGAAACTCGAGAATCGGGTAGAGACGGTAACGATGAAAGCGTAGGTCACGCTTAACGTCGATTGGCGGGTATCCCTAGCGAGGGCGACGGGACTTTGACGCGCAGAACATGCCGGTTTCCATCCGGGCATGCCAATCGACCAATTGTATCCTCACAAAGCACCCGATGTGTAGTTTTTCCCCAGTCCGATCGCGCCGACAGCGACAGGGGAAAACTGCACGCCAAACCTGACGTCTCGGGTGATTTTAAGTCCACCAGTTCGCCCAGATTCTCTCGGAGGGTGGGGGGGCGGCAGTGGCGGAGATGACGCTCGAATCGCCATCTTAGGCGTTCTCAAGGCGCATCGAATGACTCGCCTCCCGATCGTTGCTGCCGTATTCGAGTGGCCGAGTTCCATCGCCGGATCTGCCTCGGGGCCCGACGCAAGGTAGGCTGTTGCGATCGGCAAGGATTGACGGTTTTTCGTTCGCCATCAACAATCGGGGCGTCGTGCGTGTGCCCCGCCGATGATTTCCCCTCCCAACAAAACACGGCCCATGAATCCGCTGCAGCAACAAGACCCCCAGATTTGGGACGCTATCCAAGACGAAGCCCGTCGCCAACGCGAAGGTTTGGAACTGATCGCCAGCGAAAACTACACCAGCTATGCGGTGATGCAGGCCGCCGGCAGCGTGTTGACCAATAAATACGCCGAGGGCTATCCCGGACGTCGTTATTACGGCGGCTGTGAATACGTTGACGTGGTCGAGCAGGTCGCGATCGATCGTGCTAAAGAACTGTTCGGTGCCGAAATCGCCAACGTCCAGCCACATAGTGGTTCCCAAGCCAATGCGGCCGTTTACCTGTCGTGCCTCAATCCTGGCGACACCGTGCTGGGGTTGGATCTGGCTCAAGGCGGTCACCTGACGCACGGCATGAAGCTGAACATCAGCGGCCAGCTCTACAACTTTATTTCCTACGGCGTCACCAAAGACACCCACCGTTTGGACTTTGATCAGATCGCTTCACTGGCTCGCGAGCACAAGCCAAAATTGATCGTCGCCGGTGCGAGCGCCTACCCACGTGAGATCCCACACGACAAGTTCGCCGAGATCGCCAACGAAGTCGGTGCGAAGTTGATGGTCGACATGGCGCACTACGCCGGTCTGGTCGCCGCGAAGATTCACAATTCGCCCGTTCCTTACGCTGACTACGTGACCACCACGACGCACAAGACGCTTCGTGGCCCACGCGGCGGGATGATCTTGTGCAAGGAAGAGCACGCCAAACTGATCAATCGCAACGTGTTCCCAGGGACTCAAGGCGGCCCGTTGATGCACGTCATCGCTGGCAAAGCAGTTTGCTTTGGCGAAGCCCTGACGGACGATTACAAAGGTTATGCCCAACAAGTCGTCGACAACGCCAAGGTTCTCGCCGAAACGTTGACCGCGGCTGGGCTGTCGCTGGTCAGCGGTGGCACCGACAACCACTTGATGTTGGTCGACGTGACTTCCCTTGGATTGGGCGGCAAAGCGGCCGAGTCGATCTTGGACGAGTGCGGTATCACCGTGAACATGAACATGATCCCGTTCGATACTCGCAAGCCGATGGATCCCTCGGGAATCCGCATCGGAACCCCCGCACTGACCAGTCGCGGCATGGGCACCAACGAAATGAAACGCGTTGGCAACTGGATTCACAGTGCCCTGTCGGCGGGAGAAGATAGCGAGCAGCACGCCAAAATCCGCGATGAGATTCGTGAGATGTGCGAAAGCTTCCCGGTACCTGCCGATCGCGAGTCTTTGGCGGTTACCAACTAAGTTCGGTTCGCCATCCGTTTCACTGACGATTTACAACGCTCTCTGTTCGCCATTCATGTCTCAATCTCCATCGAATTCGTCTAACACGCATCGAATCCTGATCGCGGACGACAATGTGGCAAACCGAGAGCTTTTGGAAGCGTATCTCGCTGAGATCGATTGCGAAATCGAAACCTCAATCGATGGCCAGGACACTCTCGACAAAGTCGCGTCCTTCCAGCCCGATCTCGTGCTGCTGGATGTGATGATGCCGAAGTTAAGTGGCTTCGAAGTCTGCAAAAAGGTCAAGGACAACGCCGAGACATCTCGCGTGATGATCCTGATGGTCACCGCATTAAACGAACTTGGCGACATCGAGCGCGCTGTTGCGGCCGGCACCGATGACTTTTTGACCAAGCCGGTTCAGCGGATGCATTTGCTCAAGCGTGTCGAGAACATGCTCAAGCTGAAGGGCGTCGAAGACGAACTTGAGCGTTTGCGAAACTACATCCAGTCGATCGAAGACGGCGATCGCGGCAGGTAGCACCTCGCGCGCCCAAGGTGGCTGTTTCGTGAGCCTGTAAACTATCCACCAACCACAAGGCAAACTGCGATGGGTTTACTCTCCGGCATCCTCGGTTCTGCGTCCGAGGCGAAACTGGAAAAGGTCGAAAAGCTGATCGATTCGATCATCGTCGAAGGCGAGACGATCGAGCAAGGCTACCAGCTGGTCCGCGATATGATCGTGTTGACCAACAAGCGTGTCTTGGTGATCGATCGCCAAGGGGTGACGGGCAAGAAGACCGAGTTTCTTTCGATCCCGTACCGCAGCATCGTGAGGTACTCGGTCGAAACCGCTGGCACATTCGATTTAGACGCCGATCTGAAGTTGTGGCTGTCGAGTACCGCCGAACCGTTGTGCTTCGACTTTCGAAAGTCCGATCACGTGTCCGACATCGTCAAGATCCTGACGCGGCATATCTGCGGGTAACGCCGCGGTAGCCGCTACACCTGTTGCATCGGCGACGTGCTGAGAGCATCGAGCGTGATTGGGATTTTTCCACTGCTTGGCGAGACCATCACATGAGCGTTTTCGCCGTTTGCCATTGCCGCGACACAGTTGTTGCGTCCTTTGCGTTTGGCTTCAAACAAACAGGTGTCGGCGCACTCGAAGAGGTCTTCAAAGTGATTGTGCTGGCCTTGATTGACCCAGCAAATCCCCATGCTGATCGTCACGCATAATTCGTATTCGTCGTAACCGACACGTAGGTCTTCGATGGACGTTCGTAAACGTTCACCGACACGCAGTGCCGAGTCGAAGTCACAGTTGCTGACCAGCAGGACGAATTCTTCGCCGCCAAATCGATAGACTTGATCCGCTTTGCGAAGGTTGCGTTTCAAGCAGTTGCCGACTTCACGCAGGATGCAATCGCCTGCGCTGTGTCCGAAGGTATCGTTGAACGATTTGAAGTGATCGATGTCGGCGATCATCAGGCCAAATGACTGTGACTCACGCAGATAGTGCTCCGACGCTTTGGGGACTTCGTTGTCGTAAGCGGTGCGGTTCTTCAGTTGTGTCAGGCCGTCGATCCAGGCGAGCTGTCGCAGTTCGTCGTGCTGTTGTGACATCTCGCGGATCGTTCGTTCCATGTTGATCGAAATCTCGATCATCGAACGTTTGGCGCGAGCTTCTAATTCGCGAAGTGAATCGAAGGCGATTGCTTCGAAATTGAATAGCGATTCGTAGGCACGCCAGTCTTCAAGCATGCCGTCAAACAATTCGTCGAATTGCTCTTCTTGAAGCGAGTACGTCGCGCAAACTTCTTTGCGGACGTCGACGACGTTTCGCAAGTCCGTTTCGGTGGACAGCATCAATCGACTGAGTCGTTCGGCACATCCGAATTGGCAGCGTGAATTTTCGATTTGGTAGCGACGGTCTTCGAGTGTTTTCACCATCGACTCGGGAAAGTTCCAATGCGACAACAGGCATGCGCCTAGTTCGTACCGGTCCGTTCCACTGATGTCTCGCTCGATCCGAACGCTGACGTCATTGAGCAGGCATTTGTTCGGGAAGCGTCGGCCGAATTCGTCGGCGTAGCAGATGCCAAGTCCCATCACGCCGATGTTGTAGACCAGCCCCATTAAAAAGCTTTCGTCAGGATCAGTTCCACAGATTTTCGAGAGTCGTTTGGCGGCGATTCCCATACCCAATGATTGCCGCCAGAAATCTTCATATGGGAAGCCGTCTTTGCCGCGGGTCTCCATCAACGAAAACGATAGTGACAGCAGACGCAGCGTTCGCATGCCCAGCAGCGTGACGGACTGGTGCAAGCTGGAGATTGTTCGTGTCGTCTGAGTCAGCGGCGAATTGCAATAGCCGATCAGCTTTGCCGCGAGTGCGGGGTCGGCACTGATGACCTCGGCGAGTTCCTCAATCCGCACGTCGGGACGATCGACCCGGTGTAGAATCTCTACGGCCACCGTTGGCGGCGACGGCATCTCTGGCTGTTCGATTATTCTCGCGAGTTCCGGCTTCATCGTCCTGGCGAAATCATAGTGGCAAGCGGATCGGTCTTGGATCTTTGGAGTCCGGTGGTGCGACTTCGGGGGGTCGACTGCTCGGCAAACTTTGCGTCGCAAACACGAGGGAAGCGACAATTGCTGCCGGGTGATGAGGGATTACCTTCGGTGCTGGTTTCCCCGTCGAGTAAACATAGGTCAACATATTGCGTCGGATGATCGTCATTTCGCAAAGGCGAAGCGGGCGTCACCCTCATTGCACGCCATCGAACTGGCATCGCGCCACTGGCTTTAGGGGCGATGCGTTGACGAACGGTTACGGTTAAGCTGAATCGGACTTTTGTTCGGTCCTTGCGTCCTGATCTTGATCACGAAAACAGCCTTTTTGGACGGTCGATTAAAAGACCACAAGGAGGGGGTGTTGCTCAGGGTTGGCGACGGTTCTGGCTTGACCGCTGAATCGATCATGAATGGAAAACGGAACAATCATGAATGGAAAATCGTTCGCAGTTTTTGGTTTGGTGTGCTGTATGTCTTTCTCGCTCTCCCTGGAAACGTCCGGCGACGAAGGGATGTATCTCTTCAATGATCTGCCGGTCGAAGAACTGAAATCGAAATACGAGTTCGAACCGACCCAGCAATGGGCGGACGAGTTGCGTCTGTCGTCGGTGCGGTTCAACAGCGGCGGATCGGGGTCGTTTATCTCGAGCGACGGTCTGGTTCTGACCAATCACCATGTCGCCAGTGACACACTGCACAAGCTCAGCAGTTCTGATCGCAACCTGATCGATGACGGTTTTCTGGCCAAGTCAACGAGCGAAGAACTCAAGGCGCCTGACCTGGAGCTGAATCAACTGGTCTCGATCGAGGACGTTACCGATCGTGTGAGCGCAGGCGTTGCCAAAGATGTGCCCGTCGGTGAAGCAGCAAAGCAACGTCGCGCCGTGATCGCGCAAATCGAAAAGGAATCCCTCGACAAAACCGGATTGCGAAGCGACGTGGTGACGCTATTCGGCGGTGCCAAGTATCACCTTTACCGCTACAAGAAATACACCGACGTCCGTCTGGTCTGGGCACCGGAAACCGCCGCCGCCTTCTTCGGTGGCGATGCCGACAACTTCGAATATCCGCGGTACTGCATGGATGCGACGATCATGCGTGTCTACGAAGATGGCAAGCCCGCGAAACTGGACCATTTCTTGCGTTGGAGCGACGCGGGTGTCGAATCTGGTGACTTGGTGTTCGTCAGCGGTAACCCCGGACGGACGCAGCGAATTTTTACTGTCGCGGCACTGAAGTTTTTGCGTGACCACCGAATGCCGTACATCCTCGATTACCTTCGTCGTAAAGAGGTTTTGATGCAGCAGTTCGGGCTCGATGGCGTCGAAGCCACACGTCGTGCACGTGACGAACTATTTGGAATTCAGAATGGACGCAAAGCGTACACCGGGATGTTGGCCGGATTGCAAGACCCGAAAACGATCGCGACCAAGGAAGCACGTGAAGCACGCCTGATCGAAGCGATCAAGGCCGACCCAGAACTTGCCGGCACCGAAGCCGCCTTTGCCGAGATCGCCGAAATCCAAGACGAAAAAGCGAAGCAACTCGGCCGCTCGGTCACATTCGGCTCACGACTGTTTGACTTGGCACTGACGTTGGTACTGCGCGCCGCCGAAGACCAAAAGTCGAACGAAGAACGACTTCGCGAATTCACTGAGTCCGGTCGCGAGTCGCTTTTGCAGGATCTGCTCAGCGAAGCGCCGATCTATCAAGACCTCGAACGCGTCAAGCTGGCCGACGAGATCTCGCGTATGGTCGAGTTCCGTGGCGGCGATGACGAGCTCGTCGCACTGGTGCTCGATGGGAAAAGCCCACGCGAGCGCGCTGCCGAATTGGTCGACGGCACAACGTTGTTGGATGTCGCGGCACGTAAGTCGTACGTCGATGGCGACCATGCAATGATCGAGCAATCGGATGACCCGATGATCCAGTTGGCGGCGAAGCTGGAAAGCGAATACCGCAAATTGCGAACCGTCAGCGAAGAACTCGACGAACGAGAACGCCAAGCGTACGCGAAACTGACTCAAGCGATCAGCAAAGTCCAAGGTGACTCCGGCTACCCCGACGCGACCTTTACCCTGCGACTGGCCTACGGGCAGGTCAAAAGTTACACCCAAGACGGCGAGGAAATCCAACCGTCGACTGACTTCGCAGGTGCATTCAAGCACGAGTCAGGTCACGAAGGGCAAACCGATTTTGATTTGCCGCAATCTTGGAACGACCACAAGTCCGACTTGGATTTGTCGACCCAGTTGAACTTCGTTTGCACCGCAGACATTATCGGCGGCAACAGCGGTTCACCGGTTGTCAATCGCGACGGTCAGTTGGTCGGATTGATCTTTGACGGTAACATTCAAAGCCTTACCAGTGATTACCTTTACACCGACCAACAGGCGCGAGCGGTCAGCGTTTCCGGCGTCGGGATTTTGCACGCCCTACGCAAAATCTACGGAGCCGACGAGCTAGCCGACTCCATCGGGAAATGAGCTTTAAGCCCTCTAGTCCTTCATTAAATGATTCCAACTCGCCATCGCTTCCAAGTGATGGCGAGCTCGACCCCGCGAATCTTTCAATTGATGACGCGATGCGCGGCGACCAATTCCGGTTGCGTCGCCAAAAGAAACGTCTCGACCCCGAAACCTTTCAAAAGCGTCTGCTCGATTCGGCCCAGCTTCGCCAACGTCGCGAAGCGTACCAGCCCAAGCTGGACTATCCCGACGAACTGCCGATCTCGAAGTATCGTGATCAGATCGTCGACACCATTCGTTCGCGACAAGTCATCGTCGTTTGCGGTGAAACGGGTAGCGGTAAAAGCACGCAATTGCCCAAGTTCTGCTTGGAAGCGGGGCTTGGCCGCCAAGGCATGATCGGCCACACCCAACCACGACGGTTGGCGGCACGCAGTATCGCGACACGCTTGAGTGAAGAGCTCGAATGCAAGCTTGGTGACCAAGTCGGATACCAGGTTCGCTTTGGCGACCAAACTGGTCCCGAAACGATGATCAAGCTGATGACCGACGGGATCCTGTTGGCCGAAACGGGAACGGATCGGTTCCTGGATCGGTACGACGTGATCATCATCGACGAAGCTCACGAACGTTCGATCAACATCGATTTTCTATTGGCTTACTTGCGTCGTTTGCAAGAGAAGCGTCCAGATTTGAAAATCATTATCACCTCGCAACCATCGACGCCGAACGTTTTGCCGAGCACTTCGCCGATGAAGCCGGGCCGGCACCGATCTTGAACGTCGAAGGTCGAGGCTACCCTGTCGAAATCCGCTATCTGCCTTGGGAAGACGTCAGCGAAGACGAGCGACGAAGCTACGACTTGTCTGCCCACGTGATCGCCGCGGTCAAAAATCTGTCGCGCAGCGGAACCGGTGACACACTGGTGTTCCTGCCGACCGAACGTGACATTCGCTTGGTGTCGCATCGCGTGGCCGGGCACTACAAACGGCTGGGCATGGAAGGGCGTGTCGAAGTGCTGCCGCTGTATGCGCGGTTGCCACAAAAAGACCAACAGCGGATCTTTCATCCGAGCGGTAGCAAGCAACGATTGATCTTTGCCACCAACGTTGCCGAAAGTTCGTTGACGGTACCCGGAATCCGATATGTGATCGATAGTGGGACCGCGCGGATCAGTCGCTATAGCCCACGCAGCAAATTGCAGCGGTTGCCGATCGAACCTGTCAGTCGCGCCAGCGCCGACCAACGGGCCGGTCGCTGCGGTCGTGTCGGGCCGGGGATCTGTGTGCGTTTATATTCCACCGAGGATTATGAATCCCGCGAAGACTTTACGACCCCCGAAATCAAGCGAACCAATTTGGCGTCGGTGGTTCTGAAAAGCAAAGTGCTGGGGCTGGGATCGCTGGACGCATTGCCGTTGTTGGAAGTCCCCCGTGACGAATCCATTCGCGAAGGCATCCAGACGTTGATCGAACTCAATGCGATCGACGACCGACATGAATTGACCGAGATCGGCAAGGCACTTGGGAACATGCCAGTCGACCCGCGGATCGGGCGAATCATTTTGGCTGCCGAGCAGTTTGGCGTTTTGGGTGAAGTGTTGCCGATCGCCGCGGCACTTGAAATCGCTGACCCTCGCGTGCGGCCGCCTGAAAAGCAGCAGGCCGCTGACGAAGCCCATGCGGAATTCCGTGACCAAGAAAGCGATTTTCTGTCGTTGTTACGGCTGTGGCGCTTTTACGAAAAAGCCCGCAGTGATTATTCACGCAGTCGTCTGACTCGAGAGCTCGGCAAACGGTTTCTATCGCCGACGCGGATGCGCGAGTGGTCGGACACCTATCGACAATTGCGTGAGATCGCGAGCGGACGAAAGGGATCGGTCAATCACATTCGCTATGCGGAAAAAGGGGAGCAGACGCTCGACAAAGAGGTCTATGCCAATGTGCATCAGGCGCTGTTGTCCGGCTTTTTAAGCGGCGTGGCGATGGCGGGTGACAAGAACGTCTACATCGGTCCGCGAAATCTGAAGCTTTATTTGTGGCCCGGCAGCGGTGTGTTCGAATCGAAGCCAAAGTGGATTGTCGCAGCAGAGCTTGTCGAAACGGCTAAGCAATACGCCCGAACGGTCGCACGCATTTCGCCAGGCTGGATCGAATCGGTCGGAGCCCACTTGTTGAAGTCGTCTTATTCGGATCCACATTGGAGTGACAAGGCAAGCGGGGCATTCTGTTATCAACGCCAATCACTATTCGGTTTGCCGATCGTCGTTAAACGTCGCGTCCCGCTGCCGCCAATCGATCCGGCAACGGCACGCGAGTTACTGATCAACCATGGTTTGGTAGAGCAACGTCTGGTGACCAACGCAAAGGTCGTTCGCCACAACCGCGCACTGCGTGAAGCGTTCACCGAGCTTGCGGCGAAAACAAGAAGACGCGACCTCGTTGTCGATGACTACGTTATCGGTCGCTTTTACCAAGAACGTTTGTCAGACGAAATCGTTGATCGCGGGCGTCTAGAGAAACTGTCCAAGTCGCATCCGGTTCCGGTTTGGGGGGAACGCCCCTTTGACGCGACACGCTTGTCCGATTGGTTGGCAAATCCGCCAAGCGATGATGCGGATGAATCGTCGTGTTACATGCGGCCAGCCGACCTGATTGACATCGAAGTCCCGCAGGTCACTGAAGAACAGTTTCCAAGTCAGTTGGTCGTCGGCGGAAGCGAGTTGCCGCTGCGTTATCGTTATGAACCCGGGGCCGAAGACGACGGTGTGAGCTTAAAAGTGCACCATGCTGCCGTCTCACAAATCAGCGATGATCGACTCGGTTGGTTGGTGCCTGGGCTGTTGCATCAAAAAGTTGTCGCGATGATCAAGTCATTACCAAAGCGGATTCGTCGGAACCTGGTTCCGGCGGCGGACGTCGCGCAGCAGATCTGTGATGAATTAATGCCTTCGTATGGCGAAGTCCCCTTCATGCAAGCCGCTTGCGACGCGATGGGGCGGCATGCGGAAATGCGGATCAGCCCCGACGACTTTCAACAGGAAAAACTCGATGACCACCTGCGATTCCTAGTGCAGGTTGTTGACGACGAAGGGAAAACAATCGCACAAGGTCGTGGTATCGATCCGCTCCGGTCGCAGATCGCTGTGGTCCAGCCGCAAGACGCCGGTGTCGCAGTCGTAGGATCCGACGGAGCTGATCTCGATACCAGTCAAAAGATGACGACCTTCGAAATCGATGCGCTCGATCGCCAAGTGATCCGTGAACGTGGCGGGGTCAAAGTGGCCCAGTTCCCGGCGCTGGTCGATCGCGGAGATCACGTGGCCATCGAGTTGTTCTCCGACCAGGAGTCTGCCGATGCGGCGCTTCGATGTGGGTTGATGCGTTTGTATGCGATCTCTGAGCGCAAGGAACTGCGCCGGCAAGTCAGATGGTTGCCAGAGATGGACCAGACTCGCGTGCGATTGTCAGGGTTGAAGTTGGGAAGCGATTTGGAACCCCAGTTGATCGACCTGATTGCGAGGTTGGCCTTCGTCGAAAAGCAGCCGCTGATTCGGACACGCGAGGAGTTTGAACGGCGGCGTGCTGATCGTGGCGAGCGAATCGCGGTTGCGGTGCAAGAGATTGCCAAGTGGCTGACGACACTTTCCACTGCCTATCTGAAAACGCGTGGCGATCTGGAAACTTTTGCTAGCAGTCGATTCATGCAGGCGGACGGTGATGTGCGCCAGCAACTTAGTTGGCTGCTGCACCCGCGTTTCTTTGCTATCACGCCATGGCAATGGCTACAACATTATCCAAGATACCTCTCGGCGATTTCTTACCGTCTCGATAAACTGACAAGCGGATCGGGGCAGCGTGATGCCGAGGGCACTGCGACGGTCCAGTCGCTTTGGGATGCTTTCCGATCGTCGCTATCGGAGCATGAGATGACGCCGGAAGCGCAAGCGGCAACAGAGTTTCGCTGGATGATCGAGGAGTTGCGAGTCAGCCTGTTTGCTCAGCCACTGGGGACCGCGGTAAAGGTCTCGCCGACCCGCTGTGAAAAGTTGCTCGCTGCAAAGTGAACCCAATGCGTAGGGGGAGGCTGAATGACACCGGCAACGTGATCCGGAGTATGGGTGGCGAGCCCCAGTCAATATTTCAAATTGCGAGCAGATGTTTTCCTTTATCGGACGATAATGGAGTAGAATGCAGCAGTGCAGCGAGATTAGGCAGTCTCTGCCATTGTTGCATGAAGTTGTGGCAGATTCGCAACATCGCGTTGTATCTGCTCGACTTCCATCGAAGTCCAGGAAGATTTTGAAGAACCAGTAGACAGGATTTTTTACCACAAAAACCAATGTTTGGCGTTTTTAGGTAAGTCGCGGAAGCAAGTGAAACTGCGAGTCTGGCACAACACTTGCTCACCACGGAAGACAGAATGGTTTTTGCAATGATGACGAACCATGACCCACTTTGGCGCGTCTAACACATAAACCAAGGCTGGCCAGCAATCCCGCGAGCCGCCACCGCAGTGAACGGAATCACGACCCAGAACATCGCCACCTGCCGGAGGGTTATCCCGATGCAAGCTTCCAGCAATGAAAACAATTTGTCGAACCACAACGGCGCAGTGGACGCGGTTCGTGCCGTAGAAGATTGGACGGCGATGACAGGCTTGCTATCGGAACAGTCACGTGACAACTACGCGTCCTGGCTAGACGACGAATTGCGACTGATGGAAAAAGAGCTCGATCGGTTCGTTAGCGACCACTCGCGCTATTCTGGTCGCCGATAGTCCATCTAGCAGACAATGCTTACTTTCTAAGCACTCCCTCCGGCGTGTGGGAAACTCGCCGGAGTCGTCGCATTCTAAGAAAAAAATGCTATCAAAATGAACTCGGGGGGGCTCCGGAGCTCCCTCTTCCAAGCAGGTGTTCGCTCAGCCGTCGCACCGTTACCGATTTACTTTTGCCGTGATGGGATCGGCAGGCTGCTAACTTGTGCGTCCTTGATCACCGTTTGCGCTTGGTACGTTTTCAAATTCAACGCCACTCGCGGCGAATTGACGTGAAAACCCGGTGCCCCGTTTGGTAGCACTCGCTTGATTACCGCACTGCGGCTCGGGGCGCCCTCGATGATCAGCCAGGACTTCAGCGATTGGTAGGACGCTCGATTTGCGATCACTTCGAACAGACCTTGTGCTTCGGTGTTAGAGCGGGCGATCACGCCACCGTCGGCGATTAATTCCCAAGGCGTGACCGCACCAGGGATTTTCAGCAAGTCTTTGGGATAGTTTGGCGAGACGCCAAAGCCCAGTCGGTCGCAGTCGAGAGTCATTTCGCCGATTGCCAATCGTGTCATCTGGTTCACGTCGACGATCTCGTCCCAGCGATCAACTTTCTTCGCGCCTGCCCGAACGCCTCCAACGAACTCAGCCGTCTCTGTTTTGAGATCGCATTGCAATGAATCGCGATAGGTCAAGTGAACGCCCTGCAGCACTTGGTTCCCCAGGTGTTCTGTTTGAGCAGCTTTAGGCGACAGGATCGAGTTTTGCGAGTCTGTCAGCATCCAGCCACGGTACCAACCGGGACCAGTGCCGACGATGTGTCCGCCATTGGCAGGCGTGAAGTCGAGTTTGCGCGAGGTGAGCACATGGATCGCTTTCATTTCGTTGTTGAGATCGCGCTGCTCGGCACGAACGACAACGGCTTCTTGGGGTGATTCGTACAGACTGATCTGTTGCAATTCAGTTGATTGTATGGACTGTTTGTCCATCAGCTTCACGGGAGCTGAAAGCGCGATCAGCATTTGCTGGCCAGTCATTCGTTGTCGCCATGGGCCTTCATCGCTCTCCATAGCAGCATCGATTTGGACCCCGCCATGTAAGATCGCTTGAACTCCATCGAACTCGAGCGCGGTGCCCCAGTGGCAATGGGGAGCCTCGGACCAGCGAATTGCTTTTGGATTTGTAGCGTCTTGATCAGGGGTGTCTGACTTTTTAGCCAGCAGCGACGACGGCACTTTCATCTCACCGGCGCCGTTGACTTCGACGCGGTTCTCCGAAGGCCAGACTTTGATTGTTGGACCGACAAAGAAACCGTCTTCCATTTTCAGCTGTGCGGGACGGTCGGGACCACTTCCCAATTGCAAGATATCGCGACCGGAAGACTGTGTCGCCGCGCCGCGGATCAAACGGAGTGTTTGGCCGAGCATCTCAACGGGAAGGAAGCCGTTGGCGGCCGGAACTTGATGTTCGACACGTACCATTCCGTTGATGCTGATGTCTTTCGGTTCCAATCCTTCGTCGGTGATCAGCAGTTGGGCGCTGATGACGTCCCCCGAAATCTGTGGCCGTGGCCGAGCGACCGGTTGGCGCAAGTTGTCAGATTGAGGCGACTTGGCGAATCCAACCAAGTTGCCGAGTGGGCCGTTGGATTGGACGATCGCGTTGTTCGTCGCGGGTTGCGAAACCGCAAGCTGTTTCGAAAAGCTGGTGTCGCCACTTTGTTCAGGAGTGCGGCCGAGGTCAGCGGCCGGTTCGAAGTACAAGCTAAGTTGTTGGGTCGCGACCGCGATTTGGCTGGTATCGATCGAAACGGATTGGATCGCGCGAAAGATCTCGGGCTGCAGCGACATCGTTTTCTTCTGCGCGTCTGCAGCCGCAATCTGTGGTGCGGATTTCAGCCTGCCGCCGATCTCGCCTGCACTCGCAATTCCGTTGTCGGTCAATTCGGCACGCACATGGCCAACGATCCGGAAATCAAATTTGGAGTCGGCTTTGCCATCTCGCATCGCGTCGATGTCGGTCGGCGTTACCGGTTCCAGTCGAAATGAGTCTGTCCAAGTCAGCCGCTTGATCGCCAAGTCAGGGTCATCAATGACGACGTTTCCTGATCCATCGACATCGATCAAGCCAAGGTTCTTGGGCAGCGCCGGATCGTACTGGTATGTGAGTTGCCGAAGGTAGGCACGAAGGTTCTGGCGGACCAAGTGAACCCCTTCACTGCTGTTGGCTTGCAAGATGCCTTTGACAGAATTGAAGTCGATCAAGTCGGCTTCCAGCATGAACTCTTGCGACCCGAGGTTGAGTGTCGCCGGGTGGCCGCTGGCTCGCAAGCTATCGATCCAGTCCAGTGGGCCGCTGCGTTGTTTCTGTTGGTTCGTCGGGTCCAGTAGGGTCAGTTCGACGAAGTCGCAATCGAAGCGGTCCAGGGTGGCTCCTTCGACGGTGCGTGTAATCGAAACTCGGTCGTAAAGTGCGAGTTTATCGACTGAGAAATCGTAGGAGACACGGTTGTTGCAGGTGACCGAGATCACCCCGCCCAGCGAGTCGTCTTTCGCCTTGCCGGTTTCATTGGGCCCGTCGGTATAGTTTTCTTGTTCCAGTGGAACGACGAGTTCATCGAGGTAAACCAAATTCATCCGGTCTAGCAGTGCCGATGGCGAATCGACATTGCTCGCCGCCGTTGTTGAAACGGCGAGGTAGATCGTTAAGTCTCGCCCACGCATCGTTGCCGCACCCAGGGCCATGTCGACTTCTTCGGTGGTCCACACCTTTTCGCGATCGATCCACACGTCCTTTGTTTTGACGTGCAAAGGCTGTTTGTCGGTGAGGTCACCGGCGCGAATGATTTCGACATCGCCGATCATCCGGCCCATTTTGATGGGTGGGCCGTTGGTGCTTTCTGTCGTGAGGTCCAGGCTTTGTGAAAACTGAAGTTCGGCACCCTTGGGGGCTTTGAGCACGATCGGCGAAGCGGTGTCGTTGTCGGTGAGTCCGCGTCCGATGACAACCGTTAGCGGTTCCAGTTTCCATTGTCCTTCGGTGTTTTGCGTGCACTCTTGAAATAGCAGGGTCATCTCTTTGGTGATCACCCGTTTGCAATTGCCGAGTTCCCATTCGTCTTCGGCGAACAGGTCTTCGAGTTCTGCGCGCAGCGACGCGTCGTTCGTCGGTGGCTTGGGCTTGACAACTTCGATTTCGGGGACAGCCAGCAGTCGCCGTGACGATTCGTCATAGAGGCACGCGCATAGAATCAGCGTCACCAACGCGAGAAAATAATTCCGCATGTTGACGCTTATCCAGCTCATGCGTTGCTCCCGACATTCCAGAGCGATTTGGCGCGCAACAGTCGCTCTAGCAATTCACGCACCGCGCCGTCGCCACCGTTTTTGCTAAGGATCCAGTTGGCTGCGTCACGAACATCGCGCGCCGCATCGGCTGGTGCGACCGCTAGGCCCACCGAGCGCATCGGCAGCAGATCTGGAAGATCGTCACCGATATAGCAAACTTCGTTGAGTTCGCAGCCGATGGACTTGGCTAACGATTGCACGCATTCCAACTTGTTTTTCACGCCTTGGAAGATATGCCCGATGGTCAGCTCTTCGCCGCGTCGCCGAACCGCTTCGCTGCTGCGGGCGGTCACGATTCCGAATTCCAATCCGGCGCCGATCCATCGCTTGATGCCTAGACCGTCGCGGACGTTGAACTGCTTCGATTCCGCACCGCTGGAATCGTAAATGATTTTGCCGTCAGTCATGACGCCGTCAACGTCGCTGAGGACACAGCGAATGGGAGCGGCCAGTTCAGAATCAGAGCGGAGCAGGACAGGCATCAGAGAGTACAGAATGGGCTTGATCGAAAGCAGTGTCGTTGCCAGGTAAATGAACGCTTGGCAGCGAGGCGGACTACAGCTTGAACGGAATCGTGGGGCGGGCGTCAGGGTTCCCGGATAAACCTTGGTCCGGATTGACTTCGCCGATCGCGATTAGGTCTGTGATGTCGATCATTCCCAAAGGCCGACGCGCCGAGTCGACAACCGGTAATTCACTTATGCGAAGTTGACTCAGCAGCGAAATCGCATCGCTCACCAATGTGTCTGGCGAGATGCAGTGTGGGTCGATGGTCATCTTCGCTTCGATCGGCCCATCGAGCGAATCTTCGCAGCGTGATTCCAACAACCGGGCTAAGTCGCTATCGGTAAAGATTCCCGTTAACACGCCGTCGCCGTTGGTCAGCATGATCGCGCCACTGCGGCGACCGCTGATCGAACTGGTGACCATGCATTCGCGAATCGAAACCGATTCGCTGGCGATCCGGCAGCAATCCAGTGGCCGCATTACCTTGTCGACTTTGTCAAGTTTCCGTCCGAGTGCACCGCCAGGGTGAAAGCGGCGAAAGTCTTTCGCAGTGAACTGCCGCAGCGTACTCGCAAGCAGCGCGATGGAGTCACCCACCGCCATCATCACCGCCGTGCTACTGGTCGGCGCCAAGCCGTGCGGGCAGGCTTCTGGTTGTTTGCCAAACGTCACTTTGCAATTCGCGACTTTGGCCAATGGGTTGTCTTCGTCGGCCGTAATCGAAATCAGGCCTGATGATTGTCGCCGCAACTGCGACGCGATGGCGAGCACTTCTTCGCTGCGACCGGAATTAGAAATCGCCCATACCAGATCGTTTGATTTGACGCGTCCGAAGTCACCGTGAACCGCTTCGGTAGGGTGCAGGAAATGCGCCGGGGTACCCGTGCTGGCCAGTGTTGCCACTAGTTTATTACCGACCAATCCTGCTTTGCCGACGCCCGTGACAACGACATTGCCGTTGCATTTGGCAGTCAGTTCAGCTGCCTCGACAGCCGACGGGCCGATCGTCTGGGAAGCCGACTGAATGGCCGCAGATTCCGCAGTCAGAAACCCACGAATCATCCGCAGACGCTCGATCAGCGTCTCTGGCACCGATGCATCGGAGAGAGCATTTCCGTGCAGCGAATCAGCCGGATGGGATTGGTATCCTTGATTTTGTGGAGCGGCAGACACGTGGATCCTTCCATGCGTACGGGGACGTCGAATCGCGATCGTAGTCCAACCACCCTTCGCCGCGAAAGACCAATCCCAGACAAGGGGAGCGACGGGAAATGCGTGGAATAGGCTGTTTCGGGTGTCCCCCACAGGAACCCGAGTGAATGTCGGTTTGCTGTCAAATACCTTGACTTGTTGCCGAACCGTAAATGTACTGGAGGACACGAGACGTCGAAAACGTCCGTTCGTTATCTCTCCCCCCAGTCGAAGCTCCCATGTCTAAGAACCGAGTGACCCTGTTGGCGATCGCTGTGATCGCACTCGCAAGTCTGTTGGTGAACCCGTCGGTCGTTCCGCAAACGGGATCGCCCTCTCAAGTCGATGCCGTCGCCGCTCGCTACCACCTACGCAATCGCACTCGCAATTTTTACCGCTCATCCGGCAAGCGGAGTCGTACTGCGATGGTTTCTCGTTCACGCCGCAGTTAGTCGGTCGGTGGCAAGTCGGTCATGCCGACTTTCAGAGCACCACCTCGGTGCGAAGCCCGATGACCAATGCGTCATCAATCGACCCAGCCGGATTGGAGATGTATTGCAAGTCGGGTTGCAGGCTAGAACAGGGCGTCAGCTGGAACTTATAAAACAATTCGACGGCACGTTCTGGATCCAGGGTTTGATCTCGGAAGCCTGCGTTGGCGATACCGACACCGAAAAGGTCGTCGGGGCGACCGGGCGCTAGACCTTGGTAGGTCAGTCCGCCACCGAGATACAAGTCGATTTCGTTTCGATCGGAAGGGGCCCAGCCGAACTGAAAGAACACGCCCAGGCCTTGCGCTGAATCGTCACTACACCGTTCAAGCCAAAGCAATTGGTCGATGCCGAGATACATCCCGTAGTTTTCTCGAAACGGGTCCGTCGCACCGGGACGCAGGTCGTCAAAGTTATCGGAATGGTACCAAGCACCGACACGGTATGCGCCGGTCAAAGCTTCGTCCTCAGCAAGCGAACTTGTGATGAGGACTTCGGAAAGCAGCATCATGCCGTAGTCCCCAAGCGATTCGAAGCCTGATCGCCCACCGGTGCTGGGACCTGTTGTTGCGGTTCCATCATAGATGCCGCCTTTGAGGTGAAGTACATCGCTGACGTCGGCGATCACCGCGATTCCGAGGCCTGGGTTTGGCCACGTGGGAAGTGGAACGGTCGGGATCTGTCCAAAGGAAGAATGGACGAAGTCACCGCCGAGGTCGACATAGGCGAAGTCAGCGTTCGCATCCTGTTTGCCAACCTTGGTGAGGATTCTGCCATCGGCGGAGACCTGTTCGTACCAGTATTCATTCAATTGGAAGGTGTCAGCAGGCCGTGGGTCGCCTTCAATATTGCTGTAGAACTGAACGTCGCCGACGTCTTCGAGTGAAAGCGTGCGACCATGAAATTGGTTGGCATAGACAAGTAGTCGGCCGCCCGACCAGAGGCCGGCCGCTTCCGTATCCAATGTGAATACCAAGTCCAAGTTGCCGCGGTAAAGTGTGGCATCGTTTGTGTTCAGGCCGCCACGTGCATTGTTAAACACTTCACCGGTATAGATGTATTCGCCGACGATCGGTCCGATGTGGTGGAGGCGTTCTGGAATCAATGTCGGTACGGGCTCTCCCTCGCCTTGCTCGACCAAGTCACAAGAGTAGTGGCGAGTCCAATCGGTTGTGCTCGGCTCGCCTGGCAAAGGCAATCCGCGAGACGGATGCGCTGGGATGGGAAGTGCAGTCTGTGCGGCGACCATTCGGCACTGCATTGCTGCCAACGTCCCAAAGCCAGCAACGAATAAGAGTAGTTGAGAGCAAGTGCGTTTCATGGGACGTCTTGTTGAAGCCTAGCGAGCGTTGTCAATCAGCGTTGGTCGCCGCTGTAGCGCGAAATCGGTAACTGTCATACAAATATTCCGATTGGGATATCGGCTTCGACAAAAGCATGTCTTAACGACGGAACATAAGGGGCTTCCCCAACACGAGACGTTGACGGCAGGTGGGCAACCAGAGATCTCTTTGGCGCATTGAGATTTCGTCTGGAACAAATGCTTCGTTGTTCGTGACGTGAAGACCTCACCGAGGGAAGGTCCTCGGACGAGCAACACCGTCATCACGTCAACGTCTGTTTAGGAGACCGATAACCGACGCATGGGAATCCCCTCGTGATGCGGTCGTTGATGCCTAAATTAGTTTCGCCGCAATAGTGCTGACCTATCTAACAGGGAATGCCGAAGGTGTGTTGTTCGCACACCTTCATGGTAAGAGACGATGATTCGATTCCTTTGTTGACCAAATCGCAATGCTTGATTCCATTCGGCAGAAATTACAGTCAATGCAGCTCGGCGAGCGCATCGCAGTTGGCTATGTCGTGGTTGGGGCACTCGCCGTACTCTGCGGTCTGGCGGGCATCTTTGGCGTTTGGCGACTGAGTTCTTCCTTGTCGTTCATTTTGGGGCCGGCTTGGGACAGCGCCGATGGTGCGATGGAAGGTTCCATTCAGATTCAGAGCCAGATGTTGGCAACCGATGGGATCATCGACAATCGCGATCGGGACCAGTATCAGCAATGGCTTGACGAAGCCCGGGAAGGGGCTGCCGAGTCGATGGGGAGATTGATCGAAGCCAACTTGGTTTCGGTTGAGCGGGTCCGCGAACTACAGGATCAACTGACGGCATACGACGGGGAAAATACTGCTTTGTTGAACGCGTTCACCGCGTATTCGAATGCACAAGCAAAGATCGATCAGGCCTCTGCGGAACTGGTTCGGATTAGTGATGTCCTGGAGTCCGTCGGTGATCAGCAAGTGGAGTTGCTCAAGAAGTCACCCAATGAACCAATCACCTGGTCTGGAGATGTCGAACAACGTTGGGTCGCCGCGGACCGTGGCATGGAATGTTCGATTTGGGTGCTCACGCAACTCTATCACTTTTCTCGATTTTTGGGCGGAGGCGAGACATCCGATTGCCGCCAAGCGATTATTGATGCTCAAGAGGAACACAACAAAGCGATCAAGGAAATGTTTGCGAGTGGCTCCTTCGATATCCTTTTGTCCGCCGAAGAGCTCGATGGCAAATATCAAGGCCAGCGTTTGAGCGACGTTTATCGCAACGCAGTCAATCATTTTCGAGCGGCGCTCGGCAGTGCGTTCGAAAAGAAAATTGAATTGGTCAAGATGCAGGAAAAATACAATCTCGCCGCGACGACGCTACTCGGCTTTGTCGAGGAGCTTGAAGAGGAAGCGGATGGAAAAGTCGAGTCGCAAAAGGCGAGTGTTTTTATTACTCAAATCATCTGTTTTTTCGTGATTCTGCTGTCGTTGACCGCCTCGACAGTGGCGGCATTCTTGGCAGGCAAGTTGTGCACACAGTCCGTTACCGAGCCGATCATTCCGGCCGTCGCTTCGATGAAAGATCACACGACTTCCACCGTCGCAGCCATCGAAGAGATGTTGGCGTCGATCGCGCATATCGCTGAAAACACCGACGAAGCCGCATCGGCATCGCGCAATGCTTCGGACGTCGTTCGGCGAGGTGTGGACAGTTTCCGTGGTCTCGGTGCTGCCGCCGACCAGATTGGTTCGATTGCCGAAATGATTCAAAACATCGCTCAGCAGACCAATCTATTGGCGCTCAATGCCACGATCGAGTCGGCACGGGCGGGTGAGGCGGGGCGTGGGTTTGCCGTTGTCGCGAACGAGGTCAAAGAGCTCGCCTTGCAAACCGCGCGAGCGACCGAGGATATCAACCATCGGCTGGTGGAGCTGCGAAAAATGTCGGGCAATGCGATCGACGAAATATCGCAGATTAACCAAGTCATCGATTCAGTCGATGGCATCACCCAGCAGATCAGAAACTCGGTTCGCGAACAAAACATTGCAACGACCGAGATCTATCAGAATGTCGAACAGACATCACGGGCAGTAAACGCCGTTGTTTCAGCGATCGGCCCACAGGCCCAGAAAAGGCCGGTGGGGTAAATTGCCCGTAGCGATCGCTATGGCAAGCTCACTTGCGTGGGGCTCATCAAATATCCGATTAGGTCACGGATCTGGTCGTCACTCAGTGTCGTCAACAGTCCGTCCGGCATCGGCGAAAGTGGCGTGATTCGAATCTGCTCGACAGCGTCTTGGGACAGAGTTTCCTTTCGGGTTTGCGTTTGGATGACCAACGTTTTGTCATTTTGTGAAACGATCAATCCATTGAATACGCGTCCGTCGTCCAGCAACACGATCGACATCCGGTGATCTTTACCAACCACTGCACTTGGGTCGAGGATGTTTTCGAGTAAGTAGTCAAGGCTGGAACGTTGTGCCCCGGTCAGGTCCGGGCCAATACTTTCGCCCTCGCCGAACAGCCGATGGCACTGCGAACATGTCTTGTTAAACAGAGTGCGACCCTGAGTAACGTCGGCATCCGCGAGCACATTTGGTGTCATGCTTGCCTTCATCGCGTCAATCGCTTGTCGACGATCAGCGGGTGAGTCTCGCAACGTTCCCCAACGCTGTGCGAGTTTCTCACTCAATATCGGATCAGAGAACCCAAGAATTTGGCGTGCGTGGAAGGCCGTTACATCGCCTCGCGGTATGGGGTTCCGATCGGCGTCAATTCGATCCAGCAACGCGTTGGCAAAGCTAGGCCGAGAGACAAGGATCTCGATCAGGCCCGGACGATCATTCGGTTGGAAGCGTCGGTACATTTGCGCCAGCCGTTCGCCAACTTTTGGGTCATCGAACTGCGACAGTCCACGTGCCGCGACCGCGTTGATTTCACGTTGATCGAGAAGTGACTCGCACGTCCGGCGAAGGTCGTCGGGTTTTGCCTTGATCAGGGATTCCAAAGCGGACTTGCGAGTTTGAAGTGGGGCATTCGATCGGACGATTTGACGGAGTTCGTCGAGTGCGCGGCCGTCGCCGAACAACAGGTCGAGTTCGCGAACGGCATCTGGATTATCGCGAGCGGCAGTGCTTTGTGAAAAAGCTTTCCATGAAGCTGGCTCGGGGGCTTTGTGCCAGCCTTTGAACGCTTCGCTCAATCCGTTCAAAACGGCGAGCTGTTTTTCATGCGAAAACGATGTGGCTTTCGCCAGCACAGTTTCCAACGGAGCTAGGTTTTCGTCAGCTTGTGATGCGAGTGCTCGTGTCATCCATTTTGTTACCACGGGGTAATCGCAAGTTGCCGCGGCGATTGCCAATTGATCCGGAAACTGATTTGCAACTGGCATCAATCCAAACCAGATCATCGCCGGCAGATCACGATCAGAGGCGAATTCGTCGCGAGAGAGCAGTGGTTGTGCGAGTGACAGGCGTTGGTCCACCGGCAATCGCTGTAATGTCGAAGCCAAGGCAAGCAGCACCAGCCCTGACGGATCGTCCTTGGCGAGTTGGCGGAACGATTCAATCGTCGCTGGCTGATCGGGGTAGACTGCATCGGGCTGTGGTCCGCGAAAGGTATCGAGTGGCCAGCGGTCCGTAAGCAACCGAATCGCCCAGACTCGAACATGTTCATCCGGATCACGAAGGGATTCATGCAATTGATCCGTGGTCAGGTCGCCGGCGAGATAACGTTTCCAAAGCTGAGGCAACTTGCCATCGCCGGCCAAGCAGGCAGGCTTTGTAAACGCCCGCGGCGAGGCGTTGTTCGTTGCCTCGGATCCGTCGTAGTGGATCTTGTAAATGCGGCCGCTGGTGCGGTGGACTCCGGAGTGGTCGTGACATTCGCCGGTATCACTCCAGTCCAGCACATAGGCGTCGCCATCAGGACCGGTGCTGATTTCGATGCCACGAAAGAACGGGTCTTGGCAGATCAAAAAATCTGGATTGTGTCGACCGACGTACCCGGCGCCTTCACGCTCTAGCGTTTCGACATTGCATCGCAATCCATGCATGTTCAGCGTGAATAGCTTGTTGTGATACTCCGTCGGCCAACGTTTTCCTTGATAGACCATCATACCGATGTGTGCGTGTCCGCCGCCGAGTGCGTTGGCGGCCCCGTCACGACTTTCGGTCCATGACCCGTTGCGATCGTAGTGATAGTGATCGGCAATCATGTCCAGTCGTTCGTAAACGAGCGGGTTAGGGCTTTCGCCGAACGACTCGATAAAATGCGCACCGGGGATGCAGTGCCACAGGTGGCCGATCACGGTGTTGATAAAAAACAGCTCGCCGTTTTTGTCCCAATCATGGCCCCAGGGATTCACGGTACCGTGGGTCAGCACCTCGACCGTTTTCCATTCGGGATGGTATCTCCAGATGCCGCCATCGATCGGGATGCGTTGATCGTCCGGAGTTCCTGGGCGTCCGATCTCGCCGGGGCAGGAATGGCCGCATCGGCCGTACAGCCATCCGTCAGGTCCCCAACGAAGCCCGTTCGCGAAGTTGTGATAGTTTGCCTGGGCCACGGTAAAACCGTCTAAGACAACTTCGGGCGGGCCGTCGGGAACGTCGTCGCCGTTCGCATCGGGGACGAATAACAGTTGTGGTGGGCACATCAGCCAGACGCCGCCACGCCCGACTTCTACGCTCGTCAACATTTGAACGTTGTCGAGAAACACCGAACGCTGTTCGGCATGTCCGTCTCCGTCACTGTCATTCAAGATGATAACACGATCACGCAGCGCGAGGTCGAAATGTTGCGTGCGGTCAGAATACGTGTAGTTTTCCGCGACCCACATTCGCTGGCGGTCATCCCAAGCCATCGCGATCGGGTTGCGTACATCGGGTTCGCTCGCAAAGACCGTCGCCGAAAAACCCGCCGGCAGTCTCATCGTTTTTGCCGCCAGCGACGCGTCCATCGGCTCGGCATCTTTGTCGGCCTCGTTGTTGTAGACTTCGGGGAAATCGTCGGCGTGGCAGCGATTGATGGAAACGACAGGGATGACGATTCGAGTCGCCAACGCCAACATTGCGTAGGCCAGGATTAGTTTTGATAACCGGTGACCGGATCGGTGGGGGCGCGTTTGCATCAGCGTCTGGGGTGGCAGGGAGCAGAAAAGCTGGCGGGGAAAAGTCAACGCTGACGGCGTCGCGGCAGCGATCGTTCAGTTTAACCTCCCTGGGAATGCGTTGTGACTGCCTCCTTTGGGGAAGCGTTCAGAAGTCGCTGGGTAGAAGACACTGGGCAGGCGAGTCACGCAGGATCACCCGGGAAAAACGCTCGGTTTGGCGGGAGGATCGGTTATCATAGATTCTCGAGCCTGACCGCTCTCGCCGACGTTCAACAGCGGCGCCCGCCTTCGACCTCTTCCTGCCTCCCGACATGAAACGTCCTTCCGTTTTTTCGATTGTTCTCACGGTGTTATTAGCGATTGGTCTGATGTCCGTCGCAGGCGATGCCGCGGAGACCAACGTTGGAATTCAAATCGATTTCAATCGCGATGTCCGGCCGATCTTGTTTGGTAAATGTGTCACCTGCCACGGCCCCGACGAAGAAGAACGCGCGGCCGGGTTGCGGCTCGATACCGAAGAGGGCGCACGCGAAGACCTCGGCGGATATGCGGCGATCAACCCGGGACACCCCGACGACAGCGAAATCATCGCACGTGTCACCAGTGACGACGCTGATCTGGTGATGCCGCCGTCCGACAAAGGCAACGCGCTTACTGAAGCCGAACTTGCGACGCTGCGAGCTTGGATCGAACAAGGAGCTCGGTATGACAAGCATTGGTCCTATCGCCAACCGACGCGGCCACCGCTTCCCAGTGTGAAGCAGTCTCAGTGGCCCGTTTCGGCAATCGATTTTTTCACGCTCGCCAAGATGGAAGCCGCTGGGTTGCAACCCGCGCCCGCTGCCGATCGATTGGCACTTGCCCGTCGCGTGGCACTCGATTTGACAGGGTTGCCGCCGACTTGGGACAAAGCCGAATCGTTTGCATTGGATACCAGTGTGAACGCCTATGAACGTTACGTCGATTCATTGTTGGCCGACCCGGCGTTCGGCGAACGCTGGGCTCGCGTTTGGTTGGACCTCGCTCGCTACGCCGATTCCGCCGGCTACGCCGATGACCCGCCAAGAACCATTTGGGCATATCGTGATTATGTCGTTGATGCGATCAACAACAATTTGCCCTTTGACCAGTTTACGATCGAACAGTTGGCTGGTGACCTATTGGAACGCCCCACGGATCAGCAACTGGTTGCTACCGCGTTTCATCGGAACACGTTGACCAACAACGAAGGCGGGACGAACGACGAAGAGTTTCGCAACGTCGCGGTGGTCGACCGTGTGAACACCACGATGGCGGTCTGGATGGGGACGACCATGGCTTGCGCACAGTGCCATACCCACAAATACGATCCGATCACCCAGGAAGAATACTTTCGCTTCTTCGCGTTTTTTAACAGCACGGCGGATGCCGATCGACGCGATGAAAGCCCAACCATCGAACTCTGGACCGACAAAGACAAGGCCGACAAAGAACGACTTTCAAAGCAAATCGAATCACTTGAAAAACAGTATCGTGAATCCGGCGAAGCCTTTGAAGAGGAATTCAAAACCTGGCTTACCGCGATGCCTTCGCGACCGAATTGGAATTCGCTCGTACCGTCCGAGATCCAATCGATGCGGACGATCGAAATCGGTGAAGAAGGCTGGATGAAGGCCAGCGGCGATAAACCAGACAACGATGACTATGTGATTTCTATTCCTGTCGAAACGGACCGGATCGCAGCTTTGAGACTGGAGATTTCGCCGGAGCAAACGTCGAACTTTGTTGTCTCGCAGATCGAAGCCACTTGGTACCCAACCGAACCGATTTCCGAAACAGGCAATGCAGTCAAGTTCTCGATCGCGACCGCAGATTTCGAGCAGGATGCATTCCCGGCATCATCGGCAATTAAGCCCAAGCTAAATCGCGACAAGGGTTGGGCGATCTCGCCGAACATGGGGCAAGAGCATCAACTGAATCTCGCGTTTGGCGAGGTGATCCAGAACGCATCGGGAATCTTGAAAGTCACCATCAAGCAGCAGTCAAAGTATTCACGGCACTTGCTGGATGCGTTTCGTTTGAGCTACTCAGCTGACGAATCGATCGAAGCCTGGACGAGACTTCCTGAATCGATCAAATCGCTCTCCGAAGTTCCTGTCGATCAGTGGTCGGAAGACGATTTGGCAAACGCACGGGAACACTTTCGCTCCATCGCCAATTCACTTGCGCCGGTACGTCGACAGCTCAAGCGTGCCCAATCCGATTTAGCAAAACTGAAACCCGTGACGACCGTTCCTGTCATGCAAGAATTGCCTTCGCAGCAACGACGGACCACAAAGATTCAAATCCGAGGAAACTATCAAAGCACAGGTGAGACGGTCGACGTCGGAGTTCCAGAGGCGTTTCATGAAATCGAGTCCGATGGAAGGCCGACGCGATTGAATCTTGCCCGTTGGTTGATCTCGCCGGACAACCCGTTGACCGCGCGCGTGATCGTGAATCGACATTGGGAACAGTTATTTGGGATCGGAATCGTTGAAACCAGTGAAGAGTTCGGCTCGCAAGGTGAGCTGCCCTCGCATCCTGAACTGCTGGATTGGTTGGCCGTCGAGCTGGTCGAAAGCGGTTGGGATGTGAAACGACTGGTGAAGTTGATCGTGATGAGCGAAACGTATCGTCAAAGCAGCAAGACAACCGCCGAAGCTGTCGATGTTGATCCGGCGAACAGGATGCTCACGCGTGGGCCGCGTTTTAGGATTTCTGCGGAGATGGTTCGCGACCAAGCATTGGCAGTCAGCGGATTGTTGGTCGATAAGTTCGCTGGCCCACCGGCAAAACCCCCGCAGCCTTCGCTAGGATTGAAAGCCGCATTCGGGTCAGCGACGGACTGGAGTACCAGTGAAGGCGAAGATCGTTATCGACGCGGGCTGTACACGACTTGGAGACGGAGTAACCCCTATCCTTCGATGGCGCAGTTTGATGCGCCAAACCGCGAAGTTTGCACCGTTCGCCGGATCCGAACCAATACACCGTTGCAGGCATTGGTGACGCTTAATGATCCGGTTTATGTCGAAGCCGCCCAAGCAATCGCACGACGCTGTGTGGACGCGTCCGCAACAACCGACGGCCGAATCGAGTTCGCATTCAAGCAAATCCTCACCCGGTCGCCCACCGATGCGGAGACCAAACGGTTAACCGAACTCGTTGATTCCGTTCGCCAGCGATATGAGCAGGACCCCGAACAAGCGATGCGAATCGCAACAGATCCGCTGGGCCCCCTGCCCGCTAACGCGAGTACCGAGACCGATGCCATCGAATACGCGACCTGGACGGTGGTTGGCAACGTGATGTTGAACTTGGATGAACTGCTGATGAAACGGTAGGAGACTGACAGGATGAATTTTCAATTCGAACGACTGCAATCACAGACGCGACGTCACTTCTTTCGGCAATCAACGGCCGGGATTGGTGCGATCGCGTTGTCATCGTTGCTTCATCAAGATAGCCCAGCTGCCGAACCAGGAACTAACGGTCCGGTTGAGAATCCGCTCGCACCTCGCCTTCCGCACTTCGCCGCAAAAGCGAAGCGAGTGATCTATTTACACATGACCGGGTCTCCGCCCAACCTGGACATGTTTGATTACAAACCGGAGTTGATTAAACGTAGCGATCAAGATTGCCCCGACGAATTTTTGGCGGGGCGTGAATTCGCATTTACGAGTGGCACGCCGAAATTAATGGGTTCACCACGCAAGTGGAAACAGGTTGGCGATTGTGGGATGTGGATGTCGGACGCGATCCCCAACTTCCATTCGATCGCTGACGAAATGTGTGTCGTGCACTCGGTCTATACAGACCAATTCAACCACGCGCCGGCTGAGTTGTTGGTCTATACCGGTTCGCCACGAAGCGGTCGTCCTTCGATGGGATCGTGGGTGACTTATGGACTGGGAAGCGAGAACGAAGACTTGCCGGGCTTCGTCGTATTGATATCGAGCGGTGTGCAGCCCAACGGCGGAAAGAATTCGTTCGGCAGTGGTTTTCTTCCGTCTGTCTATCAAGGCGTGCAGTGCCGCTCCAAAGGCGACCCGGTATTGTATTCTTCGGACCCGCCAGGCATGCCACGCGACATTCGCCGTTCAACCTTGGACGCGCTTGCCGATTTGAATCGCATGCAAGTGCAACAGATGGGGCATCCCGAAACGCTGACTCGGATCGCGCAATATGAACTCGCCTACCGGATGCAAACGTCCGTCCCTGAGGTGATGGATATCTCTTCGGAGCCCCAAGCGATTCTCGATGAATACGGTGCCGAGCCGGGCGGTTCGAGTTTGGCAAACAATTGTTTGTTGGCGCGTCGACTGGTCGAATCCGGCGTGCGATTTGTGCAGCTATTCGATTGGGGATGGGACTTCCACGGTACCGGTGCCGATACGGGTTTGACGGATGGGCTGACGCAAAAATGTGCGTCGATGGACAAGCCTGTTGCTGCCCTGATCCGTGATCTAAAATGTCGTGGTCTGCTGAACGATACGCTGGTCGTTTGGGGGGGCGAATTTGGTCGGACACCGTTCCGCGAAGGGCGGACGGCGAAGAGTAACATTCTGGGACGCGATCACTATCCGGACACGTTCACGATGTGGATGGCCGGTGGTGGCGTAAAGGCAGGCTATGAATATGGCTTGTCGGATGAACTCGGATTCAGCGTTGCCGAAAATCCCGTTCACGTCCACGACTTACAAGCAACCATCTTGAACCAGCTCGGATTCGATCACGAACGGCTGACTTACCGTTTCCAAGGCCGCGATTTTCGTTTGACCGACGTACACGGGCATGTCGTGCATGACCTGTTGGCTTAGTGCCCCAGTGTTGGCCTCTGGTATTTATGAACCGGGGAAGTACATTCAGGGGGTCTCCGAAAGGCGTCAAATTCAGGCTGTCTGATTGGCCCCTCACTCGCTCCGCCCCACTTTTGCCTGCTAGTTCAGATCGCATGACACACTTCGACGTTTTTAACGGTGATGCAGACGGAATTTGTGCCCTCCACCAACTTCGTCTGGCCGAGCCGCGCGAGTCGGAGTTAATCACCGGGGTCAAACGCGACATCAATTTGGTGCGTCGTGTCAAAGCGACCTCTGGCGACACCGTGACGGTCCTGGATATCTCCTTGGACAAAAACCGCGATGAGATTCAGCGAGTGCTTTCGGAAGGCGCTTCGGTGCAATACTTCGATCACCATTTTGCGGGTGAGATCCCTGAATCGGATCAATTGGAAACCCACATTGATATTGCCGGTGATGTTTGCACGGGGTTGTTGGTCAATCGCTATTTGAACAGCGCATTTTTGCCTTGGGCGGTCACCGCCTTGTACGGCGATAACCTGCATGACGCGGCGCGCGCAGCGGCCGAACCGTTGTCGTTGTCCGATGATCAACTGGCCAAGCTCGAGCGTTTGGGAACGTTGATGAACTACAACGGCTATGGAAGCACGATCGACGATCTGTATTTCCCGCCAGACGAGCTCTATCGAAAAGTCAAACCCTACAGCGACCCGTTTGAGTTTATCGATACGGATGCAGCCTTCGAAAAACTGGCAGACGGATTTGAAAGTGACATGACGCGAGCGGAGTCGATTGAGCCTGTCTTGCAGACCGATCGTTGTGCCGCATTCGTCTTCCCTTGCGAGGCGTTTTCTCGTCGCGTGAGTGGCGTCTACAGCAACCAACTCGCACGCTCCAATCCGAGTCGTGCTCACGCGCTCGCCAGTTTGCTGCCTTCGGGTGGCTACTTGATTAGCGTTCGCGCCCCATTGGAAACGAAATCGGGGGCCGACGAACTTTGTCGCCAGTTCCCAACCGGTGGTGGGCGCCAAGCCGCGGCAGGCGTGAATGATTTGCCAGGTGACCAGTTGGATGAATTTTTAGACGCGATGCAAAAGCAATTCGCAACCTAATGACAACTCGTCGCTCACGCCCGTCGGGTGGTTAGTTTTCACCGCTGAAGGGCGTTCAAGCTGCCTCGTGGGGGTGCGTTTTTCTGAGCTGATTTACGAGAAAGTCCCGTAGATTTCCGAGTGTTCGCATTTTCACAACATTGGTGAAAGTCTGCTGCACCGAATCAACGAATGGACTGACAGGCTGGCGTAATGACGACGCCGAACCCCCAAGGCATGCCAATTTCAGCGGCAGGGTTCGAGTCCGGCCCTTGCGGGGGCCGTTGTCTTACTGCCACCCGCCGTGAATCCTAGGAACCTTCTTCTTTGAGCGGACATCGAAGCAGTCAGTGGCACCTGTGGACCTTCGTGTGGTTGCTGTATGGCAATCTGGGAAGGGTTCACGGTCAGATCCCTGAAAAGACATAGGAAGCCGTTGACGCCAAATTATTGTGGCGGCTGTTCTTTCAAATACACTCTTGGAGATTTGATAGGTGTATAGCGTATCGCCTTTGGATCTACCGCAAGCGACAGACTTCGTTGAGCCGTACTTCTTTTTCTCGAGCCGTGGCCGGACCGAATTGGCCTATGTAAGTCCGTCGGTGGAAAGGGTTCTCGGTTACAACCCGGCGACGCTTCCAGGCGCTTCCTACATGGATTTTTTGGTCAGTGATGACCCATTGAATGACGACGTCGAAGAATGCCTCAACGCCGATTTGCGTGGCGGACGAATGATCCACGCGTTGCGAAGCGTTTTTGACCGCTCTGGAAAACGTCGAATTCTCGCCGTTCAAACGGTCGGTGTCAGCGAACGTCCCGGCGGTCCAGTGGAGCGACGACATTGCATCGCACGCGACGTGACAGACAGTGTCGAATCACATCGTCAGTTGATGATGCGACTGCACAGCCTTGATCGCGCCGCACGACAACTCAGCTCGCAAGAACGCGACGTTGCCGAACGCATCATGCAAGGCAAGATGAACCGTGACATCGCAATCGAACTGAACGTGTCCGATCGTACGGTCGAACGCCGCCGCGCCGCAATCATGAAGCATCTCGGGGCAGCCACCATTTCAGAGATGGTGGCCAAGCTTGTTGAGCGTGACCTCCTCCGCCAATGGACCTATTCAGCCAGTGACGCGCAGTGGCAAACCGCTCGCAACTCGCACCTCGCCGTCACCGCTGTCGCTGGTTAGTGGTGAACTTTGATCGGCCGATCGGAAACCAGTATCCGTCGGCCGCTCGCGTGATTTCATCGCGACCGATCAGGTAACGCGAGGTCCGTTGTCCGCTGACACGATCCGAGACCGAACGCAGTTCGACGCGGATCGCTTGGCCGAGGTCATAGGTGCGACTGACCGACTCTGCGACTTCGACTTGAAAGCGAGCTTGCGGATACACCGGCACCCATCGCTCACCGATCGACCAGTCTTCCAAACTCAGCCGACTCCATCGATCGCCATCGGTGTCGTTCAAATAGCGAACGAGCTCATCAGGAAGACGCGCCACCGCCGAGTCATGGATTTCGACAGTCGCTCGGCTCGTATGTGGCGAATACAGCGACCAAGAAGTCCAGTGGTCCCAGATGCCCCAGCGTTCGGTCAACGGCGCAACAAGCATCACCACGACCCAAACCATGACCGCTGTTCGTACCAGGCGTGACCAGGGCGAGAGTGCTTTCCGACGGTCGACTTCCGGTTCGATGTCTTTGCCGCCATCGGCCGGATTCACAAAGAGCATCCAGCTTTGTACTGCGAGCAGTAAATTCCAGCACAGCACGCCAAAACTGTGGTTCAGCGACCAAGGGCCGAGTAATGCGAACAGCGAGAGGTGCATCGCGATAGCCGCCATGCCTCCATAGCGTCGCGTCGGCTTTGCCAAGATCATCGCCCCAATGCACAACTCGACGATCGGCAATGTAATGGCAAGCCGAGTCGCCAACCTCGCCATTGATTCGTCAAGCGTGATCCCTGGGATCATCTGCAGGGCTTGCAGCACCATCTGCTGGCCTACCGAATGTGTGAATTGGTAATCCAGCTTTCCTGCCGCGCTATAAAGATAGATGCTGGCGGTGATGAGCGTGATCCACAAACGCGCCGAACGCCAATCAAAAAAGGCAAACAACAATCCGTAGGCGATCGTTTGGTAGCACCAGGGTTGCAAGCGCTGTTGATCGGTGCTGACAAGTACGACAAGCCCGATCGAAACGAGCCACCACCATCGTGCGGTGACACGTCCGCTGGCGATCGCGATCAGCGTCCCAATTGCTGCAACAGCCCCGGCGAATTCAAGGCGATTTGCGACCGAAGTCGGGGACGCAATGAAGCCGATGGTGGGATACACGCCGGATGCCAATGGGCGAGGCAGCCAAAGCGGCCACGTGACCGCGATCAACGCTAGGACGCCAATGGACCATAATCGCGAGAAAGAAAGTTTGGGGACGCTTGGCGAGGCGTTGAGAGGCGAAGCGTTCGCAGGCGACGATTCAGAAGTCAACTTGGGGCCTGGATTTGCGGGCTTGGAGGGCGGCGGGATGAGGCCCTGCTATTAAATTTGCCAGGTTGGACTCGGGCAAGGCCGCGAAATCGCACTCGAAGCACAGCGGAAAAGAAAATCCCAGGTTTCCGCAGAACCAAGCGATTGGTAAAACAGTCGAATCATTGTGGGCGTTGAAGTCAGCAATCGCCCCCGTAGCTCAGGGGATAGAGCACAGCTTTCCTAAAGCTGGTGTCGCAGGTTCGAATCCTGCCGGGGGTGCTTTCGTTTTCCGCCCGAACATCGTGCGACCTGAGCCATTGGGTTGGGGCATCGAGGGTCGTAAACGCACTTGGCGTTTACTGGGCATGAGCCGGATTCAAAAGTTGGTTTGGGACCCAACGCGCAAACGTAAATGCGATTGAGCTTGTACTGGTTTACCGCTCAGTGATGGGCAGTGGCAATGCGTCGGGCTTGTTAATTGACGATGCAAGAATGTAAATGGGGCGGCCAGTCGTTGCATGCACGTTCGCATTGCGCTCATGATGATCGACTGTGCGTTTGCACCGGCTTCACTTCGGTTGCCTCCCCACACCTTCAGATTGACGACCGCCGGCCGGATCGCTTGTTCGCCACGCCAATTGGTTGCATCCGCTCCTGGATGACGGCGAAAGGCGAAAAGATCGTCTAAATGGTTTTCCAGGAACTTCGCGAAACGCTCGTTGGCCGCATGTGTTTTGATCGGGCGAACCAGATCACGCATTCGCATCGTCAAGCGTCCCGCCATCACCTTTAGCCCGTGTTCGGTCATCTTGCCGACGCGAAACCGATTTCGATATTCAAACCCTTTGAGCAGAACGCTCTTCACCGCGTGTGGGAACACCAATGCACCACCGGTCCCGCTTTCGATCAGCGATTCACATCGCCGAAGCAGGTGAGCGAGGTATTGTTGATGCGTTGCAGCCTTGAATTTGTCGTAGACCGACCAACCGTCGTGTCCGAAGATGCCCGACCAATCTCTTCCAAGCAGTCGCTCTGCCGGTTCGATACTGCGCGACGGGTCAATTTCGTATGCAACTGCGGTCAGGCCAACAAACACGTGCAACCAAGCCGGATGTCCATTGACACGCCAGCCTGTTTCGTCACCCACAACCTGGGGTTCGCCACGTACAGCGTGGCGAACCTCACCATGGGCCGATTCCAAACGTTTTGCGGTAGAAAGCATGCTTCGGCAACTCGTGCTGCGTCCGAAGGTGATTTCGAAAAGCATTTCCAGCAAACGCTTTACCTTGCCGTGACTGAGCCCCAGTTCTTTGATAAGCAGTGCCATCGCAGCGTGAACGTTCGGTCCGAGCTGCACCGCTGCAGCTCCGGTTGCATCGGATATTTGCAGTTCGTGCCGACCTTGCACCGCCACGCCGCAACCGGTGCAGGTTCCAGCGTCGATACTGAACTGTCGATAAATGACCGTCCGAGGAATTTCAGTTTGATACTGGATTCGAGTTTCGGTCTTCGTCAGTTGATCGCATCCGCAACCAGGGCAACAGCTTGGCAGCGGCACATTGTATGTCTCGTCGATTTGCTCCGGAGCAGCACGGCGATGGTGCTTGCCGTGGTCCTTTCCGCTCTTTCGGCCGGGCTTCTTTGGATCGGCCTTGCGTGCTTTGCGAAATGGGGCCGCTTGGCGTTTGTCCTCGCGCTCGACCTTCTCGAGCCGTTTGGTTAGCTTTTCAACTTGTTTGACCGAGGCATCGATCACTGCTTGTTGCTGCTTGCAACCCGGGCAATCGGTTGTGGTTTTGGGAACATCCATGATTCCAGAATTCTCGTCGAATCACAGGGAGGTCAATAACAGCGGTCTTGGTCCGGTAGACAAGTACTGACCACGTTTAGGATCGGACCAAGGATTTCGGTGCTCAGGGCATTCAGATTCTGAAAATAACAAAGGTCCATGTTTGCGAAATTGACGCGATAATGTCACGTCAGGATGGGCACTAAATCGTCTGCTTCAGATGTGTCGTCTTGAATCAATCATTACAACGTCTCCTCATCGCGTCCCTGGGCGCTCCGCACTTCATGCATCCCTCAGGCAATCCCCATCATGCCTCACGACAAACCAAACGCCGTCACCAGGAAGGCCTCTGGATTTCAATTCGCCATTGCGAGCAGAATCGAGTTTCTTAATGCGGAGCACTGGGATCGCGTGACTGAAGGAGCGTCCCTTTTCATGAGTCGACGCTACTTACTCTCTGCCCAGCACGAGTTCTCTGGTCAGATTGTTCGTGACTTTGCCATCGTTTACGACGATGGTGAACCCGTGGCCGCAATTGCGACGCAAACATTCGACGTCATAGGAACTCAACTGTCTGGAAATCAATCAGCGGCAACAAATAATCTGCCGGAGCAATGGAAACGGAAATCGCTTTCACTACTGAAACGCAGAATCATGATTTGCGGCAATGTGCATACGTGGGGGCCACACGGTGTTGCAATCGCAGCGGGCCGGGACCAACAGCAAATCTGGCTAGGTATCGCCGAGTGCTTGTATCGAATCCGACGTGCCAATCGACTTCACGGCCAAGTTGACTATGTGATCGTCAAAGACCTTCTCGAATCCGACCCATTGGACGCGTCGGCACTGGAGTCGTTCCGCTACGGATCGATGGAAACCGAGCCGAACATGGTTCTATCGATCGATCCAAATTGGCAGGTCATGGACGACTACCTAGCCAGCCTGACAAAGCGTTACCGCGCGGCAGCAAGAAAGGTAAGAAAACCGTTCGACTGCGACACTCTCTCAGTATCGCCGATTGAAAACCTGCGAGACGAATCAGAGCGAATCTTGGAATTGTACAAAGCAGTCGCTGCGCGGGCCGATGTGTGTTTGTTCGAATTAAGCAACACGACGCTTCCGCGAATCGCCGAGTCGTTGAACGATGATTTTGTGACGATTGGGATCCGTGAGAACGGATTGCTGATAGGCTTTGTGACGATCATCCGTGATGGCGAAACGGCGATCGGCTTCTACTTGGGCATGGACTACGAAGCAAACTCACGTTTGCCTGTCTATCACGCCTTGCTGTTGGCCGTGATCGAGCAAGCAATCCGCTGGCGATGCAAACGGATCTCATTCGGGCGAACGGCGTTGGATGCCAAGAGTCGTTTGGGTTGCAAACCAGAGGCGACTCACGTCTGGGTCAGGCACCGAGTTCCTCTCCTCAATTTCGTCGTGCAGCAAATCATGAAAACCGTCAATCACGACGAACCGCCAGAGCGAAATCCGTTTAAGGATGCGAGTTGATTCGAAGCATGACCGAGGGGGAATGAAGACTCGTATTCACGAGTTCAAGCTTCACCTCGATTGATGCGGCTGCAGCCATCGCGATGACAATTTCGGCGACAATGCTCGATAAACTGCAGAGGCGGATTCCTTGCTCGGGCTCTTCAAGTTGTCAAACTATTGGAAAACATGGCGGTGGCGGTTTGTTGCGGAACAGGCCGAATCGCGATGACAGATAGGGATTCGATCATGGCGAGTCACGCTGAACGCTGCGACACCTCAGGGTACCCGATCCTCGTCAGGCTGTTTGGCTATCTGGCGATTCAGGCATTTTTGCTGATGCTGATAAGGCTTTTACCTTGGCCGGTTGTCGACATTTACAGCTTTGTCCATGTACGCACGAGTGTGATTCCGACCGATGTCTGGATCTTTTACTGGGTCCAAGTTCTTCTCGGTCTGTTTGTGTCCTTTCGTGGAAAGTCATTTCTGTTAGGCGAGTTCTCGCTGTTTGCATTTGCCGTATTGATGTTTGCAAAAAGTGCCCGATCAGGTGATCAAGCCAATGTACCGTCTTCGATCTATGTCATTTACTGGATCCAGTTCCTCGTCGCGACTGTCTGGATGGTCGGCCATCGGAGTCTCCATTCTTCCCATCGGAAAATAGAATCAAGACAGGCGGTAGAACCAAAAGATCAGCCGGACACCGAAGAGGCCAGTTCAGCCGACAGCCCGAATTCCACCAGCCACAATTCCAAGACCTCAGCAGCACGTCGGATTCACGATGGACGACAACTTGCGTTCTTGTCGTTAGCAGTTTACGTGATCGGGTTGGTTTGGTTTTTAAAAATTGCCATGTTCGAAAGTGGGCTCGGTGCGGTCTTCAATGCAGTTGGTGTTGTGACGATCGGAATGGTGTCGTCCATCGCCCTGGCAATCCTTGCGAGCTTCACCTACCGACGCGCTCTCGCCATGTTGATTCCTCATGCAGTGACAATCGCACTATTGCTGTTCTTGCAGTACGTGTTGTCGTGAGTTCTTTGTGCCTTTTGGAAGTCATGAATGGTTCAAGACAAGCTATCAAGGCACGGCAGTTGCTGCGGCTATCTAATCCTCATATCCATGCGAAATGGGATTAGGCTGAGCTAGGTTCGACAAGATGTGATTGATGATGCGACCATCGTGAATCGGTCGGTCTGTTTCGGAAGGATCGAACTCATGATGATCAAGTTGGTTAGCGCGGCCCCTGGTGCGTTCGCCACCCGAGTACTGCGCCGACGATCATCGAAATCGGCAGCACGAAAACCAGATGGATGAATATGAAAATCAATCCATGGCTTTCTCGGGGGCCCATGCCTGTGCCACCGTGATAATTCCCTGGCGGTGCGGTCAGGGACATGATGACAACCATTGCGATTGTCGAAAGCACGGCAGCAAAAATAGATGAGCCGATCGCGCCAGTCTTTGGCCCGACGCGTTGTCGAGCAAATGCACTCGCAATCGCCCACGCCAAGATCGCTCCCATCCAGGCTCCATGAGGTGTGGGGTGCATGATCAGCCAGATAACACCGCGGAGTACGTCGTCCGCATAGGCAGGCTCTCCCCGCGAGCGTGACGCAAAAAGTTCGGAAGAATACACCGCCATGGCAATCATATTGGCAACGACCGCGCCAGCCACAACACCGCCAGCCAATGTTCTCGACTGGAAACCGCGGTTTGAATAGATTGCGAGGAAGAGGAAGTAGCCAGCCACGGCCCCAGCGATCCCACCGAGAAACATGGGAACCGGGAATTCGGTCAGCAGACCAACAAGCCGATGATAACCGGGCCCATAGTAGTCTGCATATTCCTGCCAACTTCGTTCGTTGAAGACGAGTGCAAACAAGCAAGGAAGCAGCGCGCCAACCACGCTTCCCACGATCACGAATTGCCGTTGAGGAGGCGTTGGTTGGCTGTCAGGAGCAGCCGGTTCTACGGGTTCGTGAGTATCGAGTTGCGATTCGCTCATTGGAGGGCTACGTGTGCTTTCTGACTTCTGAGTCGCGATCGTTGAGATTGGTTTTACACATTCGCTCGGCGGGACCGGCCATCTGCGGCCGCGACAAAAGCCAGTATGAAATTCCTGCGAATTGAAGCAAGTAGACGATCCACAACGCATCAAGGATCAGGTCAGGTGAACGGCTCCCACCGGGCAGTAACCAACGGGGCAAAATGGCAATCACGACTCCCATCCTGATTTGGACTTCTTTGTCTTGATGATCGGCTGGTTGGGTCATTGCCCATGTGTTCGCGGTTGAAACTTCGATGAAAGCGTCGTTGATGTTTGCACTAGGAATGAACAACAACGGGACCGGGTTGGTTTTGGCGGGGTTGACCCTGGCAAATCATCCCGAAGTGATGTTGCCGATCATTCTCTACAATCTGGTGCAGCATCTGATTGCCGCTCTGGTTGATCGCATCTTTTTCAAATCACGCTAGACACCTACAAAAGCAATTCCGCCGTGTTTTAGGGGGCGTCATGTTTGACGTAGCGGATCACGGTCAGGTGGTCACTTCGTGCGTAGGCTATGCCGTCGCTGTCTACATCGATCGCGTTGGCTAGTGGGTCGTGAATGTCAATCGTTGAACTTCCCGATGCGTCCATGCGAGTGATTTTACCTTGCTCAATACTCCATGACACACCATCGGGTTGCACCGCGAAGTCACGCGCTGCGGTAAACGGCTCCATTGAGTAGGTGCCGTCGATGACCGCGGATTCGAACGGCGCGCCGTCACACCAACGCAATAGGCGAAACGGCATTCTGTGCGTTCGAAACATCATCAAGCCATTTGCAAAGACAGCCGGTCCACCAAAGTCATGGGGGATCACCGCAGCAGTTGAAAACGCTTCGGGTGTGATGGGCACAAGACGTTTTAAATCGTGAAACGTGAATCGCGTCACTTCTGGATTGCGATCACGTTGCTCAAGCCACGCAATCACGAAACGACTTGAGTCGATCGGCAAAAGGCTCTTTAGTGAAATCAGATGTGTTTTGAACTGCGCGAGCGGTATCAGCGTGTGCTTCTTCCAGCCATGCGTACGATCGAACGTTGCGATTCCAAAATGTGAATTCCCCGCCTCGCCTTTTTGAAAGTACGTAGCGCAGGGTACATCGCCGATCATCGTCATGTCGCGGACGCTCACGTCGTCGGGAAGATTCGTGACGCCCCAGTTCGATCCGTCCCAATAAAACGCACGCGGATCACACGTAAACATTGTGATCGCGTCGCCGTTTGGCAAGCTTAACAGTTGCGTTATTTCGGGGATGCTGATTCCCTCTTGGCCTTGTAAGTCTGCAGGGGCCGCCGTGAGTCGTTTCAAGGTCATCCCGTCCCACGTTTCCAGCCCACGCGTCGTTGCGAACAGGCACCGCCCTGTTCCGTGGTGATCGCGTCCCGCTGACAATCGAAAAATTCGGGGCAGCACGGCAGCTTTTTCTGCTTCGGATTTTTGGTCCCAGTTCGTAAACGATCCTTGACGAGTGCGATGCCGCGCGACGATTTCGAGTTTGCCGGGTCCGATCGTCGGGGCGCGTCGGTGCCAGCGAAGGTCCGTTAAAAAACGCTGGTCATTCGCATTCAGTGATTCGATGGGCACGTTCACAATTCGACCATTTGAAGCCTTCAGTCGCACTTGTGAAACGTTATTTGCCAACCAAGTTGCCTTTAATTCTGCCCCAGTTTTCGCCGTCCAAACGCGTTCAAATACAAACGGAGCCAGCAAGCGGGCGAATTGATCCTGTTGCCGTAGGTCAGATGTGGCAGTGGATTCTGCAACCCATGTCGCGGTCAATCGTCGCGAAAGTTTTACTTCTTGTAATTCGTCATTGGGCAAGATTTCGAACACTCGTCCATCGCGATACCGCGTATAGACTCGGTCGAGGTGATCACCACCAATTCCTTTTGGCTGATCGAGTTCATAAAACGAGGAGTCATTGCTCCAAACATGCCGCGAGTTCCCATCAGAGCGCATGACTTCCACGCGACCATGTGATTTGGGGCCATTGGGTGTGTGAAGCAAAAAAAGTGTCCCGTCGCTGCGGATAAACGGTGACTGGTTTGTACCGGCCAGCTTGCTAAGCAAATGGTCGGTGCACTCTGGGATCTCCAACGTGGTCGCCGCATCTTGGTCAATCAGGACCGGCGGTTTGTCTCGGCGGATGCCGAGCAGTTTGTTTTCGCCGCTGGCAAGAAGCCTCTCGATGTCATGGATTGGTTGCCCGTCAACGATCACCGGTACGGGGACCCAACGATCATTCCGGGACAGTTTGACAATGTGGTTGATCGGATCGTCAAGATTCGCGATGGAGCGAAACGGCTGTTGTTTGACCAGGGCGTAAATTTCAGATCGGGTTGCCGCCAGCCACATGGTCCCGCCATCCAGTTCCGTCCAAAGATGGCTCCACTCGAATCCGTTCCAGCGAAAGATTTGCGCCCCGTCAGTGAATCGTACCAGAGCGCGACCAAATCGATCCACGGTCAATTCGCTGACAGATTCGCGAACGCCGGGAAGCGCGAAGCGTTCAAATTCGGGTGCTTGGCAATCAGCCTCACCAAGCGTTGATCCGGCGCATATTTGCCTAAGCCACGATCGGTCGACAAGAAAAATCCGCCTCGTCGATCGGGCACTGAACCGTTGATCGTGAGCACACTTGCTCCGTCAACCTTCGGCGGCTTGTCTCGGTCGTTTTCATCGACAGATGCAATTCCATTTTGAACTTGGACTCCAATCGCGTTGCACCTGCCGGACGCGATTGGGTCTCTGCGAAGGATTTGAAATCAGTGGTTGCTGGGAACGTTTCGAGAATCTCATCGAGAAACTTTTGGTCAGCACCCGCAAGGCGTTGCCGAGAGACGATGATTTCATCCGCGTTCGAACGACGTAGCAAGACTTCGTCGCCATCGATACCGATGAAGTTCGCTTCAATCTGTTTTGAGCTTCGTGTGTCTGTCCATAAACGCGCCGCCAAATCGGCAGGATGAAACGTTCCTTGGTCGATACGTTTTTCGACAGGGGAGGTGACCTCGATCGGTTCCGTCTCCGCGACGGATTCTTGGGGTTGCATGGAAGATGAATCGATCGCAACCTCCATTCCGGGGATTGGTCCTGCCGGATGACCGGCAAAGCCGCCCGCGTCGACAGTTCTCGATGAGAGGTGCCAAACGGTCAGTTGATTTTTCGCACGCGCATGCGAAACAAACATGCGGCTTTGTGTGAAGTCATAAACCAGGTGATTGCTGTTCTTGGCATCATCCGAAGGCGTTGTTAAAGAAGCTTCAGGATTCGAAAGGTCTATTGTGTGAAAGGCATCACCTGTCGAAATACCCAGCGTGTTTCGATCGACGAATGCGAGTCCTTTGCCAGAAGCGAAATTTCCTGCGATCGACGTCAGCAGTTGAAGTGATTGTGAATCGAACACCAAGATACGCCCCGATTGATCGACGACGGCAAAACGACTGTGCGACAAAGATCCGACAAGCGAGTGAAAGCCAACAGAAGTTGTTTCAAGCGTTCGAAAGGCAGGGTCTGCGGGTCGGAATCCAGTCTCCGAAAGGCCTGACGTGTCCGTTGCGATCAAGTGACGCCGAGTCGATTCGTTGTCGGGGAGTTTCGCCACCGCGAGCAATGCCTGACCATCGGGCGTGAACATCAACTCAAAACCGCGTTCCAGCCCGCGATCGAGACTGCCGACGAGTGTGCCTGTTTCAAAGTTATAAAACAGCAGTGATGTTCCTTTGCCGGACAACGCGACGATAGGAAGTTTCGGGTGACAGCACAGAAAGCCGCAACGAAACGGCAATTTGATCGTTCGTTGCAATGTCCAATCGAGTGTTCGATAGACGTTCAGACGCGTCGGATCACCGGCCACAAGCAAGAACCGGCCTTGTGGATCGAAAGCGGTCGCGAGCACCATTCCGCCATCGGACTCCAGACGAGTGATTTCCGCGAGTGAGGTGGTTTCATAAACCACGACATCGCCACGATATCCGCCGATGGCAACTCGCATCCGTTCGGGATCGATGGTCAACGCAAACGCCGAATTGACAAATGGCGTTGCCTGGTTTGTCACCGCCCTCGGAAATGCCAGCGATTGGCAGATTGCGGAATGCGTGATGTTGGTGACAAACAACACGACGACAAGGCGAACAAGAAGTGACCGCATTTCACCGTTTGTCTTGATGAGAAAACTAGAAGTCTCCCTTCAGTCTACTCCAATTGCCGGGGGCATGTTCCGGCCGAAAGTGTCGGGTTCGGCAACGGGCCGAATCGCAAACTACTCGTCATCGGCAGCGTCACCGCCGCCCAGCCATCCTCGGCGACGGAAAAATACCACCATGCTGCCGGCGGTGAGGATCATCGCTGCCCAAATGATCGGGTATCCCCAACGCGTATGCAATTCAGGCATGTGGTCGAAGTTCATGCCGTAGATCCCAGACATAAACGTCAGTGGGATAAAGATCGTTGCGACAATTGTCAGGACCTTCATCACGTCGTTGGTGCGATTGGCAATGGACGTGAGGTAAGTGTTCAGAAGACTGGCCACCATTTCACGATACATCTCGATCACTTCCGAAGTTTGAACACAGTGGTCGTGTGTGTCGCGAAGGTACAAGCGGACTTCGTCGCTAAAGAATCGACTGCCGTCTCGAATCAACGAATGAATCGCTTCGCGTTGTGGCCAGACCGCCCGGCGAAGGTTGACGAGACGATTTTTCAATCGGTTTAGCTCACGCAGTAGTTCTGGCGTTGGGTTGATCACCACGTCGTCTTCGAGATCTTCGATCCGATCGCCAATGGTTTCCAGCACCGGATAGTACGCGTCAACGATGGTGTCTGCGATGGCATAGGCCAAGTAGTCGGCACCGTGATTGCGGATGGTTGTCTTTTCCGCTCGGATTCGCTTTCGTACGGGATCGAGAACGTCGCCGGGGTACTCTTGAAACGTCAACACGTAGGTTTCGCCAATCACGATGCTGATCTGCTCCAGTTCAATCACCGAGGCCGATTCGGCGGCAACCATTTTGACGATCAACAACAATTGCTCGTCGTAGTGCTCAGCCTTGGCGCGTTGCGGCAAGTTGACAACATCTTCGAGCAACAGCGGATGCAAGTTGAAAATGTCTCCGATCGACTTCATCAATGCATGGTCGCCGAATCCTTGCACGTCGACCCAGGTAACGTGTCCGTCGTGAAACGCGGCTTCTAGTTCGTCCGTGCTGGCGACCAACTTTTCCGTCGCTTGGCCTTCGCGGCGGTAGTGAATCATATAGACCGACGGTTTGGGGGCTTCGTCGGAGATGACGAGGGTTCCCGGGCGGGCACCGACTTCTGTGTGTCGCTTCTTGAACATGTTGAATTTGGCGTGGATCGGCAGCATTATTCGAAAGTCTCGATGCCGAATTGTAAGACGTCGCCAAAAACACGTTAGCGGGTGGCAAGTCCGTTTGCCCCAGAAACCCGCTACACGTGATCACATTGATTTTTAAAGAGATCAGCGAAAACGTGCTGGAGAATACGGTGCGACATCCAAATGCGTCGTTTGTCCGCTAACCAGTTCGCCGATCAAGCGTCCAGTACTGGGCGCCAGGCTGAGCCCCAGCATGTTGTGTCCTGTCGCCAGAAATACGTTATCGAGACCTGGAACTTGACCAATGATTGGCAAGCTGTCCCAGGTCATCGGCCGCCATCCATACCACGTTTCCTTGACATCGGTAGTGTAGGGTGATTGCAAGTATGGGACCGCTGACCGTTTCAGCTGTTCGATCCGCTTGGCTGAAATCCGCGTGTCATACCCGGCGAATTCCATGATCGAGCCAAGCCGATAGCCGTCGTCGAAAGGGGTTACACCGACTTTGTGCTCGGGGAACAGCATCGGGTGTGTGGGACAGGGATTGGGGCGACTCATGGTGATCGAATAGCCCTTGCCCGGCTCGATCGGGATTCGGCAGCCTAACTCTGACGCGAACGTTGGGCTCCAGGCGCCGGTCGCGAACACGAATTTCTCTGCCGCTAGCTCACCGCTGTTGGTCGACAGCGAAGCGAGTCTGCTTTGTTTGCGCTGCAGCGAATGCACATCACAGTTCTCGATAAACCGCACGCCGCGGTCACGAAGATTTTCGACCCACTGCGAGATCACTTGGTCGGGGCGGACGCTGCAGTCGTCTTCGTAGTAGCATGCGCCGGCAAGACCGCTGCGCAGCGCCGGGTCAAATTCGGGAAGGTCGCTTCCTGAGATCTTGCTCGCGGCGACACCAAAGTTCTCGCGAATCATGTCGCAAGTGTCGGAGAACTTTGCAAGCGCCGAAGAGCTACGGAAGACGTACAGCAAGCCATTGGTTTTCCATTGGCCTTTGAACACTTCGTTGGCAACCAGGGTTCGATACTCACGCATCGAAGATTCCAAGATCGCTTGCAAGTGTTTGCCGGACTCCAGCATCGTCTGGTGTCGACAGCGGCGTGCGAATTCCAGCATCCATCGCAGCAGTGCTGGTGACAACCGAGGTTTCACCCGGAACGGCGCATTGGGTTGGAACATCGACTTGAGCGCCAAGCCGATCGCACCGGGTTCAGTCAGAGGCAGCACGTGGCTGGGACAGATGTATCCACAGTTCGCGTGCGAGCAGCCACTGCCGATTTCGCGACGGTCGACGACAGTGACATCCAATCCGGCCGAACTCAGATAGTGCGCGCTGGCGATTCCGACGATGCCTCCGCCAACGACGACAACGTTTGGTGATCCCGCGACATTCATTGGGCGGTACCTGCGGGGCGGCCGGGATGAAACAGGCCACAGGCGAAGGGGTCGTCCGATTGATAGACCGCACGTCCTTCGCTGCAGACATACGCGCTACCGCGAATCGTGGGCAGAATCATTCCGTCTGTTCCCAATTCATACGTCCCTACAAAGCGACTTCCGATGATGCTTTCTTGGACCCAGATTTCCCCGGGGGCGAGCATTCCTTCGGCCGCGAGGCAAGCCAGTTTGGCGCTTGTTCCCGTGCCACATGGTGAGCGGTCGTATGCACCGCCCGGGCAGAGGACAAAATTGCGGCAATCGGCGTCTTCCGTTTCGGTCGGTGCGAAGAATTCGACGTGGTCAATCATCGCACCATTCGCACCAGTAACTCCCTGCTGTGCCAAGGCATCTTGAATGCGAATCGAAAGGTCCGTTAGCGGTGCAAGGTTGTCCGTAGTCAACGGCAACAGACAAGACTGTGTCAGGAAAAACCAATTACCACCCCAAGCGACATCACCGGTGACTTCGCCAATCCCGTCAACTCGGACGGTCACGTCGTTGCGGTAGCGATAACTGGGAACGTTTTTGATTTCGACTTGATGTGAATCGATCAAGTTGACACCAACGGTTCCGACGGGCGTGTCGAGCTGATGATAGCCGGGGACTAACTTGCCAAGGTATCCTAAAACGACAGCGACGCCGATCGCACCGTGACCACACATCCCTAGGTAGCCGGTGTTGTTGAAGAAGACGACGCCGGCAGCACAGTCTGCATTCGCAGGCTGGCAAAGCATCGCGCCGACCATCGCTTGATGCCCGCGTGGTTCATCGATCAGGCTGGCACGGATCCAGTCGTCTGCATTCGATAGTCGTTCGACCAACGCTTTGGGGGTAAGCATTGCCAGTTCGGTCGCCCCGGCAATCACAACGCGTGTGGGTTCCCCCGCCGTGTGTGCGTCAATGTATTCAAACGTTGGCGTTTCACCACGCATCAGGCTGTGCATCAGACCGCCCCTTCCCATTGGCCCCACCACGTGCGGAACTGCTGCCACTGGTCGTCAATAAACGCTTGTTGACTGGCGGCCAGTTTGTCGGTGGCGTTGAAGTGATACCGGTATTCAGAATTTCCTTCCAAGACCATCAAGTACTTGTAATACAGCACCAAGTCAGGGCCCTCGTCGAACTTGGAGAGGACCGCAAGTGCGGATTCCAATTCGCAAGCCAGTCGCAGTGCTTTCGAGTCACCTTTGGCGGCTTGTTGGCACAGTTCCACAAGTCGCAGCACTTCGGTTGGCAATGCGTTGCCAACTCCGGTGATCGCTCCGATCGCGCCGCAACGCACGAAGCCATGCAACACCTGAGTGTCGACGCCGACCATCAAGGCTAGGTTTGGATCGCCACTGGTGATGTTTTCGGCGGCATAGGACAGCGATTCAGCACCGCCGAATTCTTTGAAGCCGACTAGATTGGCGTGGCGATCACGGAGTTCGAAGAACAGGTCCGCCTTGGTTTGGTAGCCGTAGTAGGGGCTGTTGTAAATCACGGCGGGCAAGCTTGGGGCCGCGTTTAAGATTCCACAAAAGTGTTCACGTTGGGCGGCAATCGATGTGCCGCGTGAGAGCACGCGTGGGATGACCATCAATCCGGCAGCGCCGACTTGTTCCGCATGTGCGGCGTGTTCGGCCGCAAGGCGTGGGTTTTGTGCGCCGGTTCCGACGACGACAGGAACCCCCGCTTGGGTCAGCCTGGCGACACCTTCTTGGCGTTGGGCATCGGTCAATAGTGGCCAGTCGCCCATCGAACCGCAGTACACGACCGCGTTCATTCCCGCGTCCATCAGCTTTTGGCCGGTGGCGACCAAGGCGTCCCAGTTCGGCCGTCCGGCCTCGTCACACGGCGTCATCAACGCCGGAATACAACCTTGAAAGACTGTCATCTCTCCCGTCACGGCAATCTCCACTTTGGAGGCAGCGTCATTTCGAGCTGCCGGTAATTTTGGTCGGGTCGAAGCCCTGATTCGCTTCGAGCTGTTTCGCACTAGAATTGTGACATCGATCACTTGGCATTTCTTGACACGACCCACGCTGCCCACTTGAAAAGGCGCACATTTGCCCGAGAGGCTTGATGGTTCCCGAAATTTTCAGCCTGCTGGAGCAACCTTTCACTGGGGAAGCCCTCTTTGACCACCTGCATGACATCGTATTCTTCGTCAAGAACGAGCGATGTGAGTATGTCGTGGTCAATCAAACGCTGGTCAGTCGTTGTGGCAAAAATAACAAGGCGGAACTGCTCGGCAAGACACCCACACAGTTGTTGCGTGCTCCGCTCGGTGCTCGGTACGAAGAACAAGATCGACGCGTGATTGAATCGGGACAATCCCTCACATCGCAGCTTGAGCTTCATGTTTATCCGACATTAGATACCGGCTGGTGTTTGACGACCAAAATGCCCATGCGTGGTTCGCAGGGGACAATCATTGGGTTGGTTGGCGTTTCGCAGGACGTCAAAATTCCCGACTTCGATACCGACGAGTTTCAACACCTCGCCGACGCCATTGCCTTTGCCAAGCAGCACTTGGCAAATGCCATGTCGGTTGAGCAGCTCGCAAAAGTCGCGAACATGTCACGCTACCAACTTGATCGTCGCATGCGACGGGTGTTCGGTTTGACTACCGGCCAGTGGCTGATCCAGCTCAAGATCGATCGGGCACAGCGGAAGCTACAAAGCACGACCGACCCGATCGCATCAATCGCACTGGATGTGGGCTATTCGGATCAGAGCGCTTTCACGCGGCAATTCCGACAAGCTACCGGCATGTCGCCACGAGACTATCGTCTGACCTATCAGCAAAAATAAAGCCGCCGTCCGCGAGGCGATTGATGTGCTTACGGACGTCGGCTGATCGAAATGGTTGCACCTTACAGCGTTTGATCCATCACCTCGCGCGCCGCACGAGTGCCGAGTGCACCCCAGAGACCGTAAGGGCTTGCGTGTCCAGGCAAGTAATTGGCGGAGCCGCCGTCGGCAGCGCGGCGAACCACTGGGTTGTGTGAGTTCCCCGCATCGATCGAGTCGGTGATGAACTGTACCGAACCGTCGCACATCAGAATGTGAACGCCACCTTGGTGCCTGCTGGATGCCGGCAAGATTTCCGAGTTTGCCCAGTTCGTCGAGGTACAGAATTCACGATTGGGAGGCAGAATCGTATTGAAGGCGCTAAAGGGATTCCAAGCCGACGCCCAGCGAAAACCACGCGCATTCGTTGGGGTGCTTAATGCCGGCGCCGTTGGGCCCCAGAAATTTGGTCGCGATGGGTCTTTAAAACCGAGATCGGTGCACGCGTTTGGGTTGTCGATCGGCATGGCGCCACCCGATGCATCAAGAGGAAGCGTGCGAACATCATTGTCGCCGAGATCAGTGGTGATCTCGCCCATGCAAACGGTGTTGGAAAGCCCGTCCAAAATATCACGGAACTTCAGTTGGCGATGCAAAACGAATGCGCCACGATGCGATGCATTCGACACCGATGATTGGGTCGTGTCATTGTGCAGCCACTCTGTCAGCACACCCAGTTCATTTCGGAATCCCGAGTCACCCAAGCTTGCCGCGTAGTTCGTTCTGCCAAGCGAGGGCAAGCCGTTGCCTGGGTCGCTCGGGCAACGTAGCATCGGGATCTCGGTTACCCAAGGTTGGTAGTTGGCCTGTTCATGCGTCGGGCCCATCGGTGGGAAGTCGACGACGCCGTCTCCGTCGTAGTCCATCGGCTGTGAAATCTGGTCCCAGATGCCTTGTTGTTCAAAGAACGGGGTGAGAGCGACAAACACACTTAGCATCTTGCAGTTGTAGTTGGCGCTCGTTTCATACCAATACGATTGGTACAAGCTGTTTGAACCGTCGTCCGTCCCGGCGCCATGAGTCGGCATTGCTTTGTATGCAGAGTGGTAGTTGTGGACTGCTAAGCCGATCTGCTTGAAGTTGTTACTGCAGCTCATCCGACGAGCCGCTTCACGTGCCGCCTGCACCGCGGGTAAGAGCAGCCCGACTAGAATCCCGATGATCGCGATCACGACGAGAAGTTCAACCAAGGTGAAACCGTGGTTCTGTTTCCTTTTCAAAGACATTGGCAATCTATTTCAATAGAGTTGTGGTCGGCTCGCACGAAAACGTCATCGTGAATCCCGCTAACTCATTGGCGATTGCCGGTGCCGGGCCCTAACAATGAAATGGCCAAAGAAGAGGTTCGGTCAAAGGCCGGATGCGATCGGAAGAGAATCCACCTTATCGCGACAGAGTGGCTTTATCGCGAGCCATTGGTGACGGCAGGGGGCGGGAGAATAGGCCTAGAGCGTACGGTGCTGAAGCGAGAAAAGCGAACGCAACGGTGGGAAGGGGCTGAAACCCTTCGACGAAAAACAAAACTGGCCAAGCCTTCCGCAATTCAGAGGTGCTTGAATCGCAAATGACTTGGCCAATTTGTTGCCTCGAGCTCTAGGGGCTTCGAGGCATTCACCAGATCGGGAATTAACGAGATGGCGGGGCCATCGTGTCTTGTTTGACCATCTCGTTGTAAGCGGCGAGCGCTTCGGCGTCGGCGTTTTCGACAACGTTGACAGGATCAGATGATCCACAACCGGTCATCGCCAATGCGACGACTGCGAGGCAGAAACACGCTTTCGCTTTTGCAGAAACGGCTGCCGGTTTCAGAAGATTTGCATGACGCATTGATTGGGTTCCATAAAGGCGTTGCTGTTGATTCGTTCAAAAGTAAGTTCGCCGGAATAAGTCCGGCGAACGATGCCGAGGAACTCCCGGCGAACTACTGATTGCCGCAGTCTGTGTTTGAGGTGCGACACACCGGGTCGCTGATTACAGCTGTTGATCGATGATTTCGCGAGCGTCGCGAGTACCCAAAGCGCCCCACAACCCATAGGGGCTGGGGTTACCTGGAAGGTACTTGCCAGCACCGCCGTCAGCGGCACGGCGGACGACCGGGCTGTGCGAATCGCCGGCATCGATCGAGTCGGTGATGAACTGGACCGAACCGTCACACATCAAGACGTGAGCGCCACCTTGGTGACGGCTGGATGCGGGATAGATTTCTGCGTTCGACCAGTTGGTCGAGGTGCAGATTTCGCGGTTCGGTGGCAGGATCGTGTTGAACGCGGAGAAGGGGTTCCACGCTGATGCCCAGCGGAAGCCACGACCGTTCGATGCGAAGGTGCGGTCAGGCGCATCGGGGCCCCAGAAACGTGGCCGCTCAGGGTCACGGAAGCCAAGGTCGGTGCAAGCGTTGGGGTTTTCGACCGGGTTCGCCGCACCTTGCGAGTTGACGGAAATCGTACGAACGTCGTCGTCACCAAGGTCGGTTGCGATTTCACCCATGCAGATGGTGTTCGACAATCCGTCAAGGATGTCTCGGAACTTCATTTGGCGGTGCAAGACGAACGCGCCACGGTGCGATGCCATTGACTTCGCGGTTCGAGTCGCGTTGTGGTGCAACCACACACCCAAGGAGCCGAACTGAAGTTCGTAACCTGCGTCGCCAAGGCTGACCGCATAGTTTGTTCGTCCCAGCGCCGGAAGTCCCGTGCCCGGATCGCTCGGGCAACGCAACATTGGAATTTCAGTTGCCCATGGGCTGTAGTCTGCTTTCTCGTGGGTTGGCCCCATCGCTGGATAGTCGACGACTCCGTCGCCGTCGATATCCATCGGTTGCGAAATCTTGTCCCACAGACCTTGTTGCTCGAAGAAAGGCGTGAGCGCGACGAACGCACTCAGCATCTTGCAGTTGTACTTTCTGCTGTTTTGGTACCAGTACGATTGGTTCAGGCGGTCCGAACCATCGTCGGTGCCGGTTCCTTGCAGGGGCATCGCTTTGTAAGCAGAGTGGTAGTTGTGTACCGATAGCCCGATTTGCTTGAAGTTGTTACTGCAACTCATGCGGCGAGCCGCTTCCCGTGCTGCTTGGACGGCTGGCAAGAGCAAGCCAACCAGGACGCCAATGATGGCGATCACGACAAGAAGTTCTACGAGCGTGAAGCCCTGATTACGTTTGCGATTCAATTGCATTGCGAGATCTGATTCCATTAAGTGCTTTCAGTGGCTGCGCCGACCAATAGCGCAGCTCTACCGATAAATGGCCGCGTTCGACGTAAACGTCGAAACGATCCGATCCGCCTCTTTGCGTAACCGTGAAGGGTTACATGAGAACAAGACAATCAGCACACGTCGTCAACTCTTATGCCTCAGCCCAATGGGCTACTCGAGTCGCACTAAACGATGCCTGCCCAAAACGATGAGCCTGCCCGATTCGTCGACGACATTAAACAGGAAACCAATCCGTTTTTAATACATCAGTATTCTTTAATTCAAAGCACGCAAACTAGTGTGCGGCTTGATGCCCTTCAGATCCCTACGGTGTGCATTGATCGGTCCTAAAGCGCGCGGTTTTTTAAGCTCTGTTGGGGGTGAGTACTTAGGCTTTACCACCGCTTCGAAAGAAACTTCAGGTTTGCAAAAATTCAAACTCAGGTTCTCCTGAAAACGGTTCTCGCACGCTTGCGTTGCTTACTCAAATGATCTTGAAAGTTCGGCCTTCGCGTTTTGAGAACGTTGCTCAATCGAGATGCATCTCATTGAGTAGGGCGATGCAAAAAGAAGACAGCGATCTACCTCGAATGGAAGAGAGTGTAGGGTGAGTGCCTACATCAGACGGGGTGATCCAGCTTGGTCACTCGGCTAGCGATTAGTAATTGAGTCGAGGTTGTCGAGTCGTGTTTGAAAGTCGCGGTGCTTTCGACGCAGTTGTTGGTTGACTTCGCTCACCCTTCTGGCGTTTTCGATTTCGGTATTCGGGTCTGTAAGGGCGACGTATCCGGGGATCAATCGAGCGACATGTTGAAATGGTTGCGTGATAGGACTGACCACGTCTTTCGCGGTTAAGACGAGTCCTTCGGCGGCAACCGCGATTCGTTTGGGCGTCTTGCTTTGTGACTCCACAAGGTTCTCGCCACACTTGCGAAGTTTTTCTAATTGCAGTGCATTACCGAGTTGATCGGTGAGCGCTCGCCCACTTCGCACTTTGACTTTGGGGCAACCGTTGCGAGGGAAGACGACTTTGATCCCCGCATCGCCAAAGTCATAGTCGATTCCATGGGCGTCGTAGTGGACGATGGGCGAGCCCGGCAACATTTGAACTTGAACATAGGTTCGCTCACCCGTTCGGGGATGCGACGCAACAACAATCGTAGGCCCACCCGGAAGATCTGGTCCTCGGAAAGAACGGTCGCCGGTGTAGTAATAGCGATGGACCAACACTGTCGGAGGGATCTCAACGGCCATTCCTGACCCAGCGTCTTGTAGCTGGACGGCCGGGTTACCTAATGAATCTGCACCCGGATCGATCACCTCGATTTCCAATGCCGGCGAAACAGTGGATTTACGAAGGTCTTGCGCAGTCACGCTGCCTTGGTGCAACGCTACGCCAGCAATGATCCAGGCGATGATGCGCGTTTGGAATGATCGTCGTGACGTCAGAGCGTTCATTGGTTTCGACGTAAATTTCGTGATTGACGGATGCAGGCAAGGCAGCAAGATGAAGCACGCGTAAACAAACGCGTGCATTAAATGTTGACTAAACGAAGGCTAGGTGTCTTCTAAGCGGCGGACGTTTTGGCTCGCCGAAGTGAGCGGATCGAGTTGATAGAAGAATTCGAACTCGACGGCCTCAGTGAACGGGAACGCCTTCAGGACTTGAAAGTCGTTGTCGTGCCATCGCAGGCGACGCGGTTCATTCCGTTGCACCCAAAACGGTTTTGGTGCAAGCCGTGCGGCGAATAGGCGTCCAGGGTTCGCTGCTCGGTCAACTTGGTCCGATTCGATTGCGTCAGCTTGGGCAGCCGTTTCGGAAGCCAGCAATCGGGCTTCGAAATGGAACCGATTGCGTCTCAAATGAGCGAACGGATTGAGCTCGTCCCCTACATCCAGTTCCGCAAAATTTTGCTCAGCCAACAGAGACATTGACCAATCGCCACCACTGGTGATTTCCAAGACCACATCACTGATTCGACAGTGATCGATCGTCAGTTCCGATCGATTGGGGCGAAAGCGTTTCCGAGTGGTCTCGGCTGGCTCGACCGCGTCTCCGTTTGCCGCATCACGGATCATTGCTTCATAGGCGTCCGACTCAATCGCTTGGAAAGTCAAACTGTTGATGACCAGCGAGGGGCTGCGCCCTTGGTGTTGGTAATCATTTTTTGGGAGGCAGCCGATCGGCGTTGGGCTGGTGACATGTCTTCGCGGGATCAATCGTGGCCAATCGGCGCCCGTCAAACTGACGCTGCCATATCCTAAAGCTGCGATCGAGAGTTGTCGCAGCCATTGGCGGCGATTGGCAAGTCGTTCAAGTTCATTGTGGCTCATTTAATCATCCTTGATCATCGAAATGCCACGGTCATGTAACGCCAGTTTCTTTCGACCAGTCACTCGAAACGGGTCATCTTGTATTGGCAACGGAACGGTACGGATCTTTCATTTCCCGGCTAACGCCCGGTACGCGGTTCGGGGATCGCAAAGTCATCATCTGACAGTTGCGGGGTCGCGTAGTCCGTATTGGGTTGGCTGGGGATCGAGTCCATATCGTTCATGATCGTCCCCGGTGTAAAGTAGAGGTGTTGGCTCTCTACACCTTCACCGTTTGTTGCGGGCACGAATTGCGATTCCGGATAGGCTCGGTTGACGTCGAATCCGCCGTCGAGATCGCTGTTTTGATAATCGAGGCCAGGTCCCCGGTAGCCGTTGGGGTGCACACTGGGGATCGTCGATTGGGATCGATAGAGGTCCGCACGGCGTTGCGATGCGGGGAATCGAAGGGATTCGTCGACACGAGAACTGCTGACATCGTAGACGCGGTTTTCCAAAACATGGTGACGACCACGGACGATGAATTCACGATTGCTAAGTGAGAGCGGATCCAGTTCGGCGACAGCGGGCGCCCAACGCAATCCCATCAGGTCAAATAGGGTTGGGAAAATCGTTGCCTGGGCCATGATGATGTTCTGCTGCAGCGAACTCTCTCGGTTCGGTACCGGTCGCCACAACGCGCCCACGACGGGGATGTCTTCCAGCAGCGGTACACCGCGAGCGGTGCGTTCTGCTTTGAGCGCGACGGTGTAGCGACTGACTTCACGCAGTTCGAAGTTCGACAGTTGCACATCGGTGTCGATGAAGTGACGTTTGACTCGGCCAAGATGCTTTTCATCGGCACGCACCGGTTCACGTACGTTGGTCGTGTACATGTAATTGAAGTCGAACACGACTGCTTGGCCATCCGGTTCGATCACTGGGCGGATTTCATAGCCTGTTCCAGTTTCGAATTTGTAGATTGCCGGATCGGGAATCAGTTTTTCGACGTTCGATTCGTAGCGAGGGCGATTGCCGGCGTCTTGGGCCAGCATGTCCGCCTGAGTGTCCGACTGCAGTCCTGGCAGTACATCGCGAACCATACCGGATTGTCCGGCGACAACTTGCGATGTTGGTAGGCCGCCCTGGCTTGCCGCGAGGGCCAGTAGGTTGGGATCGTTGACCAGGGCCCCGACATCGTTGTAAATCGCCAACGCGGAATCGATCCCTTCACGGATCAGAATGTCGCGTTTGGGCAAGTCAAATTCCATCGTCGCACTTGGCGAAACCTTGGCGAACGCACGGTTGTTGGCCAAGACGTTTGTCGTTTCGGTCTGGCCGAACTCGACGTCTTTGTATTGGCTGCCTTCGCGAATGTTGCGGAATGTTGGATAGTAAAACTGTGTGTTGAAATCGTCGTCGAGTGCCGTTGTCAAACGTTTGAGGTAGTTGTCGATGTTGGCGGTGTGCGCCCGCGTGCCTTCGAGCAGTTCGATGTATTTCTCTTCCAAATCATCGATCAACATGTCCAAGAACTTCTTGTGGTCCAATGGCCGACGCGCATCGTTTGCCTCTTGGATTTTGAAGTTAGCCTGCACGTCGACTTCGAGCAGCAGGTTGAACTGCTCGTTGACGTTGTTCATGTGGTACAGGATGTATTGTTTGCGTGGATGCTTTTGGAAGGTGCGTTCGATCCGGTGTTGGTAGCTCTGCCACAAGGTGTAGTAAGTGGTGAACTTGGCCTCCGGATCTTTGAGTTGTTCCAGCAAACGGAGACGTGTCGTCGACAAGTCTTGGATTTCACCAAATGTCTGTGTGACCAGAGATTTGAGCTCCATATACAAGTCGGCGAAGTCTTCCAGCGATTTGTAATCGAGTTGCAGTTGTGGGACGCTGTGCGAAGGCTGGATGATCACATCTTTTCTGACAATTGCCAGCTTCGCACGGATCGTTTCGGCCCGATTGTCCAACGTGTATTGGGAAAGCTCCGTAGCAAGTTTGATCGCATTGTTGACCGCAGCGATAATTTGAGTCTCAATGATGGTGTTGTGTTTCGGATCAGCAACGATCATGATCACCGAGTGGTCAAGCGACTCGGCGTCCTGCTTTGCAAAATGAAACTCGACGCCCTCTTGAATAATGCTGCCGTAGAACGTGAAGACGCTTGAGAGAGTGCGACTGGAGTTGAGCCGGAAGTTTTGAACTTCGACTCTCTGTTCGGTGTCAGTCAGGTCGTTGATGAATTCGGAGAAATTGGCATCGAACCACTTGAGGATGTCGGACGACGCGATGACAGCTTTACGGATCTCGGACTGAGCCTTGGTCAATTCGACAACGACGTTCTGGATCGCTTCCGACTTGGCTTGTTGGGCACGGTAGAGTTCTCGTTTCGCTTCGTTCTCTTTCTCTTTGGCCGAGAGTAATTCCTGTTGGCGATTGCCAAGCCGGTCTTCGATCAAGGCACGTTCCATCACGCGCTGTTTGTATTCAAGCTCTGTAATCAGACGGCTTTTGAAAATTTGGGCCAAGCGAATGAATTCGCGTTGCAACGGTGTCATCGTGTCGCCTTGCATGCCGTTTGCCGAGTAGAAGCCGCGAAGCGACTGGAACGCCGCATTTTGCGAGAGCGACACCAACGGTGGCGGGCCATGGTGTTTGTCCCACATGCGGCGAAACGCTGATCCAAGCTTGGTGTGGTGCGAGCAGGGGTTTCCACAAGCGTCGGTGCAGATGTGAATTTTTCCGTCGCTGTGATGCATGCCCGCATCAAGGTAGTTTTGTTCCGCTAGTGGCAGTTCTTCGCGAAGCTGCTGATCAAGATGGCTGAGGATAAGCACTCGGGTTTCGTTGTTGGCGAGCGACATCAGCAGCAGTGCCGACGACAGGCTGGTCACATCCATCGAGTGCAAGGACAAAAGCTTGTTGCCGGTGTGCAGGAACTCGCTGTCCATCGCTTTCAACTCGTCGATGAACTCGTGGCCGAAGAACGAATACAGGTATCGTTCGTCACGTTCCTGTTGAGTGGCGCCGGGGTACATCGTACAAGCTTGCTCAGCCCGTTCGGCGGCTGCCAACATCACGCTTTTACGGATCATTTCACCCGTTTGGACCGTCATAAATCGAGCTTGGTCGATATAGGTTTGGATCCGCGAGGCAACCGTTTCCAGTCGTTTGGCGTCATCGCCATTGATCTGTGTGCTGTGGACATTGACGCGGACTTGTCCGACAGGGGTATCGATCTGGTTGATCATGAGCCGGATTTGGTTGACACCTTTGAGCGGACCTCGCAGATGGATTAGCCCTTCGCCAATGACCGAGATGCTCGTTTGTTCCACCGGGTCAGAACTGTTGGGGACACCTTCGGCATAAGTATCTGGATCCGCATGGGCGGCAAACACTTCACGACGAAATTGTTCTTGTCGCGCGAGCTGTTCACGCGACTCGAGTTGCTCGGATTGTTCTCGGGCGTCGAGTTCGGCTTGCTTTGCCGTGTCGACTTCGCCCTCCAGGCGTTTCACTTCTGCGGAGAACGTTCGCACCGCTTGTTCCATTGCCGCGGCACTGCTGTTCAGTGCGGTGAGGGCATCCTCGTTCTCAGGATCCGTCGAATTGCGTTGTTGCGATGTTTGCCGGAGTTGTTGAAGTGTCTTGTCAAAATTGCTCCGGGCATCCGAAAGCTTTTGCTCGAGTTCGCGGGTCTGTTGTGCTTTGCGAATCGCTTCTCGTTCGGCTTGCTGGCGAGCTGCTGTTGTCTGGTCAGCGCGCGTTCGCGCTTGATCGGCATGCTGCCTTGCCATCGACACGCCGTGTCGGTTGTGTGACTTGACTTTTCGATTGATGATTTGGGCAACACGATGGGCATCGCGGAAAAAGTACAGCGGTGCGACACGCGTTTCTACTTTGTCGCTTTGATTGAAACCATCGGGGGTGTCACGCGGAGGCGTCCATTCCTGATACGCGACGTATTCGCCTGTTGCACCGTGAATGCCTGGCATCACTTGTCCAGGAAGAACGCTGCCATTGGCAACCACGCCAACGCTTGCGCCGAACATCTCAACCCATCCGCTGCTCAGCACGGCCGGATTGTTGACAACGATCCCGTTTTTATAGATATCCGTAAGACCTGTGATCTCAAGTCTGTATTCGTCAGGCGTTAATTTGGCGTTAGGGAATTTCAGGATGACCGAATTGCTTTGGACGCTGAAAAATGCCGACTCGGGGGAGATCACTACAGCGTCGGAACTTTTGTAAAGGTTGAAATGTTTTTTGTTCCCGTCGTCCGCTCCTTCAGTAAGTTCCAATTTCTGTTCTTGCGGGAATCGAAGTGTGACCTCGTTCGCGCCGGCGATGGTGCCGATCCCATTCTGTTCGAAATGCTCCACTCGCAACGGCTTGTCGAGAAGCAGGAACGTGTACGTTACGGGGAATGCGATCACTCGGCTGTCACCGGCGTATGCGGCCAAGCGAAGTTTGACTTCTTGGGGGCGCGTGGATGCCGGGATACCAATAGGGATATCGGCGGAAAAATTTTGGTCGCTTTCGTTAGGTGAACTCAGCATCGTCCTGCCGCTCAAGACTTTGCTGAATTGCCCGCCCTGGAGCTGCTCGACAATCAAATCAAAATCATCTGACCAATCCTTCGCCGTTACGTGGATCGATTGCAGTGATTTGACGGTGTACATCGTCTTCGACTTATCAATATCGCTTGGTTCTTTCGAGCCGTTGCCTAAATAGGTTGAAATTACAACTTCGCCAACATTCCAGTCCGAACCGTTTTTCGCATTGAAGTTGTGTGGAATTGCTTGGTCGGCGAGACGCAATTTTGTTGGTTGGCTTCTCGCATCGCCAACCATCAGCCGAAGCGATTGGTAGGCATCGCTTATACGCCGTAGCGGAATGTTTGCCGTTGCCAGGTAGGTTTGATCTTCGCTCGATTGATCGACCAAAATTTCGAATTGGTCGATCACTGTATTGTCGTTAATCAAATACCCAACGTACTCGCCACTTCGCTGTGCATCGATCCCGCTAAAACGTAGCAAGGCAGTGTTCGAAACTTCGGTCTTGAAGAGCGTAATTGCGTTTTGATCAATTGGGATGTTTGGCTTCCGGTACTCACTGTGTGTCGCGTTGGAAACGTAAATTCGAGAAATCGTGTCGACCGGAATTGCTTGAAAGCTGCCGATAGCGATTTCTGGATTTGCGACCGTTTGTGCGACGGATGCTTCCACAAACGAAACCGAAATAACAGAGGGCCCTGGGAGCTGAATGGGGGCAAACGCGACTGTGTACAGCTCGCTCTCTTCCTCTTCGTCAGCGCTTGGCGATACTTTGCCAGTCACGGTAAACGATTCGGGCTTGGGCTGCTTGTCGACCGAAGTGACCTTCAATGAGAGCGTCGGATTGGAAAGGTTTGCTGGACCCTTGAAGGTGATCTGAAAGCGGCTGTTAGCTGCTAGCGGAATCGCCCATGGATTTAGTGCCAAGTCTTTTTCGCTGATTGGCCAAACCAGATCCTTAAACGCCGTCGTTGGATTTGCAGGCGAGATGGAGACTAATGAGTAAGCGCCTTTGATCGGTTCGCTGTCCGCATCTGCTTGTTGCAGCCAGTTCACTGGGCGTACCGACCCTTCCGGGTGTTGTACGGTGGGGGGCGCGAGCGTTCTTTCAGGCGTGTTCTCGAACTTGCGAAGTTCGGCAAATTCTGCAGTTTGCTCGATGCGAGTGAGTGGATTCGCGGCTCGCGGATTTGTGGGCGTCGATGTTGGACGCTGAGAAAAGAACCAGACGGCACCACACAGGATTGCCAGTCCGGCAATTGCGATCTTTCGAGAGCCAGTTTTTGCTTGCCAGAAACGCATCTGTCTGCCTAGCCAGAGGGCACAACGGTTATCGGATGGTCTTCTACCATCCTTAGGGGGTTGTCCCTATAGTTCGGCTGATCGGGGGGATCGCATTCAGGCTAATCGGTATCTTTTAGTTGAACCTCATGATTGTCACTAATCGTTTGTTCGTACCCAATGCGACCGGCAGCGTTTTCAGTTAGTAAAAACGCTGCAAGTGAAAAGTTTGGTTCAAGTCGGCGAGAGGCGATGCCGAGCGTCTTGGGCGAATTAGTAGGATGCGGAGTAGACGTCTAGTCCTTGGTAACCATGGCCAAACGTGACACTGCCTTTGCGACGCGCCGAACGGATCTCCCCTCCCGTTTCTTTCAAGGCATCGTGCGATCCGGTGAATCGAATTTCGTACCATTGGTCGTCCTGCATCCCGGCGTACTGTCCTTGCATTCCTGCGGCGCTATCGTCCAAAGATTTGTCCAGGTAGCTTGCGAATGGCGATGTTTCGGTGTGGTTACCAAAGTGCTTTGGAGGCAGCACGATCGTCACTGGTAGTGCGTGTTCTTTGATGTCGAGTTCCAGTTGCAGGCGGATGGTCACTGGAACTTGTGTACGGCTGACCCGCAACGTGACCTCGTAGGTGCCGTCGGCGCGTGTGATAAGTTTCATGCCACCGGCGATCGTCAACCCGTCCCGTCCGTCAGGCGCGCCGTCAATCTTGTAGCGAGGAATCGGGAATCGTGCAGGTTGGTTGAAGACAGTTTTCGAGTCTGGTCGGTTGCGTTTCTTCGCGGACTTCGCCCGCATATTTGCCTGGACCACTTTCCACTGCATTTGCGCGAGTTTCTCTTCCATCTCGGCGTCCTTCTGCGCGCGCTCGAGGAGCAACTGTTGTTGCGTCAGTCTCAGTGAGCGAATGTATTCTTCGTTCTTGGCGTCCTGCGTTTGTTCTTGGACTATTGTGTGCAACGAGCTACCGAAGCATTCGGAAATTGCATGTGCCTCAGCGATCATCCGGTCAAACTCGCTTCTGATTAGATCAGTGTTTTCCTTCTTGATTTCCAGCGAGTGTTGCTGGTTTTCGCACTGGATGACAATCGCATCGAGTTCTTGTGAGAGTTGGTGCAAGCTTTGGTGGTGTTCTGTTAATGCGACCAAGCCGTCGGACGAGTGTTGATAGAGATGTCGAAGGTTCCGGCAGGAATCGACGGCGATATCGCCAAGTTGTTCGAGTAGGCGATGGTCAGCGATTTTATTGCCGGAGGGAATTCGCTGGCGTTCCAACTCGGCAAGTTCAAGTCTGATCTGTTGGATGATCGCTAGTCGTTTTGAATGATCATCAGCGTTGATCTGGGCAAAAATTTCATGATCGCCGGCAATCAAACGTTCGATGACTGCAACGGTCGGATCGAGAGCTTGAAGCGAGGCAAGATTGGCTTCGGTCCCGCTTACTTCGGTGAGGATGATGCTTAGTTGTGTCGCAATGTCGTTGACGTAAGACTCGCTGACCTCGTCGCAGGCGAGCAACTTCACTCGCAATTTCAAGCGTGTGTCTTCAATAGCCGCTAAATGTTTAGCAATCGTTTTGTACTCGTCATTCAGGAGTAGCACTTCGACATCAAGGTGACCACGAGGTTCGATACTTGGTGACTCCTGTGCGGCACGATCGCGAATCGCACGAGCTGTTATTGCCCTTTGAGATTGGAGTGTTTCCAGGGCTGATTGGGCGCACTGGGCGACTGCTTGGCTCAGTGCTTCAGGGGAACTCCATAGCTTGCGCAACAGGTCCGCAGTCGACTCAGCCTTAGGGGCGGCGGGTACTTCTGTAACGATCTTGTATTTCTTAAAAAGTGTACTCAGTTGTCGAAGGTGATCTGAGATTGATTCCCGGGTCGCCTGTTCTAGGCTTTCATTCAGTTTCTTGATTTCGGCGTAGCGTTCGACGACTTCCTGGTGATTGTTCTTGACCGTACACAATGAATCACAGCTTAAGGCGTACGAGCCGTTGCCACAGTTCACTTGGTCTTGCTCGCTGTCAATTTGAAGTTGCGAGGCAAGCGGTTTAATTCGTTCGAGACGCTTTTGGATCAGGAGCATCCAGTGCAAACGTTCTTGAACGGATTCATGAATTTTGCGAACCGTTTCTTGGATGTCACTATTGGAGACATCGTTTTCCTTTTGCAAGGAAGCCACTTGGTCGTGGATCTCTTCGACCTGGGCGCGAAGTGTTTGCGCTCTCATCACGGCATTCACCAGTCGGTGAAGCAAAACATCCTTGTCGGTTGTGTCGAAGTCTTCGATCGCAGCGGGGACGTTCGGTTGACCCTCGAGCAGCTTCTTGCGTAGCTCGTCAGGACAGATGATTTTTGTAGAACTCGTTGTCTGCGGCGAGGTGCTGTTGCTGTTACCAGGCGTGACTTCATCGTCTTGAGAGTCTGCGGGTTCGGACGTGGCCGCTTCTGATACTGCTTTTGATTTGCAGAAGTTTTTGATTTCCGCATTCAAATGTTCTGCTGACTTTTTCTCAGCTTCGGCGTCTTCAAGCAGTAGCTTTGCTCTCGCGACGGCAAGCTGCACATTCTCGATTTCCTTTTCAGTATTTGTGATCTTGGCATTGAGGTCGGCAATAGTGCGTCGTGTTTGGGCGGCAATTGAATTTTTGTTGATCCAGTCGGCAGTATTTTGGTCGGTTGAGGCTGCTGCGTATTCGGTCTTGGCGGCGTTCGCGATTGCGTCTTCTGTCCCTAATCGCGTGTTCGCTTGATCGCGGGCTAGGTAGGTTGCCGCTTTGTCTGCGAGGAGTTCTTTCAAGCGAGAGTTTTCGGTCGCCAACGCGGCCTTCTTTGACTCGGCGCGGATTGTCGCAACGTCGAGTAAGCTTTTTGCATGTAACAACATCGGTTTGCAACAGTCAGCTGCAGGTGGCTCGTCGGCGGAGGCGGGCGTCTCGTGGCCAAGTAGCGTGAGCGTGGTCACGATGGCGAGGGCAAGCTTGTAATTCATGGTGATCGTCGAATCAGAGGAACAGGCTGCGTTGCGGTGGGGCTGCGATTGCCCCGATGGCGTTACTATAGTTACTGGCTTCAGGCCTCACTCGACGAAGTGGCGTTAGAACGCAATGTTCTCAATCGTTGCTGCCGTTTTGTTTCCTTCGCTTGCCTTGCTGGCGAATAGTGGACAGTTGGCGAATGCGCGGTGAGCGATTTGTGTGTGCAAAAACAGCACAATTTCAAACGTTCCTTGGGCGTATTGGTTGCACGCGATCGGGATGCCGCGGCAAGAGGTAAAACAGTCGGATCACAAGGCTAGGGTGTTCAATAACAGTGGTGATGTTCAAAACATGCTCCACTCCTGGAGGGATCCCGACTCGCCGCAGAATGATGCCAAAGATTTCATGTTTGGTACGTTAGGTGCAACACCATGGTCGTTGCACGCAAACGAAGTCAGTGTGTGCGACCGAATCTGTGTCAGATAGATTTGAAAGCATTGGCCGATGTCTTCTGCACAGTGTCAGGTACTCGGTGGGAATCGCGTCCTTTATGTTCGGTTTATGCGTTGCGATCGGCTATATTTGAGAGTGCGGATGTTTCCTTTCTGCGCGAAAACGGTCGCGGTTCTGTTCCACCCTACCCAAGATCGGTCGTCGCGCTTGACGTGAACTAGCAAGTAGGTGAGTACCATGTGCCTTACCATTTCGAGCCCAGCGTTTTTTAACGGGGCAACGATGCCGGAAAAGTACACGGGGGACGGCGAAAACATCTCTCCTCCACTGCGATGGAGAGGATTACCTGAAGGGACCCAAGAGCTGGCGATTGTCTGCGAGGATCCCGATGCTTCTTGTGAGGAGGCGAGTGTTCACTGGCTGGTCTACAAGATCCCGCCAGACCTTGAAGAGCTTCCAGAGCACCTGCCGCTTGAACCTTCGGCTGAGATGCCAATCCGGGTGCTTCAAGGACGCCACTCTGGACTGAAGGGGCCCAAGGTCGGGTACCAAGGTCCTGAGCACTTGAAGCATCGTGAGACGCACCACTACCGATTCAAGCTGTATGCATTGTCCACAAAGCTTGATCTCGCACCCGGTGCGGATCGCGCCGCACTCGATGCGGCAATGAGTGGTCACGTGTTGGCCGAATCGGAGCTGGTCGGTACGTCGCAGCGGGCAACGGTGTAGCTCGCGAGTGAACTGCCAGGAAGGTTATCGAGCGACCGGAGTTAGTCGAACGGGCGGCAAAACATTGCGTTGGGATGACCAAATGTTGGCTGCCCGGATCGTTCTTGATCGCATTGGAAGTCGCCCGAACGGTTCGATTTGAATCGACTTAGAAAAAATGTCGACTTAGAAAATCTGATCGGCAAGCGAGACAAAGTCGAAGAGGCCGGATTGGAATGTGCTCGCACCGCCTTGGCTGTGGCGAACCATTCCGTGCGGCCCGATTAAGTGAGAGTCCATCGGAATTTCGATGTTTCCGCTGTCGAGAAACAGTGTCAGATGGCTTTCGACTTTTTGTTCGACCTGCTCACGTGAAAAGTAGACCGCTTGGCACTGAAATTCCTTCGTCGTGATCGGCTTCTTGGTGTGGAAGATTGAGAAGTGTCCGTTGAATTTCGTCGGGATTGGGCGAGGCTTGGGAATCGGCCGTCGTTCCAAGTAATAGACACTGGCGAAATTATGCGGTACCGAGCGGATCTCGAAGTAGTAGTCGTGGTTGCTGGCGCCGAATGAATCACGCGAGTTTTCACGCATGATGATGAACTTCGTTGATCTTGGTTCGGAACGTCGCTTGGGTAGCGGCGGAAGTTCTAGATCGGGAAACGTGTAGAGCAACAACCGGTTGAACGTTTGTTTGCCCGGTTCGATCAATCCGTCAGCGCCTGGCCACCCGAAGTGATGGATTTGAAATCGGGTAATTGCGTCAATCGTTTTTCGTCCGCAGTCACCGTCCGGTTTCAGAGGAATCGGTGATCCGCCGTCATCAAGCGGGACATCGTTGATCGCGTTCTGTACAGCCTTGGTGTCATCAAATTTGTTGACACCATGGCGACCGACAGATGCGCGAATAGAAAGAGTCACCTTTGGCAAGCTCGATGGGGCGAACAAAAACGGAAGTGGCACACGACAACGCATACAAATGATTGGCTGCGCCGCATTCTAGCGTTTTGGTGCCAGGATGCGATGCCGTGCGCACGATCACCACTGCCCCGTTTACGGAGCGGACATCGAATCTTAAACGTCGGCCGGTTTGGGGACTTCGAAGCCGTCGCGATAGTCGCGAGTTAGCATCGCGTTGGCGGCATCGTTGTCGGCAAAGGTTTCCGACTCGGGGTCGAAACGCAGCGTCGGTCCAAGCGAAAGGCGTTCCGATTCTGGCTTCACCCCATTATCGCGTAGGTGCTGGAGTGTGCGATTGAGCGTGGCAAGATCGTCGTCGGAGGATTGGAATGCTTCCACCGCTTTTTGCAGTTCCTCGGGCGATGCTTTCTCGTCTTGGCCGACGTAGTACGCGATGTTGCCGAGATGCGCGATTGATGCGGAAAGGTGTCCGCACGTCGCGTCGGCATGGAGCGTCGACGGATCGCGCGAAATCACCGAGTCGACAAAGTTGCTCATGTGAACGTCGTTCAGGTCACCGTCAACGGCGACATCGTGTTTGAACTCTCGCACGAGCTTCATGTTTTTGTCAAACAGGGCGCCGTTTTCATATCGTGGGCCTTGGATCGCATAGCCTTCGCTGCCGTAGAAGATCACACCGATTCGGTTGCCACGGTTGCTGCCGAACAGTTTGTTGATTTCTTCGTCAGCGCTGTTGTCGACGCCCAGTCCGCGTGTTTCGAACACGATTGTTTTGTCGCCGTAGTTATAGATCGAGACCTGTGTGTTCGCGGTATCTCCGGCATCGACATAGCTGGGGTCTTTGCGTTCTGCTTGATAGCCCAGTCGGCCGGCATAGGTCAGCACGGATTGTGGGTGACGTTCGAGTCCCAATCCCCATCGTGCGACGTCCGTTTGGTGTGGCCCTTGGTTTCCGGAATCGCCGTTGCCGTAGTGACGTTGCCAGTGCCAATCGTAGTGGAACTGTTGGCGTGTAACTTTGGGATCGGTGTAGGTCGTCGGGCCGCTCCAAAGGTTGAAGTCGACGTTTTCTGGAATGGCGTAATCGCCAAGTGGGCCGATCGATTTGCGTCGTTTGTAGCACAGCCCCCGCGCGAGTTTGACTTCGCCGATACCGCCGCTTTGGACAAAGTCAACGAGTTCGATCACGCCTTTGCTGCTGCGGCACTGGGTTCCCGTTTGGAACATGCGTTGGTGACGCTTGGCGGCTTCGACAAGCGAACGCCCTTCCATGATGTTGTGGCTGATCGGTTTTTCGATGTAAACGTCTTTGCCAGCTTGCATCGCCCAGACGCCCATCAACGCATGCCAGTGGTTCGGTGTCGCGGCGGTGACAATTTGTAAGTCGTCGGAATTCAGCATTTCTCGAAAGTCGCTGTAAACCGTGGGGGATTTGCCATGCCGGCGTGCAATGTCAGCGGCAGCGCGTTCGGCGACTTTCGAATCGATGTCGACAATCGCGCGGATCTCGCACCGTTTGTCGTTGCCAAACCCTGCCACGTGCGAACGCCCGCGACTGTTCAGACCAACCACCACGACACCAAGTTTTTCGTTCGGGCTATCGGACGCTTTGACAGAGTTGCTGGAGTGAACGCCGATCGAAAGGCCAGCGATCGAAGCGGCAGAGGTCAGCGAAAATTGACGTCGAGTAATGCGAGCCATGACAGAAGGACTCCTGGTGGGAAGAGGCGGGGTTGGTGGAGGTTCAGTTTAACGCTCGTGTTCTGTCGCCGCAGCTTTTTTCATGCAGGACTCGCTTTTGAACGCCGAAGCGGTTTCGCACTAGCATTCAGGACTGTTGGCTAATCGTCAGGATTTCGCCCTGCCCGCCAACACTGCGATCGGCGCGGATCCGTTTCACAACGTTGTCAATCAGTGGGTGAAGGACTCGCCGCATCATCGGTGACTGGTAAAGCGACAGAAACGACGCGTCGTAGTCAAACGGGGCCGAAAATGTCAACTTCGAATCAAATAGGCTCGCCGTTGAGGCACCCGGCAGGAACACGGTGCCACGTCGCATTCCAATGCATGGCTGGTGTCCGATGTCTGATCCCACGGCGATCGTTCCGGCAACCATTGAGGACGCGAGGTGCGTTCCGGCCGAACCGGCGATCACGATCGTACCGCGGCGCATTCGATGCCCAACGTAATCACCTGCATCGCCAGTGATTTCGATCGTCGCGCGTGACATGCCGCTTTTTCGTGACGCTAGAGGTGCGCCGACAAAGTGACCGGCGCTGCCGCCAATCAGGAGCGTTCCGCCTCGCAGGCTTGCGCCGGCGTAGTCACCGACGTGCCCCAGCACTCGAAAGACGCCCCGATCATGCAGCGCCCCGAGACCATCGCATCGCTCCGCGTCGCCTTCGATAATGATCTCGTCCGTCTCACTCTCGTTGACCAAGATGCGAAACAGGTCACCAAACGGAACAGGCATTCCGTCGGCGACTAGCGTTGACTTTTCGATCTGTGCTTGTGTTTTGTCAGCCAGCCAACTGCGCCGCAGCGTCGAGGCATCGATGCGTTGAAAGGGGTGTGGCTGTAGCGTGAGTGTCCAACGCGTCATCGCAAGATCTCATGTAGCTTGAAGTGATGACGACCGAGCTTGCCGCCGTAGTTGCCGGCGGTGATGGCAAGCAAACCCTTTTGTCCGAACGCTTCGCAAGCGGCGTGAACGCCGGTGCCGATGGCTGTCGCGATCGAATCAAAATCCAACCCATCAAGGACGATTTCCAAGACGGCATTCTGGTCCGACGTTAGCTTGGAATCGACAATCCCACGCAGTGTCGGACAGTACGCGTCGTTGGTCGAAGCGACCAGTGTTTTGTATTTGGAACCGACTTTTGATCCGCTGCGGACAACGCCGCCTGGAAACGGTGCGATCACACGGGGCAGCGGGGCGATCGCATCCACCGCGGTTTTCGCGGCTTGTAGGGCGACGCCAATCGAATCGGCAACCAGCAAAAAATTACCACCGCCGATGCCGTCCGTACGGGGCGCGTCGTGCTGGCAAAGGAATTCGCCATCCATTACCGGAACACGCCAGTAGCGTTGCCCTTCGATCCATTTGCTGATCTGGTGTCCGTCGCCAAAGAACCGGAGTGCTTTGCCGAGGGCGACGCGTTTGTCGGTTTGGTCACGCAGGTGTTCCATTCCCGAAAACAGTGATGTTGTCGGACAGGTCAGCACGCACTGTCCGCAGCGACGGACGATTTGTTTGTCCAAGCCGTCGCCGGACATCGCAAATCCGAGCAACGCGAATCCGGGGCGACCATCGGGCGTTTCGTCCGCGGTGAGCTCACGTTCGATATCGATTTCGATTTTGCAATCGATGACGCTAGTGCCAAAACCGCTCATCGCGACAGCCGCTTGGCGAGCCCAATAAGCGTCGATCGCGGTCACGATCACACGCGTCGCTTTCATATCGAACGCTTCCGCGAAGGTCGGTTCGATGGTGACACCATTGATTTGTAGCGGTGCGGTCTCGTCGGAGTCGCTCTCTTGCGGATCACTCATGATGTCCGGCCCCTGGTGGTTTGCCGGACGGGACGCGAGTTGATGGTCGAATGCAGTTCATCGTCGCTGATCGCGAGGCGAGAAAAATCGAAGGTCGAGTGTTCGTTGTACATTGATCGAAACCGGTCGACGCTTGCCGGGTCATAGCTGACATCGGCAATCAGCGTTTGGTGATCCATCGTGCGAGCGATTTCAAGGTCGATGCCGCCAGGATTGTTCTCTCGATCGACGATGTGCTTTCCACCCGCGAAGACATGTTGTGGCGAGCGGAACATCGTCTCGGCGTTCTCGTCGGACTTGTAGACGACGACATCGGCAATCGCGCCAGCGGCGAGGTGACCTCGGTCGGAAAGCCCCAGGATTGCTGCGGGAGCCGACCGCGTCATCGTGGCAATCTCGGTGAGCGAATATTCGCGGTCGATGCCGGCAAGCGAGCTGGACGCCGCCGCGTCTTGATCGATTTCTGCGAGTGCAGTTTCGCGGAAGGTGCGGTCACACAACAGCCGGATCAAATGCGGGTACGCGGTAAACGGCGCCCCGTTGGGATGGTCGGTCGTCAAGAAAACTCGGCTTGGATCGTTGATCTTTAAAAACAACTCCAGTCCGATTGCCCACTGCAGCGCGTGGACGAATTGTTTCTTGCGGTAACGAAACGGCACCACGCCACAGCCGGCTTCACACTCGATGTCGGCGATCACTGATTTGCGAGGTGAAGCGTGACCGCGATTGTCGAACTGGTGCGGGGCGTCGGCGCTGATTGTGACCGTTTGACCGAACATGATTTGCCCAACGTCGATTGTGACGTTTCGGTGCAAATGCAAAGCGGCAACCAGTTTTTCGGCGGCCGACGTCATGCCATGTTCGCCTTTGCCATAGCAATGGAATTGGGCGTGCGTCAGGTGCACCGGGAAGCCGTCGGCGGCCATGATGGTTGCGAGCGTCGAATCGATGTTGCCGGGGACGCCTAGGTTGCTGCAGTGAATGTGCAGCGGATGGACCAAGCCGATTTCGTGGCAGGCTCGTGCGAGAACACGAATCACGTCGCCGGGAGTGATGCCGTAATGTGGATGCAGTTCGTTAACGTCCAAGTTGCGTTCGCCGAACTTAAACGCGGAGATCCCGCCTGCGTTGACAACTTTGACGGCGATGCTTTGTGTGGCGCGGACCATCCAGGCGACGTAATCGTTGATCAACGCTTGCGGACTGTTCGCGGCGATCAATCGCAGTAGCAGTTCGTCATTGCCAAGCAAACAAAAACCGCCGGTCGCTAGACCCGGTATGTCAGCCATCTCGGCATGTGCCGCGCGGGCATTGCATGGGATCACGGCCGGTTCAAAGGCCACCGTGTATCCCATTTCCAAGTAACGTTGACCGGTGATCGCGGCGGCCGGTAGGTAGTCGCAATCCATCGCTTGGCGACCGAGCTCGAACGCCTCTTGTTCCAAGCTGTCTTGCATCAGCAAACGTGCCAAGGACAGTTTGCCGCCGCTGATGTGCGTGTGGATATCGATACCGCCGGCCATGACGACGCAGCCGCTGGCATCGATCAATCGGTCTGCCGAATTCGAGTCCAGAGTTGCGGGCTCGACGATCCGATCGCCATCAATCCACAAGTCCTTCGTTTGGTCGGTTCCGGATTCCGGGTCGATGACTCGACCGCCTCGGATCAGTGTTTTCATTCCGCGTTGTCGCCATCCTTCGTTGACAGCTGGAGGGATCATTTGCGTCAAAGCACCAATTCGCTAGGCTTATTCGTCGGCGGGGCGAGATCGGGGCAAGCTGGTTCCTGCGAGGGGCTTGGTGCTGTTGAGGCCCAGCAATGGTTTTAGTCTAAAAAATCGGTGCCTCCTTTGCATGGGGGCGGCAGCGAGCACTCGGGAAGTAGGCACGAAATGGGTTCTGACAATACGCCGTCACGCATCACGACACGATCGCTGCAGCTCCGTCGTGAGCGGGGGCAAGCGATTTCAATGCTGACGGCTTACGATTTCCCGACGGCAAAATTTCTCGACGAAGCCGGTATCGACATCTTACTGGTTGGCGACACGGTGGCGATGGTCGTGGGCGGGCACGAAACCACGCTGCCGGCGACGATGGATCAGATGATCTATCACTCCGAAATGGTCGGACGGGCTGCCAAACGAGCCATGGTGGTGGTCGATTTGCCGTTCCCCGAAGGCCAGTTACAGGTCAGCCGCAGTATCGAAGCCGGCGCCCGTGTGCTGCAGGAAACCAAGTGTCACGCGGTCAAGTTGGAAGGCGGCGCCGAACAGGCACCGCGTATCGAAGCGATGGTGACTGCGGGAATTCCCGTGATGGCGCATGTCGGTTTACGGCCGCAAAACATTCACGTCGATGGCGGCTACCGCGTTCAGCGCGAACAGGAAAAGCTAATTCACGACGCCAAAGCTGCGGAAAGTGCCGGGGCGTTTGCAGTTTTGATCGAGTGCGTGCCAGAGAGCGTTGCCGCGGCCATTCACGACGCGGTTTCGGTGCCGACCATTGGGATTGGTGCCGGCGGTGGGACGACGGGGCAAGTTCTCGTGACCCACGATCTCATCGGGCTGACGGCCGGATACACTCCCAAGTTCGTTAGGACCTATGCTTCGGTCGGTGAAACCATCCGCCAAGCGGCGGAGGCCTTTCGGCAATCCGTCGAGGACGGCAGTTTTCCCGGCCCAGACGAGTCGTTCAAGTAATCGTGCCCTTGTGCCGATGCTCGACTCTAACCGTTTCTTCGTCAATTCCTTTTCCAATAAGCCCAATATGTCTACCGCTTCGCCAACTGCATCCAAATTGCCGCCACGATCCGAAGTTTCTGCCGAGGATTGCTGGGACCTTTCGACCTTGTTCGAAAACGACGAGCAATGGGAAGAAGCGTTTAAGGCTTTGGATGGAAAAATCGCGACCTACGAAACCTTCAAAGGCCGTCTCGGTGAATCGGCAGCGGTGCTTCGCGAAGCGATGGAATTCGACAACCAGTTTTCTCGGGACAGCGAACGCGTCGCGATTTACGCGTTTCTGAAAACGACCGAGGATCAAGGCAACAGCGACTACCAAGCGATGAAGTCGCGGTTCCAGAACTTGGCCGTCCGCGCCAGCCAAGCGGGCAGCTACTGGTCGCCGGAACTGTTGGCGATCGAGCCAGAGACGATGGACACGCTGGTTGCCGATCCCTTGCTCGAACCGTACCGGTTGGAACTGGAACGCTTGCTCCGCCGTCGCCCCCACACGCTGACCGATCGTGAAGAACGATTGCTCGCGATGCAGGGCGAGATGGCATCTGCCGCCGGAAACGCGTTCCGCCAATTGAACGACGTCGATCTTCGATTCGGAACGGTCAAAGACGAAGAAGGCAATGAGCAAGAGTTGTCGCACGCGACGTTCATCCAAATGTTGCACAAGCCGAAACGCAAAGTCCGACGTGAAGCGTTTCAGCAGTATTACAAAGAAATCGAAGAGCACGAAAACACATTGGCCGCGACGCTGGCGGGCAGTATTCACAGCGACGTGTACTATGCTCGCGCTCGCAACCACGAAAGCGCGTTGCACGGCGCGTTGTTCCCCGACAATGTGCCGGTCAGTGTTTACGACAATTTGATTTCGGCAGTCCGTGACTCGCTGCCAAGCGTGCACGAATACTTTGACGTCCGCCGCCGCAAGATGGAACTGCCGGACATTCACCATTACGACACGTACGTTCCGATCCTGAGCGATATGAAAAAGGAACACACGTGGGACCAAGCGGTCAACGTGGTGATCGAATCGCTGGCACCACTGGGCGATGAGTACACCACCGTGCTCGAAAAGGGCCTGCGTGGACGCTGGGCGGACCGCTATCCCAATCGTGGCAAGCAAAGTGGCGCGTTCAGCTGCGGTTCCTTCGACGGTGCACCGTACATCTTGATGAATTTCAAAACCGACGTGTTGAACGACGTTTACACGCTGACGCACGAAGCCGGGCACTCGATGCACAGCTGGTACTCGGCCAACAATCAGCCGTTTCAGTACTACAACTACACGATCTTTGTCGCCGAAGTTGCCAGTACGTTCAACGAGCAACTGCTCACCGAGCATTTGCTGAAAAATGCGACCAGCGATGCCGAACGCGCGTTTCTGATCAACAACGAGCTGGACGGGATTCGTGCAACCGTTGTGCGTCAGACGATGTTTGCCGAGTTCGAAAAACGCACCCACGAGATGGCCGAAGCGGGCGAGCCACTGACGGTCGCTTCGATGCGAGCGGTGTATCGTGAACTGCTCGACGCGTACTTCGGACCAGACTTTGTGGTCGACAAAGAACTGGAGCTGGAATGCTTCCGCATCCCGCACTTCTATCGCGCGTTTTACGTTTACAAGTATGCCACGGGGCTGAGTGCCGCGGTCGCGTTGTCACGCCGCGTGCTCGAAGGCGGCCAGGCCGAACTGGACGACTATCTAAAGTTCTTGTCGGGCGGTTGCAGCAAAGATCCGTTGGACTTGTTGCGTGACGCGGGCGTCGACATGGAAAGCCCTGAACCGGTGAAGACGACACTGGACCGCTTCAAGCAACTGACAAAAGAACTGGACGAACTCCTTTGACCGAAACGCCACGTCGCCAATCACGTGGAACTGAAAAGCCGATCCGATTAACGAAGCAAGCGATCGCCGCAGGGGCGGTCGAGCTCGCCAAACGCGATCCGGCACTGCAAACCGTCTTGGATCGGTTTGGGCCGCCGCCACTGCTGCGGCGGCCGGCCACGTTTGCGACGCTGGTGCATATCATTCTGGAGCAGCAGGTTTCGGTCGAGTCGGCGAAGTCGACCAACGACAAGCTGACGGCACATTGTGGCGGGCGTGTTTCGCCGCAAAGCATTCTTGAACTCGATGAAGACGGCCTACGGCAACTCGGATTCAGCCGTCAGAAAGCTCATTACGCCGTCGGCTTGGCGCGAGACTGTGTGTCGGGCGTTTTTAAAGTCGATTCGCTCAGTCGTTTGCCCGATGAACGCGTTCGCGAGTTGATCGTCCAGCGAAAGGGGCTGGGCAATTGGTCTGCGGACGTGTTCATGATGATGGGGTTGCTACGTCCGGATATCTTGCCGGTGGGTGATTTGGCTTTCGTCAAAGGCTTGGGCGAGATCGATCAATGTGAATACGCCGGCAATGATCAGATCATCGAAAGGGCGGAACTTTGGCGGCCGCTGCGCAGCATTGCCACGCGGATGGTGTGGCAATGGTATGTTCAACAGCGTGGTCGCGACATCTTTTGATCGATCGCGTGTCTCTAGGTAATTCAATCCAGGCGGTTCTGTATTCATGGCCAAATTGACGTTCTGCGGCGCGGCGGGCACGGTCACCGGTTCTTGCTCGTTGATCGAAACCGGTTCACATCGTTTCTTAATCGATTGCGGTTTGTTTCAAGGCAGCAAAACGACGCAAGAGTTGAATTATGAATCGTTCCCGTTCGATCCGACGAAGATCGATTTCTTGCTTTTGACCCATGCCCATATCGATCACTCGGGACTATTGCCAAAACTGGTCAAGCAGGGATTTAAGGGGCGGATCTATGCGACCGAGCCGACGTATGACTTGCTGAAATTCATGCTGCCGGATTCGGCGCATATTCAAGAGTCCGGCGTCAAGCGGCACAACACCAAGCGGCGACGGCGTGGGCTGTCGATGGTCAAGCCGATTTACACCATCGAGGACGCCGAAGCGACGCTCAAGCTGTTCAATCATCAGCCTTATGAAAGCTGGTTCGGTCCGGAAGACGGCATCAAGGCTCGGTTTTGGAACGCCGGTCACTTGTTGGGGTCGGCATCGATTGAGTTGCAGATCGACGAAGGAAATGACACTCCGTTGACGCTGTTGTTCTCTGGCGATTTGGGGCCAGAGGAAAAGGTGTTTCACCCCGGTCCCGATGCGCCGGTCGGCTACGACTACATCGTTTGCGAATCGACGTATGGCAATCGCGACCGCGACGATTACACCTTGGCACGTCGACGTGCGGCAATCCGTGACGAGCTGGTCGAAGCACTTGGCCGTGGTGGCAACGTCGTGATCCCTTCGTTCGCGGTCGAACGCAGCCAAGAGTTGTTGCACGACATCGGTTACTTGCTTGCCAACGGCGAGATCCCACAAGCGAGCGTGTATTTGGATTCGCCTATGGCACGCCGCGCGACCGAGGTGTTCATGAAATACGCTGGCGAGCTCGAAGACGTCGAAGTCGACGAAGAGAAGTTATTCCGGCACGAACAATTTCACTTGGTCCAGTCGCTCGAAGAGAGCAAGGCGGTCAACGCGATCAAACGCGGTGCGATCATCATTTCCGCCAGCGGGATGTGCAACGCCGGACGGATCAAGCATCACCTGCGCTACAACATCCATCGGCCGGAGTGCACGGTGTTGTTCGTCGGTTATCAATCGCCAGGGACACTCGGGCACATCATCAGCAGTGGTGCCAAAGAAGTGCGAATTCACGGTGCGACGTACAAAGTCCGCGCTAACATCCGCAGCCTCGGCAATTATTCGGCCCATGCCGACCAACAGGAACTGCTCGATTGGATTCTGGCCCGTTGCCCGATCAACGGCGGGTTGTTCCTGAACCATGGTGAAGACGACGCACGGGCGATGTTGCGTGATCTGTTGGGCGAACGTGGTTTGGACGTCGAGCGGATTCACATGCCGACCTTTGACGAGACCTACGAGCTGAAACCGGGGACGGGACCGCTTTCGAAAGGCGTCGCCGAGCCACGATTGGACCTTGACCATGTGGCCCATGACTGGCACAACGATTACGCAGAATTCATGATCGGATTGACGCAGGCACTCGAACGCTCGACCGATCGCGAAAAATACGATCTGATCGCTCAATTAAAGTCCCGCTTGCCGCAATAATGCCGGCCACCTGATTGGGACCACTGACCTTTTAGCCACGACGGAGTGACCGTTGAACGTTAGCGACTTTTTGGAACAGCATTACCGTCACTTCAACGCCCGCGAGACTTTGGCGGCGGCCAAGGCGTACCGTGAATTTATCGATGCGAAAGACGGGCGGATGATGGTCACGCTGGCGGGGGCGATGAGCACCGGCGAATTGGGGCTGTCGCTGGCCGAAATGATTCGCCAGGGCAAGGTCCATGCGGTCACCTGCACCGCCGCCAACCTGGAAGAAGACATTTTCAACTTGGTCGCCCATGACGAATACCGCGTCATCGAAGACTGGCGGGCACTGTCGGCCGACGACGAAGAAAAGCTGCTCGACGAAGGATTCAACCGCGTCACCGACACCTGCATTCCCGAAACGGTGATGCGGCATATCGAGGCTCGCTTGTTGAACCTGTGGAAGCGGGCGGCCGCGGAAGGCAAGCCGCGGACCCCAGCGGAATTCATGTTCGAATTGCTGGACGATCCCGATCTGCCGCAGCATTTCCAAGTTCCACGCGAGAACAGCTGGTTGGCCGCGGCAAAGGACGCCGGCATACCGGTTTATGTTCCCGGCGTCGAAGACAGCACCATGGGAAATATCTTCACCGCCCGCGTGATCGACGGAAGTTTGTCGACGCACGCCGCGATGCACCACGGCACCGTGCAACTGCAGCGTTTGTCGGAGTGGTACCAAGAGACTTCGGCGAAACACCCGATCGGGTTCTTCCAGATCGGCGGGGGGATCGCCGGCGACTTCCCGATTTGCGTGGTCCCGATGATGCGTCAGGATTTAAAGCTGGACATCCCGCTGTGGTCGTATTTCTGCCAGATCAGCGACGCCCAGCCCAGCTATGGCGGATACAGCGGTGCGGTTCCCAACGAGAAAATCACGTGGGAGAAACTGTCGCGTGACACGCCAAAGTTCATGGTGCAAAGCGATGCCACGATCGTCGCGCCGCTGATCTTTGCCTACGTTTTGGGCTGGTGATCCGCCCGCGGTCGCATGGGATGGTCGGGTGACCCACCGGTTGCCGGGCGCCGAATAATTTTTCGCGGAATCAAACGAGATGCTCCGATCGACGGTCCGTCTGGTCGGTCGCGGTCAAGTTTGATGCCTGCAATCGACGATGAACCACACGAATAGCCGCATGCCGTGCTGTCGTTGTGCATCCCATCGGCTACCATTGCGTGACGGCGGGGGGAAAGTCTCCCGCCGCACTTTGTCCGTCCACACCGCTTGTTTTCCTACAGATCCAGTCGCCCATGACGATTCGGCCTTTCAAGAAACTGCTCGTCGCTAACCGAAGCGAAATTGCCACCCGCGTTTTCCGAAGTGCATCCGAGCTTGGCATCCGTACCGTCGCGATCTATTCGCACGAGGACCGGTACGCGCTGCACCGCTTCAAAGCGGACGAGGCCTATCAGATTGGCGAAGCTGGCGAGCCGATCCGTTCGTACCTGAACATCGACGCGATCGTTGCGCTGTGTAAGAAGCACGATGTGGACGCGGTGCACCCCGGTTACGGATTCCTTTCCGAGCGACCGGGCTTTGCCGAAGCTCTTGGCGCCGCGGGCATCGTTTTTGTCGGACCAAGCGTCAATTCGTTGAAACAGTTGGGCGACAAAATGTCCGCCCGCGAGCTAGCCGAAAAAGCTGGCGTGCCGGTTTTGGGCGGCAAAAACAAGCCGCTGAAAACCGCCGAAGAAGCACTCGAGTTGGCCGGTTCGATGGGCTATCCCGTGATGCTGAAAGCGGCTCACGGTGGCGGCGGACGCGGTATGCGAATCGTCAAGTCGGCGGAAGAACTGCCCGGCCAGTTGGAAGCGGCGATGCGTGAATCCGCGACCGCGTTCGGCAGCGACGAAGTGTTCTTGGAGCGTTTTGTCGAACACGCCCGCCACATCGAAGTTCAAATCATCGGTGACGGCACTAACCTGCTGCACCTGTATGAGCGCGACTGCAGCGTTCAACGTCGTCACCAAAAAGTCGTCGAATTGGCGCCCGCACCCAATCTGAAACCCGAAGTCCGCGACGGGCTTTGCCAAGCCGCTTTGGAAATCGGCAAGGCTGTCGGGATGGACGGGTCGTGCTACGAAAACGCCGGAACGGTCGAGTTCCTGCTCGATACCGATTCGAACCAGTTCTTCTTCATCGAAGTCAACCCACGGATCCAAGTCGAACACACTGTGACCGAAGAAGTCACCGGTATCGACATTGTGCGTTCGCAGATTTTGATCGCCCAAGGTCATAAGCTGACCGACGAAGTGTTGGGTATCCCGGCCCAAGAAGACATCCGCACCACCGGCTTCGCGATGCAGTGTCGCGTGACAACCGAAGACCCGGAAAACCAATTCCGTCCCGACTATGGGCGGATCAGCCACTATCGTTCGGCGGCCGGTTTGGGCATTCGCTTGGATGCCGGTACCGCGTTCAGTGGTGCGGTCGTGAACCCGTTTTACGACTCGATGTTGGTCAAGGTAACCGCACGGGCATCCTCGCTCGCACACGCGGCCTCGCGGATGGACCGCTGCTTGCAGGAATTCCGTATTCGCGGCGTGAAAACCAACATTCCATTTTTGCTGAAGCTGATCAATCACCCGACCTTCTTGGCGGGCGAAGCGACCACGCGGATGATCGACAGCACGCCAGAGCTGTTCGAATTGCCTCGCCGACGTGACCGTGCGACGCGTCTGTTGACGTTCCTTGGCGAGACCATCGTCAACGGAAACGAGCTGGTCAACGGCCGTCCCGAAGCGACACGCCGCCATGCCGCACCGGTCCCCGATGTCGACCGCAAGGCTGAGCTGCCCAAGGGCACCAAGGACATCTTCAAAGAGTCGGGCGTGAAGGGCTTGGTCGAATGGATCGGAAAGCAAAAGGGTCTGCTGATGACCGACACGACAATGCGTGACGCGCATCAGTCATTGTTGGCGACCCGCGTTCGAACTTATGACATGCTTCAAATCGCACCGGCGTATGCACAGCTTGCCCCGCAGCTGTTCTCGCTGGAAATGTGGGGCGGTGCGACGTTTGACACCAGCATGCGGTTCCTGAAAGAATCGCCTTGGCAGCGGTTGGCGGATCTCCGTGAAGCGGTGCCGAACATCCTGACCCAGATGCTGCTGCGGGCCAGCAATGCCGTCGGCTATACGAACTATCCCGACAACGTCGTGCGACTGTTCGTTCGCGAAGCCGTTCAAGCCGGCATGGACGTGTTCCGCGTGTTCGACGCACTGAACTGGCAACAGAACATGAAAGTCGCCATGGAGGCTGTGATCGAAGAAGGCGGGATTTGCGAAGCCTCGATCTGCTACACCGGCGACCTGCAAGATCCGAAACGGACGAAGTACAACTTGCAGTACTATGTCGACCTCGCCAAGCAGCTCGAAAAGATGGGCGCGCACTTGTTGGCGATCAAGGACATGGCTGGCCTGTTGAAACCCAAAGCCGCCATCACCCTGGTCCGAGCTTTGCGTGAAGAAGTCGGCATCCCGATTCACTTGCACACCCACGACACCGCCGGCATCCAAGCGTCAACGATCTTGGCCGCCGCCGACGAGGGATTGCAGATCGCCGACGCGGCATTCGCGCCGATGTCGGGCGGTACCAGCCAAGTGAACTTGAACTCGCTCGTCGAAGCCCTGCGTGACACGCCACGTGAAAGCACCTTGCAAACGGAAGCGTTGACTAAGATCGCGACCTACTGGCAAGCCGCACGTGAGTTCTACCTGCCGTTCGAAAGTTATGTGTTGCCGGCAACCGGCGACTTGTACGAACACGAAATGCCAGGTGGTCAATACACCAACCTGTTCCAACAGGCACGCGCCCTCGGGTTGTCGGACCGTTGGGCCGAAGTTTGCAAGGCGTATGCGGACGTGAACCGCTTGTTCGGTGACATCGTCAAAGTCACACCGACCAGTAAAGCGGTCGGCGATATGGCGTTGTTCCTGGTCGCAAACGAAATGTCGGCCGCCGATGTTCTGAGCAGCGAAAAAGCCTTGGCCTATCCTGCCAGCGTTATCGACTTGATCGGTGGCCGTATGGGACAGCCACCAGGAGGCTTCCCCGAGCCAGTCATCAAGAAGGTTTTGGGTGACCAGGCCCCTGTGCTGGATCGTCCCGGTGAATCGATGCCGGATGCCGATGTCGAAGCTGCTCGCAAAACCGCATCTGAATTAATCAACGAGCCTGCGACTGATCAGCTGGGAGTCACCGAGCTGCTGTATCCGAAGGTCTTCAAAGACTTTGCCGAGCACTTCCGCAAGTACGGTGACGTTTCGAAGCTGCCGACACCAAACTTTTTCTATGGCCAACAGCACGGCGAAGAAATCGCCGTCGACATCGAAAAAGGTAAACGCCTGATCGTGAAGTTCCTGGCCGTCGGTCAGCCGCACCCCGATGGCACGCGAACGGTGTTCTTCGAACTGAACGGCCAGCCGCGTGAAGTCACTGTCGTCGACAAGTCGCTAGAGCCGGAGACCAAGAAAGCGGTTAAAGCCGACCCAAGCGATTCCAACCAAGTCGCCGCCAGCATGCCCGGTATGGTGATCACCGTCGCCGCCTCCGAAGGCGACAAGGTTAAGGAAGGGCAAAAGCTGATGGTCCTCGAAGCGATGAAGATGGAAACGACCATCAACGCGCCAAAATCAGGCACCGTCAAATCGATCCAGACGCCGGCCGGCACCCAGGTCGAAGCCGGCGACCTGTTGGTCGTTTTGGAATAGCCCGCGAGTTGACGACTTCGGCGGGAGAATCGAACGAGGGGAAACGGGTGAATCGAACTTGTGATCGGACTACACTGTCCGTTCCGTTTCCTCTCCGGTGGTCGCAATGAAACGTTTCGTGCTCCAACTCGTCATCCCATCGCTGTTTGCGGCTGTCTGTTTCGGTAGCAATCTTGCCACCGCCGAGCCACCATTGTCGCCGGCTCAGTCACCGGCTCAGTCGCCGGCCCTGCCGGCGGTCGAAAACATCGATGCCGCTTCGCGTGCAAAGTGGCTGATGGAAGGCCCCGTCGTCGATTCCGAGAGCGGGCTACCGATCGCTGCGTTTACCGTGATCCCCGGATCGATCTCGACCGACGACGATGGAAAAGCAACGATCCGCTGGCGCGACAATCTGAAACGCGAGATGAAAGACGGCCTGCTTCAATGGCCACGAACCAGCGGTTTTTCGGTGATGCGATTTAGGATCGTCGCCGAAGGCTACCAGCCGGCGGTCAGCCCGATCATTCGTCGTGGCGGACCACATCTGCGATTGAAAATGAAACTGGCAAAGGTAGCCGAGACTGAAGCTTCAGATCAGTCGGCCGTGTCATCGCCGGATTCTTCGGCCAGTAACTGATTGACGACGTTCGGTCTCAGCCGCGCCACATCGTTGACGTCGTTCAAGTCGTCGGGCTTTAAGAACAGTTTGGCGTGCATCGGGTCGTCGTTTTCACTGACCAGAAACCAAGATGCGGTCGTGATCGCGCTGGTCGCACGATCGGAGTCCGTGTGGATCTGAGGCGTGAATTCTTCGTCGCGATGCGACCATGCCGCGGGCGTCATGCAGGATTGCCCGGCGATCGCGGCCCGAATGATGTTCGCGAACTGGTCGGCTGAGGTGACCGAAGGGACACGCAGTGGTGAAGTCCCAGAAACGATCATCGGAAGCCGTATGTCAGCGCTTCGCAGCGGTCCGGCGTGATGGCCGATCCAGCGGTTGTCGCCAAGCGAAAATCCGCTGGCGCCCGCAATGATCATCGTGAACGGTCGCTCGCCCAAAAACTGCACCAGGGCGTCAATCATCGTGTCCAGCACGAACGCTTGGTTTGCATATCGCTGCATCCAGGAAAACAGCAGGTCGGGGTGTCCTTCGCTGTCGAGTTCCAGGTGGGGGACGTCCGCATTGTCGGGCAGCACCAACGGCTCGATCGGCGGTTCCGGTTCCTCGTCAGAGAATTCTTCGCTGGGAGGCTCGGTGTCTTCATCGGGATCAGGCAGTGGGACTTCGATCCAGTCCCAGCTATCACGCAGTGTCGCGGTGTGCAGCCAAGCCAGTTCGGTATCTGAATCGATGTGGTCCATCAGCTCGAAAAAGGTTCGAGCAAGCTGTGTCCGTTCGATACTCGGCGCGATGCTTCCACCGGATTTGGAATCGAGTTTTCGCACCTCACCAAAGATCGGGTCAAAGTCGGCTTCGTCCAGCTGAGCGTCATCGGTGACGCACAGCGATGCCGGCGCATCGTTTTGGATTGGGTCGTCACAGCTTTTCAGCCAGTGACGGATCAGCCCCGATGGACGATCGATGGGGCTGGTCCAGCGGTCGAACACGACGCCGCGGGCTGCCACGTCATCGATCGCTGGGGTTTCGCCGATCGAGCTGCCATAGCAGCCCAGCGGCGCCGTCGAGAGCCCTTCGACGGTGATGACAATCGTGATCGGAGACAAGGCTTTTGGGCGTTCCATGTGGGGATCGGTGCAATCGTTCGAATCGGTGCAATCGGTAAATCGCGGGCGTCGCTGATTCACCAAAGACGTCAACTTTAACGGGTTCGCCGAATACGCGAAGCGGGGACCTAGACTTTTGCGTCCTCTGTCCTCTGGCGACCTCCGTCGACACATTTTCGATCACCGCACAGCGTCTTTCACTGCGTAGCGTCCTATGTCCATTCAACCGACTGGTTCATTTTCCACTGCAGCTCCCTACGTCCCGGTTGTACTGCCGCCGCAGCCAACAAAAAATACGCCCAATGCACTTCCACCGCTCGACCGAACCGTCGTGTGGGACGTTCCCTTTGACCGTGTGACGTTAAAGCAATCCGTCCAACGGATCGAAGAACTTGTTCGCCGCGGGGAGCCAAGTTACGTCATCACGGCAAACCTGAACTATGTCATGCTGCACGAGCAGGAGTCCGATTTGCAGGCGATCACCGGTGACGCAGATTTGATCCTGGCGGACGGCCAGCCCATCGTTTGGCGAAGCAAGCTTGGACCGAATCCGCTGCCAGAACGCGTTGCGGGCAGCGAACTGATTTTCAAGCTCGCACAAGCGGCAAGCCAGAACCGCTGGGGGATCTATTTCCTTGGCGGAGCTGAGGGGGTTGCCGAAACCTGTGCGAAGCGACTTGCACGGGATTATCCGGGGATGCGAATTGCCGGAATCGAGTCGCCGCCGTTTCGTGAATTGTCACAAGCAGAGCAAGAGGCTCAAGAAAACCGCATTCGTGATTCGAAGGCTGAAATCTTGCTCGTCGCCTTCGGACAACCCAAAGGCGAACGCTGGATTCATGAGCACTACCGTCGGCTGGGCGTGCCCGTCAGTATCCAACTCGGTGCATCGTTTGACTTTATCGCTGGCACCGCCAAGCGTGCACCCAAGGCCTGGCAAAAGATTGGCGCCGAATGGGCGTATCGAATGCTAAGCGATCCAAAACGTTTGGTGCCCCGCTATGCATCCAATGCGATGTTCTTGGCCGGTTCGTTGGTCAAGGATTGGAAGCACAAAGTTGAATCGTGGGGAATGAGCGTCGATGACCAGCCGCAGGCAGCTCGATCGAGCGGTCATGCTCGGCGACAAGGTGACTGATCCGAACGTCTCGCAATTTGCGGCAAACGACGTCAAACGGCTGCTATGAAATCCGATTGGCGCCGCCGTTTTCGTCTTGGTGTATCGTGACTGGCCAATTGGGAAATTGGTTTTCGGGATTGCCATCGGTCACATCGACAAGGAATCGAAACGAGTTGATCGTGTAGGTGCGTTCTTTCGGATCGATGACAACGTACCCAAAGCCACTCGCTTTTTGGTGAGCTTTCTCGTAGCGGTTTTTCGCGGTCGGAACGATCGGATTGCCAACCGAGTACACGTAGATCTTGTTGCCAAGTCCGTCCAAGTACTCGCCTGTGTTTTCCATCCCGTGTTTGGGCCGGTTTTCGTGAGGCATGCCGACTTCGTCTGCGCGCCACCAGCGTGGGTATCCGACCGCGATCGCCGGTGTGCAGAACGACCAAAAACTATCGCGTTGTTTGTCGACGCCGTACTGGACCAGCGACGTCAGGTGTTGGTCACCGTTGATGTGCAGTGGTTTCGCATTCGCGGCGATACGGATTGCGTTGTCACGTTGCGTTTGGGGCCAGCCGCCGCAATCCAAGTCGGCGACCAGGTAACCGTTGTATCCGCCGTGGTGTGTGGCGACTCCACCGAATACCGTCTGGCTAAGTAGGACTTTAATGGAATGTCCACGCCAATCCGCCGCCCAATCTTTCAGGAAGAGATGCTGGCGTTCGCCGAGCAGTTCCAGTCCAGGTTTGTCTAGTTTTAGCGGATCGATGTCTGGATCGGCCAAGTGGTCGGCTCGGCCGGAACCCGTATCGACACGCTGTGGGCCGCTTTTCCATTGCCGGTCCGCGATGATCGCAAATCCGACGTCGCCATACACCATGTCGCCGTAATACACACTGATGTCTTGTTTACAGGGCGTCGGATCATAAGCGTCTGGGTGATGCGCGCAGTTGGTTTTGTGAACGACGTTGACCATACGCGCCGGTTCGATGTACCCGCCATTTGATGACGCACCGCCTGATTCGACGTCCATCGGCGCGCCGCCTTCGCCCCAGACGTTGCCTTGGAAAACATCGTGGTCGTCGGGCAAGCAGATCGTCGGTCGGTCCTTCATCGCATGACGGAACGACCAACCGAATTGGTAGTACTTTCGCAAGTAATTCAGGATCGCTCGGTCGGCAGGGCGGCGGATGATGCCGTAGCCGCCATGGTTTTCGTAAAGCTGGTCGCCCGAAAAATACAGCAGGTCGGGATCCAGCTTGACGACGTTCTCGGCGACGGGCTCATACGGAAACGCGTAGTCGTTTTGGCACGTGAGCGCACCCATTCGCAACGGGCGGCCGGTTGGGTTGGGGCGAATCGTTCCTGACCAAGTCGACTCGGTCTCTTTGCCACTGGGGTGCTTCTCGCGATAAACCACGCGGTAGGTGACAGATTTGGAGGCATCCCAATTGGCGATTCGGAAGGTTGCGGTCCAGGCATCGGTGTCCAGTGTTGCCGTTCCGGCGGTCGTCCAATCGCTTCCGTCTTGGAATTGCAGTTCGAGGTCTTTGTTATCCGCCTCACCGAGAGGCCCCGTCAATGCAGACAGCTTGAGTACGAATCCTTCGTCGGTGCGTGTGTCGCTGAGTGAGTACATCGTCCAGAGGATCGGACCAAACGTACGATCGGGATCGACAGAAAAGGCTTCACCACCGACTTGCCAATCACGAAAGCGATACCGTGCGCCTTGTTGGTTGCGAAACTGTGGATCAAAACTGTTGGCAATCGCGATATTACCTAGCACCCCGTCTTTCGCGACGTTGATGCTGACGTGTCCGAGTTCGGTATCGGCGGCGTTATCCTGGGTGGATTTAAATGCCGTCAACGAAAGCTTGACTTCATCACCTGCAGGTTCACCAACCAGTTGAAGCCGAATGTCTTGTGGGGACTTGGTGCCTTCGACCACGACACGCTTGTTTTTGATAAACAGTTCGCCGTCTTGAAGTCCTGCTTTGATGCCGTTCTTGGCAAACACGTTGCTACGGTGTTCGTTCAGGTCGCTTTGCACACCAAGACGGAATCCAACGCCATCGTCATTGCCAGCGAGCTCGACTTGCGAAATGATCACGCTGGTGTGAAACGGCTTTGTAGGATCGGTCAATTGATGTGTGATCAAGTGCACGTTCCGGTCTCCACCCGCCGAGGTGCACTCGGCGGCACCGTCACGAATCACCCAATCTTCCATCGGGTTCGCCCAACAGTTCCCCGCTAGCCAGACACGGTCATGTGTGTCTGCCCAATTGACGACTGGTTGGTCAGTCGTCGCAATTGCAGACGAGTTTGCCGCGGCAGGTTCCTGTGCAGCGGTCGAATCTGCTAGCCCCAGCAATGCGCTGCTGGCACCGAGTGTTTTAAGCGCAGAACGGCGTGGGACGTGCTTGGTCATAGGTCTGGATTGTGTTGAAAGGGGCGGGGACAACCTGAGTATAGTTGCTTAGCGACCGTCAATCGGTTGTTCGGGTTCTGCCGGGGCGTGAGTCAGCAGGAACGTCATTAGATCGCGAATTTGCTGAGGCGAGTACTGGTCCAACAGACCTTCTGGCATGATCGATTTCAGCGACGGTTGCAAACGCTCTACTTCATCGGGATCGATGATTGTTGTTTTGCCATTGCTGTCGCCAACATGCAGTTTTCCTTCCACGGTGCGTATCGAACCGGTCAAGACTCGCCCGTCTTCGAGCAGCAGTGTTGATACCAGGTAGTCTGGATTGATCGCGAAGCTTGGCTGCGTCACGTCGCGATAGACACTGGCATAGTCACGGTGGATCAGGTTCGACAGATCGGGGCCAATCTGTCCGCCTTTGCCGTTGACGGTATGGCACTTGGCGCAACCGGTTTGTGCGTGATGAAACAGTTCATATCCTGCGTTCCAATCGCCGCCAGCGATTTCTTCGGGGACCATCGCAATTTCCGAATCAGCAGAAGATTGCTCTGTCACCCAAGGCAGGTAGCTTCGGCTGGGCGGAAGCGGTCGCCAGCGACTGTCTTCATTGGTGCTGTAACGTATCGCCGTCGAAACCGTTTCGTCGGACGGGAGTAGTGCTGATAAGGTGACAGGAACAAGCTGGTCGATACCCGTGAATACGCGTTGGCTTGCGTCGCCATCACTTATCGCCAGCGTGACATTTTGATTGACATCGACGGTGACAATTTCATCGGGCCATTGGAAATCGAGTTTCGATCCGGGCTGGACCACCGGACGTAGGAGCTGCTCAAGGTCAAGTTTGCTATTCATGGTCAGTTGGCCGTTGGCGTTCTGCTTTTTCGATTCGTCCAGCAACGTCCAAAGCTGATCATGAAAGGCAGAGCCTGCGGTCCACTCGCGACTGACTGCTAAATCAACTGACGGAAGCCAACCGCTCCACAGGACTTTGTTGTCACGTTTAAATTCGGCCAACGTGCCAGTCATGTTGAATGCTAAATCGAGTTGCAATTGTTGCGGCAAGCTGTCATCGGATGCGTCAGGTGAATTCGCCAGCGGGATACTGACGGCATAGCTGACCGCCGCGTCCAGTGGATCAGTCGCAAGCAGCAAGGCATGACGATCGCTTGTGAGCTGGGCAGAGTACACTCGGATGTCATGACGCGGGGTCCGGTGTTGGCCTTGAACGACCGCATACCCCGGCCACAAGGATTCGAATGAATCGCCGGCACCGACAAATTCGCCAGCCGTGATATCGATTGATGCGGCCAAGCGTTGCAGCTGTTCTGGATCAACCGGGTGATCGAATTCGATACGAACTTCACGTGGTCCAGATGGCCATGCGAGGACGGGTTGCGCGGTTTCATCTTGGGCGTATTCGATTTTGAACAGCGTTCCACGCCCCGCCGGTCCGCTTCCCCAATCGGGGCCGCCGCTGTGGCAGGCCACCAACAAGCCTCCGTCAGGCGTGATGCAACAATCCGCCGTCAACTGATTCAAGCACGCAAACAGCTCGTTCCGTGCGACGTAGTCCTCGCCGGTTTTGACAAGTTCGGTGCGATACAGTTTGCCTCGGGAGTATCCGGTGACGAATGCGTCGCCGGTCCAACGCTCGGGGCCAAAGGTTCGGCCGTTGGCATTAACCGGCTCGTTAAAACAGAACCCGCAGGTGGATTGGTGCTGTGGCTTGTAGTCGTACGTGCTCGGTTCGTCGATCACGTCGGGCAAGTGCTTTGGATGGCGTGGTGGGAATCCGTAGTGTCGCCCTTTTTGAAGATGAAGGAACTCATCAAACGGATTGCCATTGGGAAGCCAAGTGGCGCCTTCTTGGTCGGTGCAGAACAAGTCGCCTTGGCGATTGAAATGCAACCCGACCGGAAAACGGATGCCGGTGGAGTAAATCTCGCGTGACTTGAAATCCGGTGCAACCTTGATGATGTTGCCGTGGTCATTGTCGACCGTGTATTCGGCAACGCCGTCATCGTTGATGAGGTAGCCGTCTACATAGTCGGTCGTTCCCAGTCCGAAGAAGACGCTTTCGTCCTCGGGGTCGACCGCGACGCCAAGGGCATCGACGTGGTTCGCGATCTCGTTCCAGCCATCGGCGACAATGATTTCTTTGTCCGCGAAGTCGTCGTTGTCGGTGTCGACCAACAAGGTGCACTTGCCTTTCGCGGCGATAAACAGCCCGTTGCCCTTGGAGTATCCAGGCGGCGTCAACGCCATCCCGATCGGGGCACGAAGTTGTCCCTGGTTCTTCCAAAACAAGTCCGCTTGGTCGGCCAGCCCGTCATCGTCGCTGTCGCTGAGTTTCCAAACATTGCCGTCATATCCCAAGGCAATCAATTGTCCGTCTTCGCGGTAACGGATGTTGTTGATGTTGGGCAGGTCGACAGGCAGCTTGCGAACACGAAAACCTGGACGAAAGACTTGGACCGGGATCGATGGTTTTACGCGAGCGAGCGGTTTGCCGCCGTTGTCGATCCCAATGATCGGTTGGTCCGGGACGGAAGCATATTGGTGTTCCAAATAACGCTGAATCGATTCTCGTTCCGCGTGATCCAGCCCGCGTGAGTAGACCAACACTTCGGCGATGTCACCATGAAAAAATCCGCGTGGTTCTGGTGGCCCGCCGTGCGTAAATCGTCTGGCGCCGAGTACGAAGTTTTCGAGCGAGATCGGGGAGTTGTCGGCGCGGTCGCGCGAGCCTTGTTGTTGGCCGTTAAGCCACAATGTCGTGCTGCCAGGAACGGTTCGTAAGCAAAATTGGACGACTTCACCATAACGATGCGAGTTCGTCAGTAAGTTGCTTGCACCGGCTTGCCCAGCTCCTTCGACGCTGATCACCTGCAATGTCGCCGGAGATCCCGTCGTTTGATCGATATTGAGTCCTGACAAGTAATCGTTTGTGTCGTTGCTGCTGAATGACAGCCAGCCTGAAAACGCATCGGGGTTTGAATACGTTGCCGCAACAACAAACACCGTCAGTTCGTTTGCTTGCCATTGGGACGCCGTTCGCTGCAAACACTGTTCGGCACCACCAAACCGCACCGCTTGGAAGTCATCACCCGTGATAAAGCGTGGCCGGCGACTAGCATCGGATTGGATGACGTCACGGCCGTTGCCCGATGCGTCAGGCCAAACGGAAACCGTCTGCTTGTTTTTCAGTTCGTTTCCGTTTGCCGCAGCAATCCCGGCATTGATCCGCGAAGCATCGAGCCAAATGGCCAAGTCCTTCTCGATCGGCAGCGATGAGTCGGCCCATGGTTCGGTCGCAGAAGAAGTTCCCGGGATCGAGACAGCGATAAAGCAGAGGACCAGTTTGGCAAGCGACTTAGCGTGTCGGGTCATGAATTCGGATCGGTGCATCTCAGTAGGTCGTGAGGGAACTTGGTCACTAAGGTGATGTGAAATGGATGAGCATGTTGATTGCTGCTGCAACCTGCTGGGTCACTTGGCAAACACGTTGATGGCGGCATTTCGAAATGCGTCCTGGCTTTTTCCGCCTTCACCGGGAAATCCGGCATGCTGGACCAGCCAGATAAAGATCAGGCCGTTCGATTTGTCGAAGTACGAGTTGGTGGAGTACGCGCCGCCGTGACCGAAGCGATTGCCACCTGTTGAGAAGCCGAATCCATATTCGCTTGGCAAGTCTTGTGCGGTTTGTTTGCGAGTCAGCTCGGCAACCGCTTTTTCGGAGAGCACACGACGTCCGTTGAGTACGCCGCCGTTAGCTAACATTTGGTAGAACTTTGCCAAATCGTTCGCGGTCGAAAACAGGCCGCCAGCTGGCATCGGATAACGGTCTTTTGTATCCGTCAGTGGGTACTGCAATTGACCGATCGTCGTTGCCTCCAGGCCGCGTTCACCTTTGCCAGGCTTATACGAGGTCGCAATTCGTGCCGCTTGCGATTCGCTTGGCCAAAAGGTGGTTTCATTCATCTCAAGAGGCTGCAGCAATCGCTCTTGCAAAAATGTTTCGAACGGTTTGCCGGTGACGACTTCGATGATTCGAGCTGCCGTGTTGATTCCGGCGTTGCTGTATTGGTATTTCGAATCGGGCTGAAACTGCAGCGGCGTGATCGCATAGCTGCAAACACGGTCGGCAAGCGGCAATCGATCCAGCGTGGGAACTTCGATCGCGGATTGGAACGGCAATCCGCTGGTGTGCGACAAGACGTTGTGAACGGTGATGGGGTGTACCGGTTTCTGCAACAAGCGATGCTGGTCATCTTGTTCGACCAGCACCATTTGGCCTTTGAATTCTGGCAGGTACTTTTCTACCGGATCGTTGACATCAACCTTCCCTTCATCGACCAACATCATCAACGCGGACGCCGTCATCGGCTTGGATTGCGAAGCGATCCAAAACATCGAATCGGGCGTCATCGCTTGCTGGTCTTCGATGTTGGCAAAACCGACCGCTGATCGATAAAGCACGTTGTCAGTGTCAGCAATCAACATGACAGCTCCGGCCAATTCGTCGCGATCAACATAAGGCTGGACTGCGTGATCGATCGAGTCGGGGCTGGGCGAATCTGCCAACGACGTGGACGATAGGGCAAGCGTCAAGGCAGCTGTGAATACAAGGGCGGGGATCGAGCGATCGGATCGTGTCATCTGGGGACGCAGTGGTTCGCGTAGCTTGAATGGATGAGGAATCGGGCGGGAATGCCATTCTAAGTGACCAGAGCGCGAAAATCATTCAGACTCGCTCGGTGCTAGCACGCGATTTGGTTCTTTTTCGATCAAACATCACTGCATTGAGTGTGATTCCGCGGTTGCCGAGAACTCGCGACGAAGGCAGCCGACACAACGAATCGCAATGGAGAAATCACGTGAATAGGCGGTGTTGCGGGGAGAAACCGCTGACGATTCACTTCTGCTTCACGTCTTCTTTGTTCAATCGGCACGGGGTTTGCCAAGTATTGGTGTTATCAGAGACATCGCTCGGCGGCATCGAATTGCCTCGGGGCGAGGTCTCGGACAACCTTACACCTTCCCCACTAAAAGGAATCAGTCATGCGATCTTCTCTAGGACTTTTCAGTTTGTTGTTGGCAGCCGCTTCTTTCGTTGGTTGCAATGACAGTCCAACCGACTACCAAGCAGACGCCGTTCGTGACAACAGCCAAGCTGCTGCCGAAGGCGTGCGTGATTCGTCACAGCAGATGGCTGAAAACACACGCGAAGCTGCCGAGCAGCGTGCCGACAACCTCGAAGAACAGTACAGCTCTGCGAAGCCACCCGTTGAAGACAATGCGGAAGATCGCGCTGAAGCGATTCGCGACCGAGCCGAAAACAAGGCTGACATGCTCGAAGAACAAGGTGAGCAAAAAGCTGACATGATCGAAGAGCAAGGCGAACAGAAGGCTGACAACCTTGAAGAAATCGACGACTAAGTCGGGCGGCAAGCTGCCGTTATTTTATCACTGCGTCAATCGGTTGCCGAGCAACACAGCGTCCCGTGAGAGGGTCGCGGGCTCGGCAATCCACGCGGTGAGTTCTGGTTTCCAGAGGGTTTCACGATTGGAACGAGATCGTTCCCAACGTGGTGTCCTCTGCTCTTTTTGTATCCCTGGTTGATTCACCCGTAGAAACAAATCATGCAAGCCGACACTGTCACAGATCCCAATACGACGACTTCGACGATGCTTTATCGATGTCCAATGTGTAAGACGTCGGTAGAGATCGACGAACACTTCGTTGGGGAAACCATCGACTGCCCATCGTGCAAGCGTCCATTTGAAGTGACACCTCCGCAGGCATGGCCCGTTTCGCCGGACGAGTATCAGTTGGAGCGACGCAGCGACACGCCTGTTGTGTCACCGGCAGACGTTGCCAACACCGAAGCGGTCGAGCAGGTCATTCATCCTGTTGTTTTCCGACGTCACTTGGTCGGGACAACCGTTTGTGCGCTCGGCGTTCTCGTCGCCATCGCGGGCGTTGTGGCAGGCTTGACCGGGCAGCTTTTGCTTGGGTTAGATCCAATGGTGATGTTGGTGGTCAGCAGTGTGCTGCTGGTCGTTTGCGGCATGTTTCTGTTGAAGTGGTACGTTGAAAGCCGCTTCCAATCGTTGACATTGACCAACGAGCGGTTGGTTTACCAGCAAGGCATCTTCAGTCGAAGCACCAGTGAAGTACGCCATGATGACGTGCGAAATGTGAAGCTCGACCAAAACATCTTCGAGAGAATCTTTGCCTTCGGTGACATTGCGATCTCCAGTGCCGGTCAAGACGACATGGAAATCATCGTCAACGACATCCCAAGGCCACAAGAGGTCGTGAACTACATTCGCAAACGACAGTAGCGTTTCAGTAGCGGATCTTGTCAAAGATCCGAAGCGTCCACTACATCCGCAACCAACAGTAGCGTTTCGGTAGTCGATCTTGTCGAAGATCCGGAATGTTCACCACCCATTCTCACGCTGCCAGAACTACTCCGCACGATTGAACTGCCAGAGATCCTTCTCGTCTAGGATCTCTTTTACCTCTGGGCCTTCCAGCCATGCTTTCGCATCCGCATCGCCCTTTAGGTTCGCATCCCAAAATGCGGTTGAAAGAGCAAGGATCGAGCGATGGTGATTTGGGTTGCGATCGGATGCTTTTCCTCGGCCATCACCGAACGCGGAGTGCTCTGCATCATGCAACACCAGTTCGTATTTATCGATCGTCTTTGGAAGTGCGGGGTAAACCTGCCGCCGGTCTTCCGGTGTGGTGTCATTGACCGGTGAGGTGTCTTTGGTGCCGGTCATCATCATCCAAGGAATTGAAACCTTCGCAAACGCTGCCTTCGGATCACCACGTCGCGGGCGATTGGGGCTAAACATCAAAGCTGCGTCGATCCGCCGGTCGGTGAAACGTTGACCGAAGCCGGGTGCGCTCTGTCCGCTGACGCCTTGGGTGGTCGCGGCTCCGAATGAGTGACCACTCATCCCGACCTTGTCGAGGTCGAGTCGATTTTTGAAACGAGAGTCGGTTTGATTTAGCTGAGCCAGTTGGTCAAGCACAAATGGAACGTCGGCGAATCGGTCGAGCGCCGGACGCACCGTCGCCGCATTTTTTAGAGCGGCCATTCGATTTCGAAGCGGCTCGTCTTTCCAAATCGCTTCGTCGCTACCGGCATGCTGCATCGCGACGACAACGTAACCACGGGCCGACCAATGCTTGGCGGCATAGCCACACGCGCGTCGTGATCCCCCCAGGCCATGACTGAGCAAAATGACGGGTTGCGGGTTGGTTTCCTTCGGTAGGTAGACTCGCAGTGGGATTTCACGTTTGCGACTGGAGTCCGTCACTTCGAAATCGATTGGCTCGGATGTCTCGCTAATCAGAAGCGGATCGTATGTCGCCGCAGTGGCTGCATCGCAGGCCGTCAGAGAAACGATTCCTAGAAAGAGGCAGTGCAAGCTCAAAGTCGAACGAAACATTTCGAGGTCTCCAGTGAATCGGTTGGGGCGATCAAGCAGCACATTGATTCGTTGGAAACCGGTCAATGTTGGCACCCCGCGAACCTTTGCGACGCGTAGTGGCTCATCAGGTGCTGAGTCTACTCAGAATCCTGTTGGTGCTCGCTCGCAATTCTGTTGCCATGGTCAAGTCAATCGCATGGAGGTGTGTTTGACCATCCTTGTGACTGCTACGTGTTAGCGGAGTCGATTGTCGCCTAGTTGTCGATCGGCGTCGCTGTGGTTTCTTTTACGAAAGCTAGTGTCTCACGCCCGTCAAAACGCATCTGCGAATTCGGTTTCGCGTCGTGCAATTCTTTTGTCACAACTTGTAAGCGCGGTGAGACAGTTTGGTAACCCCAGTGTTACCGCTTCTGTTATGAGTGAAATTAAAGATGAAATTTGGATTAGCTCTGATCCTTGCCAGTGCGACTGTGGTTGCTGGGTGCGGCAGTGAGGCCACTCCCACCGGCCCGACTCCCGGTGCCACCCCCGTTGTGGCTTCGAAACCGATTGTGATGCCTATCGTCGAGTGGGACGAATACACGGGACGCTTTGATGCGATCAACTCGGTCGAGATCCGCTCACGTGTTGGCGGATATTTGCAATCAACACATTTTGAAGAAGGCCAGATGGTGAGCTCCGGCGACCTACTGGCGATCATCGATCCGCGACCCTTTCGTGCCGAAGTCAACGCCGCCAGAGCGCGTTTAGAAGAGGCCAATGCGGGATTGAAGGAAGCACAATCGGTTTTACGGCAAACCGAAGCCGAAAAAGCTGACGCGGAAGCGCAGTTGTCGCTCGCGACCTCGCGTTTGGAACGCGCCCAGGCTCTCGCGAGACAACGGGCGATCTCGGACGAAGAAGTCGACGTCCGACGCAGCGAAACACAGCAGGCGACCGCATCGTTCGAGGCCGCCAACGCGAAGATCGAATCTTCGAAAGCAGCGATCGCAACGTCAGAGGCGGCCATCGAAACGGCAAAAGCCAACTTGCAGCTCGCCGAGCTGAACCTGCAATACACCGAAGTCCGGGCGCCGATCACAGGTTTGATCAGTCGTCGCAACGTCACCGAAGGCAACTTGATTAGCGGTGGCAGCGAAACGTCAACGCTGCTGACCACGATCGTTTCTGTTTCGCCGATCCACATTTACTTCGACGCCAACGAACAAGAGTTCTTGAAGTACGTGCGATTGGCGAAAGCGGGCAAACGGGAAAGTTCGCGAAACGTCAAAAACCCGGTCTTTGTTTCGTTGATCGACGAACAAGGTTATCCACACCAAGGCCACATGGACTTCGTCGACAACCAGATCGATCCCAACACCGGGACGATGCGTGGTCGGGCGATTCTGCCGAACGACGATGGGCTTTTGACGCCAGGCTTGTTTGCAAAGGTTCGCTTGCCAGGCAGTGGTCGCTATGACGCGGTGATGGTCCCCGATGCCGCAATCATCAGCGACCAATCTGAAAAATACGTTTACGTTGTTGACGGGGAAAGCACCTTGCATCGTCAAACGGTCGAGCTGGGGCCGATTTCACACGGGCTACGGATTGTCAGGGCCGGTTTGGATGGATCGGAAACCGTTGTAACCAGCGGTCTGCAAAAGATTTTTGAAGGCGCGAAAGTCGCCGCCAAAATCGAATCGATCGAGGCCAAACAAAGCTCGCTGCCGGACAATTACAAACCCGTTCCCGAAGACCAGTGGTTAACGCGTGGACCGGCGCCAGCACCGTACGGCGTTCACTCGAATAACTCGATGTATGCCGAGCCGATTGCGATGGAAGAGCGTTTCCCATTGGCCGGTAAGGAGCGTGTGCAGTGAAATTTCCACACTTCTTTATTGACCGCCCCATCTTCGCGACCGTCCTCTCGACATTGATCGTGTTGATCGGCGGGATCGCATATTACCAGCTTCCTGTCGGTCAATACCCGGAGGTCGCATTGCCCACCGTGACGGTACGGGCAAGTTATCCCGGTGCGACCGCCGAAACGATCTCCAAGACGGTGGCGACGCCGCTGGAACAAGAGATCAACGGCGTCGACGACATGCTTTACATGGAGTCACAAGCGACGGCTGACGGAACGCTGCTGATCACCGTCACCTTCGGCTTGGGCACTGACATCGATGAAGCACAGGTCTTGGTCCAAAACCGCGTCTCGATCGCCGAGCCAAGGTTGCCGCAGGAAGTCCGCCAAATCGGTGTCACGGTACGAAAAAGTTCGCCGGACTTGATGTTGGTGATTCACCTGTTTTCGCCCGATGACTCACGTGACCAACTCTACATCGGTAACTACGCCTACCTGCAAATTCGCGACTCACTCGCACGACTCGATGGTGTCGGTGACATCAACGTTTTTGGTGCGACCGAGTACAGCATGCGGGTGTGGCTGGACGTCGACCGGTTGGCGGCGCTGGACATGACCGCCGGTGACGCCGTCGAAGCGATGCGCAGCCAGAACATTCAAGTCGCTGCGGGTGTGGTCGGGCAACAGCCGATCGATCCGGTCGGTGCTTTCCAAGTCAACGTCAACACTCAAGGACGACTGCAGACGGCCGAGGAATTCGGCAATATCATTCTGAAGTCTGGTGAAAGCGGACGTTTGGTACGGCTTAGCGATGTCGCACGGGTAGAACTCGGGGCGGTCGACTATTCGGTACGCAGTTACCTGAAAGAGAAAAACGCGGTGGCGTTGGCGATGTTCCAACGTCCCGGTTCGAATGCGATCGAAACTGCTGAAGGGATTCTCAGCACGATGGAAACGCTCAGCAAAAGTTTCCCGCCGGGACTCGAATATCAAGTCATCTACAACCCGACGGCTTTCGTCGAGCAATCGATTGACGAAGTGTTCACAACGCTTTGGCAAGCCGGCCTGTTGGTTGTGCTGACCGTGTTTCTCTTTTTGCAAAACTGGCGTTCGACGATCATTCCTGTCATCGCAATTCCGATTTCATTGATCGGGACATTCGCCTTGATGCACGCGATCGGGTTCAGTTTGAACAATCTGTCGCTGTTTGGGTTGGTGCTTGCGATCGGTGTTGTGGTCGATGACGCGATCGTGGTGGTGGAGAATGTCGAACGTTTGATCGCCGAAGGAATGACGCCGCGCGAAGCGACGCGTAAAGCGATGGACGAAGTCGGTTCGGCGCTGATCGCGACGACCTTGGTATTGATCGCGGTCTTTGTGCCGACCGGTTTTTTGCCCGGAATCAGCGGCCAATTTTATCGACAATTTGCGATCACGATCGCCGTGTCGACAGCGATCTCGACCTTCGTGTCGCTCACGCTGACGCCCGCGATGTGTGCGTTGCTGTTGCGTCCCCACTCGGCACCCAAGAATAAAATCGGTCGCATGATCGATGGCGTCTTCGGTTGGCCGTTTCGGATCTTCAATCGTGTCTTTGATGTCGCTAGCAGTGCCTACGGCGGGACTGTGTCACGGCTCATCCGCGTCAGCTTCGTGATGCTGTTGATTTATGGCGGTTTGCTCGGCCTGACCTATGTCGGGTTCAATCAGGTGCCGGGCGGTTTTATCCCGGCCCAAGATCAAGGCTACGTCATCATCGCGATCCAAAACCCTCCGGGGGCGAACTTGGATCGCACCGACGAAGTGACACGCCGAGTAACGCAACTGGCTTTGGAAGTTGACGGGGTTGCCGATGCGGTCTCGTTTGTCGGTTTCTCCGGCGCGACGCGGGCGAACGCTTCCAACGCGGCGGCGATTTTCCCTGTCTTGGAAGACGCCAAAGAACGTGCCAAACGTGGCCGAACGATGGACGTGGTATTGAACGACTTGCGTCAGAAACTCGGCTCGATCAACGAAGCCCTTGTGTTCGCGATCCAGCCTCCTCCGGTCCGCGGGATCGGAACCGGTGGCGGATTTAAAATGCAGGTACAGGACAAGTCGGGAGCGGGATTGGCGGCGCTTCAAGAAGCGACCAACAAGCTCGTTGCCGCGGCGCAGAAAGAGCCTGGCTTGGTGCAAGTCTTTACCAACTACAGCTCCGGAACCCCGCAGTTGTACGCCGACATTGACCGCACAAAGGTTCGCATGATGGACGTGCCGCTTGCCAATGTGTTCCAAGCGATGCAGATCTATTTGGGATCGGCCTACATCAACGACTTTAACTTCCTGGGACGGACGTATCGCGTGACGGCCCAGGCGGATAACCAGTTCCGCGACGAAGAAGGTGATGTGGTCAAACTGCGTACACGCAGCAACAACGGATCGATCGTTCCGTTGGGATCGTTGGTGACGATGCGCAGCACGACGGCACCAGACCGGGTCGTGCGCTACAACCTGTTCGGTGCCGCAGACATCAACGGCGACACCGCACCGGGTTTTAGTAGCGGGCAAGCGATCGCGCGGATGGAGCAGCTCGCGGAGGAAAACTTGCCGCCTGGGTTTGGTTACGAATGGACTGATATCGCGTACCAACAAAAGGCAGCCGGGAACACCGCGTTTTACATCTTCCCGGTGTGCGTGTTGTTTGTGTTCCTGGCACTCGCGGCGCAGTACGAAAGCTGGTTGTTGCCGTTGGCGGTGATTCTGATCGTTCCGATGTGTTTGTTGTGTGCGATCTATGGAGTCTACTTCCGTGGGATGGACAACAACATCTTGACGCAGATCGGGTTTGTCGTTCTGGTCGGTTTGGCGTGCAAGAACGCGATTCTGATTGTGGAGTTCGCGAAAGCGGAAGAAGACAAAGGGCTCGATCGATTCTCCGCCGCGGTGGAAGCATGTCGTTTGCGATTGCGACCAATTTTGATGACCGCGTTCTCGTTCATCTTGGGTGTGATTCCCTTGGTGATCGCAACGGGAGCGGGTGCAGAGATGCGTCAGGCGTTGGGAACGGCCGTGTTCAGCGGGATGTTGGGCGTGACGTTGTTCGGGTTGTTCTTCACACCTGTGTTCTACGTCGTGCTGCGTCGTTTCGCCAAAGACACGCACCCCGAAGTTGCTTTGGCAACACCATCGCCAGTTGCAGCGATTCCAGAGAAGGTTGAAACGAAGGAACCGGAAAAGGATCAGTCAGAAGAAAGTTGATCCTAGGACAGCGAGTCGCGAGCTGCGAAAGCAGTTCGCGATTTCGATCCATTCGTTGAGCCGATACGCGAAAGCGTCGGTTTTCGAGCGGCGGCAATGTCGATTGGTTTATCCCGCGGTTTGCGACGCCGGCCCCTCCGGGGCGAAAGAAAATTTCTTTGTCGGGTTTCTCGGGGTTTGCACCCCGAGCTACTGACGCGGACTCCTCCGGAGTCGGTGTGGGCGGCTCGGAACCGTCGCAAGAGCGATACGGCTTCTGGAGGCGGTCTAAATAAGACTGCATCACCTTCTACGTTTGATATGGAGATTGCGTGGGGGTGTCGTTATCGCAATCGCCCCGGAGGGGCCGTCTTTGATAGCTCGGGGTGGAAGCCCCGAGTTCTTGTTGTCACACAGAAAATTCGCCCCGGAGGGCCGACGTTGGTTCGTTAACGTCGGCCCCTCCGGGGCGATGGAATGTGTTTGTGTCTTGTTTCTCGGGGTTTGCACCCCGAGCTACCGACGCAGACTTCTCCGGTGTCGGTGTGGTCGGCTCGGAACCGTCGCAGGTGCGTTGCGCCCTATGGAGGCGGTCTGAATGAGGCTGAATCACCTTCCACGTTTGACATGGGATTGCGTGGGGTTGTCGCTTTCGCAATCGCCCCGGAGGGGCCGTCTTTGATAGCTCGGGGTGGAAGCCCCGAGTTCTGTTGTCCCACAAAGAACTCGCCCCGGAGGGGCCGTCGTCGGTTCGTTGACGTCGGCCTCTCCGGGGCGATGGAATGTTTCTGTGTCTTGTTTCGCGGGGTCGCACCGCGAGCGAGTGATCAGGGATTGCAAATTGCAAAATGAACATTGCAAATTGGCAATTGGATCTCCGCAGACACGTTGACTTTGGAGGAGTCCGCGTCAATCACTCACCGATGCAATACAAATATTCTTGCTTCTTGCCCGCTTCATCTTTGGCGACGCGGAGATAGAGCTTGCCGTCGCTGATGACAGGCGTTGAAAAGGTGGTGCCGCTTAACTTGTTCGTCGCGACCTTTTCGAAATCCTCGGGCGTGGCTTTGAAGATAAACGTTTCGCTGTCTTCGTTCGTCGCGTAAATCAAATCGCCAACCAACACGGGTGAGGCGGTGAATTCGCCGCCGAGGCGACTCTTCCACATCGTTTCGCCGTCGGCAGCATTGACGCAGGTTGCGACTCCGGCATCCAGCGACATGTAGAGGTAACCGTCCTTCTCCAGCATCGACGGGACGTAGTCACGCGTGTTGACTTCCCATTCGACTTTGCCGGAACCGTCGGCGTTGACCGCGGCGACATGGTTCTTTGGGTATCCGCCGCTCGTGAAGATGTGCTTGCCGTCGGTCACGGTCGATGTCACGCACTCGGTCGTCGAGCCATCGATCTCCCAGTTCGTTTTGCCGGTCATCGGGTCCAAGCTGGTGACGAGATCACAGCCGGTCATGAAGAGCTGGTCTTTTCCGGCAACGTTCAAAATGATTGGCGATGCGTAGTTTGGTTGTTGAGGACGTTCACGACGCCAGACCACTTCGCCAGTCTCGCGATCCATCGCGACGATGCTGCCACCGGATTTGTTATCAGCCGATGCGATCACCAGGTTTTCGTAGATCGCTGGCGATGAACCGAAGCCTTGGTGAATCTGGTAATCGCAGACTTTGGTTTGCCAAGCCATCTCGCCGTCCAATGTCACGGCGCTCGTGTAAACGGCCTTGTCGCAATAGAAGTTGACGAAGATCCGTTTGCCGTCGGTCGCAGGCGTTGATGATGCCCAAGACGCTTTTTGGTTTGGTTCGCGGCTGTCAACACGAAAGAACTCGCCTTCGTGCACGACCGTTTCCCAAACCTGTTTGCCGGTTTCGCGATCCAAGCAGAGCAGCAGTTCTTTGCGTTGCTGTTTGTCGGCCGTGATCAGGTAAACCCGATCACCCAACAAGATCGGCGCGCCGTGGCCGCGTCCGGGGAGCGGCGTTTTCCAAACGACGTTCTCCGTTTCACTCCAATGAAGCGGCGGCGTTTTGGTGTCGAAGGCGACGCCTTGACGGGTTTGGCCTCGCCACCAGGGCCAGTCCGTTTCTGAAAACGTTGGCGTGTCAGCCGCCGCGAGTGATGTGAGACCGAAAAGGCAAATCAAAAGCGAGGTGACACGCATCGTTGAAAATCGGGTGTGGGGTGAAGGTGGGAGAGTCGCGATTATAACCGCTGCGGCTACTCGATGACTTCGCAGCCCATCCAAGGTTGCAGCACTTTGGGGACGGCGATGGAGCCATCGGCGCGTTGGTGGTTTTCCAGTACGGCGATCATCGCGCGGCCCGTTGCGATTGCGGTGCCGTTCAAGGTATGAACGAAGTTCGTGCCTTTTTCGCCAGCCGTTTTGTAACGCACGTTCAAGCGGCGTGACTGGTAATCGGTGCAGTTGCTGGTGCTGGTGACTTCGCCCCATTCACCCGCTTCGCCGCGGCCGGGCATCCAGGCTTCGAGGTCGTACTTGCGATACGCGGGGCCGCCGAGGTCACCGCTGGCGGTGTCGATCACACGGTATGGGACTTCCAGCGCGTCGAAGATCTCGCATTCCAGTCCACGCATCTCTTCGTGGATCGCGTCGCTCTGTTCAGGCAACGTGAACGCGAACATTTCGACTTTGGTGAATTGGTGCACGCGATAAAGGCCTTTGGACGCGCGGCCAGCCGCACCGGCTTCGGTACGGAAGCAGTGGCTGAGTCCGCACAGCTTGAGCGGCAGTTCCGTATCCATGACGGTTTGGCCGCTCATCATGCCGCCGAGTGTGATCTCGGCCGTCGCGACCAAGTTCAGCTCGGTGTTCTCGATGCTGTAGATCTGTGTTTCGGGACCACGTGGGTTGAACCCGGTGCCTTGCAAGACATCGGTCAACGCGAGGTCGGGAGTGGACACAGGCGTGAAGCCTTTGTCCGACAGGAACGACACGGCGAACTGTTGCAGCGCGAGGTCCAAACGGACGGCAGCGTTGCGCAAGAAGTAGAAGCCTGCGCCGGCAACGCGAGCACCGCCTTCGAAGTCGAACAGGTCGTGCTTCTCGCCCAGTTCCAGGTGATCGAGGGCTTTGAAATCGAACTGCGGTTTGGCGGTTTTACCGAACGACAATTCGTTGGCGTCGTCTTCGCCGCCTTCGGGCACGTCGGGGTGCGTCAGGTTGGGGATCTGTTTTTGGATTTCATTGATCGCGGCATCCAGTTCGTCGCACTTCGATTGTGCCGTATCCTTTTGTTGACGCAGTTCGCGGCCGCGTTCGATGATCGCTGGCCGCTCGTCGTTGCTGGCGCTCTTGATGGACTTGCTGACTTCGTTGGCCTGACGGTTCAGTTCCTGGGCGAGTTGCAGTTGCTCCATCCGCTGCGACTCGAGGGACACGATCTGGTCGATGTCGCAGGGCACGCCACGCTTTTGGCAGTTGTCACGAACCAAATCGGGGTTTTGAAGGATGAACTTGCGATCGAGCATTGCTAGTCAGGTGTCGGGAAGGAATTCGGTTGTCAGCGATTGATGGTGCGGCCCGCGACGAAGGGGAACGCGCGCGGCCAAGTCTTGCGATCAGGCGGTTATTGTGCCCGTTTTGCGATCTCGTGCCAGAGCCTAGCGGAGGCTTCGATCCCGCGATGGAAATCGGTGACACGGAACTTTTCGTTGGGACTGTGTGCGTTGTCATCGGACAATCCCCAGCCCAGCAATAGGCAATCACAGTCGAGGACTTCTTGAAAACGTGTCACGATCGGGATCGAGCCGCCTTCTCGGATCAGCACCGGACGGGCGCCAAAGGCCGCTTCGATGGCGACGTTGGCGGCTTCGACGAACGGTGTGTCGAAGTTAGCTAGCATGCCAGGAGCGACGTGATCCTCGACCAGCGTCCAGGTCACACCGGGAGGCGTATTTGCTGTGAAGTGATCGTGAAGTTGTTGAGTCAGTTCCTTGGGGTCTTGGTTGGGGACCAATCGGAAGCTGAGTTTCGCGCCGGCGAGAGCGGGGATGATCGTTTTGACACCTTCGCCTTGGTGTCCACTGGTCAATCCATTGATATCAAATGTCGGTCGAGCCCAGCGGCGTTCGTCGGTGGTGTAGCCTTTTTCGCCGAACAGTTCTTTGACTCCGATTCCGGCGGCGAATTTTTCGTCGGTCTGGGGAAGCTGTTTCCATTGCTCGCGTTCGGTTTCGGCCAGTGGCTGGACGCGATCGTAGTAGCCGGGGATTTGGATGACGCCATCGGCATCAACGACAGAGGACAGCATTTTGCACAAGGCGATTGCTGGGTTCATGACCGCGCCGCCGAACGAACCGCTGTGCAAGTCTTGGCTGGGGCCTTTGACACTTAGTTCGTAGGTCGCGATGCCGCGAAGTCCGTAGGTAATTGCAGGTTGTCCGTCGGCGTACTGGCCGCTGTCACTAATCACGACGCAATCGCAAGCCAGCTCGTCAGCGAGTTCGGGAAGCAGACGTTCCAGGTTGGCGCTGCCGACTTCTTCTTCGCCTTCGATCAGAAATTTGATTTGGAGCGGCAGGGATTTTCCGCTGGCCAGCCACTCGCAAACGCTTTGCACGTGTGTGAGAGCTTGGCCTTTGTCGTCGGTGGCACCGCGAGCGTAGAGGTTGCCGTCGCGGATGGTCGGTTCGAAGGGGCCGGTGATCCAGTCGGCCAGCGGTTCGGCAGGTTGGACGTCATAGTGCCCGTAGACCAGCACAACGGGTGCACCTTCGACCGCGGGGGTTTGGGCGAAGACAAACGGGTGGCCCTCGGTTTCGATCATCCGTGCTTCGATCCCGGCGGCTTGGAATTTTTCCAAGACCCAGTGACCTGCCCGATGGACTTCGCCAACTTTCGAACTATCACTGCTGACGCTTGGGATTCGCAACCATTCGACCAAGTCGTCTAAGTGTCGTTGCGAATTGGATTGGATGGCGGACAGTAATTCGGCAAAGGAATCGTCGGAGGGCATTGGACCTGCACGGTTGGAGGTTAGCGTTGACGAGGTGAAATTTGAGGGCGGCCAGCGATGCTACTTCGTCCAAAAAACGGGGATTTGGATCGAAAAAAGGGTCTGCCGTCACTCACCCGGGGCGCTACAATAGGGCCGGCTTGATGTAAATAACAGAGGGCCAAAGATTAGAGGGCCAGTGATGGAGCTCAGCAGGGAGCATTCAGGCGACTATGGCAGAAAATGATGTGATGGTGGCCGAACCCACCACGGAAAAGTCAAAGCAGACCAAACCGAAACGCCAGCCGATGTACAACGTCATCCTGTGGGATGACTCGGATCATAGTTACCAGTATGTGGTAATGATGATGCGAAAAGTGTTTCGGCACCCCGTCGAAAAAGGGTTCGAGATCGCGACCCAAGTGGACTTTAAAGGGAAAGCGATTTGTTTGACGACGACGATGGAACATGCCGAACTAAAACGAGACCAGATACACGCCTTTGGCAAAGACGACCTGATTCCGCGTTGTAAGGGCAGTATGTCCGCAACCATCGAGCCGGTCGAAGGATAGCAGCAACAGAATTTCATGACCGCGAAACTGCGTGTGACCACGCTCGGTTGTAAAGTCAACCAGTACGAAACTGAACTCGTTCGACAGGGACTCCAAAAGGTCGGCTTCACCGATTGTGACGAGGGCGATCAAGCTGACGTGTGCATCGTCAACACCTGCACGGTCACCAACCAAGGCGATGCCAAAAGCCGCCAAGTCATCCGTCGCATGTCTCGCGACAACCCCAACGCACGCATCGTCGTGATGGGATGCTACGCAACGCGGGCGCCCGAAGAAGTCGCGGCGCTGCCAGGCGTGGTCGACGTCGTGACCGACAAGCGTGAACTGCCAGATTTGATGACTCGGTTCGGCGTTGTCGATGTCCCCACCGGACTCGATGGCTTTTCGGGCCGTCACCGCGCCTATGTTAAAGTCCAAGACGGTTGCTTGCTGCGTTGCAGTTACTGCATCATCCCGCACGTCCGTCCCGATCTGACGTCGCGTCCGCTGGATCACATCACCGACGAAGTCCGCCGGCTGACCGAAGCCGGGCACCGCGAAGTCGTGCTGACCGGGATCCACTTGGGACACTACGGCGTCGATTGGAATCGCAACAAACCACGCGAAGAATGGACGCGATTGTCAGACCTCGTCCGCAGCCTTTGCGAACTGCCCGGCGAGTTCCGAATTCGTCTGTCCAGTATCGAAGCCACCGAAGTCACACGCAGCTTGATCGCGGTGATGAACGAGTATCCCGAACGCGTCGTTCCGCACTTGCACTTGTGTCTGCAAGCAGGAAGCGATTCGGTACTGCGTCGAATGCGCCGTCGCTGGGGCACCAAGATGTTTCTCGATCGTTGTCGGCTGCTGCGTGAATCGCTGCTCAAACCGGCGATCACGACCGACATTATCGCCGGATTCCCTGGTGAAACCGAGGAGGAGTTCGAGCAGACGGTGCAGACTTGTCGCGACGCGGGTTTCTCCAAAATCCACGCGTTCCCGTTCAGTGCTCGCCGTGGCACGCCCGCAGCTGAGATGCCGGATCAGATCCCAGGCGATGTAAAGAACGATCGCGTTCATCGATTGGGTGAAGTCGAATCGGAGTTGCGTCGCGAGTACTACGACAGCTTGGTCGGCGAAGAGGTACAACTGCTGGTCGAATCGACCCGGTCACTCGCATCCTTCGGCACCGATGGAAATCAGACGGTCGTCCGCGGCACAACCTGCCGCTACGCTGCCGCCGAATATGTCACCGATCGCAAGGATGTCGAAGCAGGCCAGTTGATTCGTGCAACCGTTCGCAGTGCCGAAGATGACCGAGTGTTGGTTGCGCCGCTGTAATTGAGTTTGCTGTAATCGAGTTCGCTGGCTCGACAACGGCGATCGCTGATGGACTATCATTCGGGCCAATTGATTTGGTCCGAACTGTTGTAATTCATCATGCTGCGTAAACCACCTGTGTCCTCGATTCTGCAAGCGTTCTGTTGGACGCTTCTTCTTTCACTCTTTGTCAATGCTTCGGTAAAGGCGGACGATCAAGCGATTGCGATCGACTGGTCGTCGCTTGCCAGTCGCCATCATCAGGTGGACGTGCAAAACGCCAATGGCGAAATCACGTTCGTCTCGCAAGGCAACGATCCTTTCGTTTGGTTCCGATTGCCGCCGCTCGAACACCGTGACATGGATTGGGTTTTCGAGTGGGAGTACTTTTGCCCTGATGGCATCACGACTCCGGAATGGCGGATGGGAGACAACGCCAGCCTGTCGCCGGTTTGGGAGTTGCCAAGTGTTCCCAAGGCGGAAGGCTGGACGACGTACTCGGTCAACCTTTCAGGGCTGCTGCGTGATCGGTTTCCGTATGGCCAGTCGGTTTCAGTGCGGATGGATCTTGGTACCAAAGCGAAGTCGCGGTTGAGTCTTCGCCGCACGATCATTCGGCCAATCTCTGCGCAGGAGTTGGAAGCTCAGCAGCACGAACGGCAGCGTCGCTTGGACAAGCAAACGCTGGCCGAAACGATCCGCGAACATCATCAGCAGGAATGGCCTGTTGTGATTTCGCAGGTCAAGCGTGAAGGAGCGTCGGTGGTGGTTCGCGGTGTCTGTCCGCGTCAGAGAGCGAACACTGATCACTGGTTGGTGTTGCGATCGCCAGAGGATGTCGCCGCGACGCCGGTCGCGTTGGAATCACGTCCGGCATGGCCAATCGAAGCTGATGCTTTGAATGATCAATTCCAAGTCACCCTCGATGGAGAGGCTGCCAGCGCGTTGCGTCCGGGAAGCCGTTTTCAAGTCTGTCGTCGCGAGTCGGAATCGCCTTCGTTGCTGCCTTGTTCGGCAGAGGTTTACCCGACGGTTGAAAGTGAAGTTTCGATCGATCCGCCGCCAGCGCTTCATGCGGCCAAAGGGCTGACGTGTATTGATTCACGGTTTGATCCAGACATGCTGCGGGACCTCGGGCTGCAACACGCATCGGTCAATCTGTTGCTCGATGGCTTGGTCAGCCAGACTGAAAAGCCCGGTTGGGTGTCGCGCGAACTCAAAGGCGCCCGCTGGTGGGTGAATGAGCCGCAGTTGGTCGGATACGATCGCAACATTCAAATCGCCCGTGACGCGGGCTGTGTCGTGGCGGGAATCTTGTTAATTCAGACGCACGGCAATGTCGCCGATCCGGCCAACCCATGGCTGGGGCATCCCGAGTCCAGTACGGCCGGGGCGTACGCGATGCCGAACCTGACCACCGCAGACGCCGTGGCAAGGTACGCCGCCGTATTGGAGGTGCTTGGCGAACGTTATTGCGGAACCGATTCACGACGTCGCATCGATCATTGGATCGTTCACAACGAAGTCGACTATGGTTGGCAGTGGACGAACATGGGCGAACAACCGTTCGAAGTGTTCATGGATCACTACGTCCGCTCGATGCGACTAGTGGATGGGGCGATGCGGCGGCACAACCCGCATGCGACAGTGTTGATCTCGTTGACGCACCGTTGGAACGCGACCGACTGTATTCCTTGGAAAACGTATGCCCCACGCGAGATGATGCGCTGGGTCATTCGAGATTCAGAGCAGCACGGCGATTACGGTTGGGGCGTCGCCTATCATCCGTATCCGCAGAGTCTTTGGGAGGCAGACTTTTGGGACGACACGCGGTTGAATCAAACTGACGAGACCGAGCTGATCACGATGAAGAATCTGCACGTGCTCGATCGGCTGATGCATCAACCAGAAACACGAGCTGCCGACGGCAGCGTGCGGCCGGTGATCTGTAGCGAACAAGGGTACCACGCTGCCGAGGATCAGCCGGCACAGCTGCAAACTCAATCGGTCGCACTGTTGAAAACTTGGCAGATCCTGCGGGAGTGTCCTTCGGTGATCGCGTTCGACTATCACCGGCCTGTCGACCACCCACACGAAGGCGGATTGCGTCTGGGACTTCGCGGCTTGCCGCAACCGGGGAATCGGATCGGAAATCCAAAACCGGCTTGGGAAGTGTTTCACGCGATCAATACCGAGCGGGAAGCGCATTTCGTCAACGACCTGCTCAAACAGTAGCTGCGAAGCCGCCTTTCGTTCTGCCTGAATCGGCGTGATTCACGGGCGTTTGGGCTCCTAAATCGGCGGAAACGTTGTTGAGTCAGCCGCCAAATCGGCGAACGACGAAGCGATTTGGCACTCTGGGGTATTTTTCTTGAAACATCGCTGCCGGTGATCCGCTTGGCATCTTGGTTCAACGTTTTTCAACGCAATGGCGAAAACAGGTGGTCAAGATGTCCTTCAAGAATTCACGAGCAGTCGTTTGCATATTGGTCGCAATGATCGCGACTTCGGTCGGTGTGCGGTCTTCGCGGGCGGATTCGGGGCAATATAAAAAGGTCCTGCAAAGCGTCGCGTGGGTGATCACCAGCAATGCGGAAAACGAGACCAGCACTGGGACCGGCGTTTATGTCGATGCCGAAAAACGGCTGTTGCTGACCAACTCGCACGTTGTTGGCGACAGTCGCAAAGCGGTCGTGTTTTTTCCAGATTCGCCAGACGGAAAGTTGGCGGTGCGCCGTAAGCATTATTTGCAGAACATCTTGAAGCTGGGCATCCAGGGCGACGTCGTTGCCGTCGACCGGAAGCGTGATCTGGCGCTGATCGAATTGCCGCGTGTGCCCGCGTCGGTCTCAGCGATCAAGCTGGCGGACGAGAGCACCGCTCCGGGGACGAAAGTCGACTTGGTGGGCAATCCCGGCGATAGCGAAATCCTGTGGGTCTACACCTCCGGGACGGTTCGGTCGGTGTATCAAAAGAAGTTCAAATCGACACACGGCGAGCATGACTTCATGGCAGTCGAAACACAAAGCCCGATCAAACCTGGCGACAGCGGCGGACCGATCGTTGACGAAGAAGGCCAACTCGTTGCTTTGGCGCAATCATTCTCGCCGCAAAGTGCGTTGGTCAGCTTTTGTGTTGACGTCAGTGAAATTCGGCAGATCCTGGCCAGCCCTTGGAAGAGTGCTCCGTTGGCGACACGTGTGATGCTGGATGAAGTCGGTGTGACGTACACGCGGCACAGCAGCGGTCACTACCAAATCGATCATGCGATTGGCGGCGGACAGAAGCAAGCGGTCTTCGTCGCACAGAATACTGAGTACCACGGACGTGCTGATGTGCGTCGGATTTGGTCGACCGTCCAAACGACCGCGAGCACTCCAAGCGAAGAGCTGATGATGCGATTGATGCGTCAGAACTCGGCAACAAAAATCGGGTCTTGGGCGATCGAAAAGAACGACGACGGTTATATCGTGTTCTTCGTCGCTAAGTTGGATGCGACGGCAAGCGACGAAGCGATGGAAAGCACGATTGACTATGTGGCCCGATTGGCCGGTGCGATGCAAAAGGATTTGAATCCCAAGCCAAGCGAAGCGTCCGCCGAAGCCACGCTGGCGGCATGGTTGGACATGAAGAACTAAGGTGGTGCGATCGTCAGGACGATTTGTTGGAAGCGAGATGGGCCATGCGAAATTGGCGAGGCGTCATGCCCATACGTTTGCGAAAGTGCTGTGTGAACGTGCTCTGATCACAGAAGCCGTGATTGACCGCGACATGGCAGATCTCTTCGTCCGATCGCAGCAATGATTCGGCGGCGGATTGAATTCGCATCCGCAGCATCAGTTCATAGGGCGGTATCCCAAACGTATCGTTGATCTTGCGATTCAGTGTTCGCACCGAAGTCCCGATACCTTCGGCGAGTTCGTCAGCTGAAACGATCCTATCCAACCTAGTTCGCAAGTAGTTGACCGCTTGCGTGGCTTCATTGACCGGCCGCAGGACTTCGCGATCCAAGTCCCGACGCGAGATGCCCATCAATCCCACGATTGGTGCGGGCTTGCTGGCGGTCTTCTTGCCAAACAGCGGAACTTTGGTTGTCACGCACCAATCGGGCCGCCGGTCTTCGTCCAGCCAGACTTCCAAGCGATTGACCAGTGGTTTGCCCGTTCGGAATACCCATTCGTCGTCGGCGCGATAGGCGGCGGCCAATTGTGGGGGGTAAACCTGTTCGTCGACCTTGCCGATGAACTCGCTCTCGTCTTTCATCCCCAGCCGTTCCAGAATCATTGCGCTGGCCGAAATCAGGCGACCGTCACGGTCTTTGACAAAGAAGTAGACGCCGGGAAGGTGGTCGAAAATGCCACGGATCGCGCCGGAATCGGCGAGACTGTCAAAAAAACGTTTCTGGAAAACATCGGCACGCATGGCCGGATCATAATGTTTTTGGCAGCAAGTCAAAAGACGTTTCCACGGCCTCTAGCCAAGATGAATCCCGCGAACCGCACTCCGGTTTGCCAACCCTGCTCGTCCCCCCTCCAACTAGACGCATCTTCGCGGTTCCCCATGCTTCGAAAAACAACAGCCGACCTGATTCGTGATTGCCGCCGCGGCGTGGCATCGATTGCGATCGCGTGTCCGATTTTTGGTTTTGCAATGCCGACCTATGCGGCCGACGACCTCGTGATCGCGGACTTCGAATCAAAGACCTATGAACCATGGACGGTGACCGGCGATGCGTTCGGGCCAGGGCCGGCCGAAGGTACGCTGCCTGGTCAGATGAGCGTGGATGGTTATGCCGGTAAGCGATTGGTCAACAGTTTCTTTGAAGGTGACCGGACGACCGGCACGCTGACATCGCCCGCGTTTTCGATCGAGCGAGACTACATCGGTTTCTTAATCGGCGGGGGCAAGGACACGCAAAAGCTGGCATTGCAATTGCTCGTTGGTGGCGAAGTCGTACGAAGTGCGACGGGGCCGAATGATCAGGCGGGCGGCAGCGAACGGCTGGACCAAGATTCCTGGGATGTCAAAGACTTGAAAGGTAAGCAAGCACAGATCCGAATCGTTGATCAAGCAACCGGTGGCTGGGGGCACTTGAACGTTGACCAGATCGTCCAAACCGACACGCGTCCGGTAGGCCCAATCCGTAACGCCAAGCGAAACTTCGTTGCCGACGCGACCTACCTCAACTTTCCGATCAAAAATGGTGCTGACAAACGCGAGGTCACGTTATTGGTTGATGGCAAGGTTGCGGTTGTCAACACGATGGAACTTGCTGACGAAGGTGCCGATTGGTGGGCACCGATGGATGTCAGCGAGTGGCAAGGCAAAACGCTGACGGTGCAAGTCGACAAGCTTCCCGAATCGTCGCGTGCACTTGAGTCGATTGAGTTGATGGATGAGCGAAAACAGAGTGACAACTTGTACGCCGAGCCGATGCGCGGCCAGATTCACTTTTCGCCCATTCGAGGTTGGAACAACGATCCCAACGGGATGGTTTACTACAAAGGCGAATACCATTTGTTCTTCCAGCACAATCCGTACGGCTGGGGATGGGGCAACATGCACTGGGGCCACGCGGTCAGCCGAGACATGGTTCACTGGACCGAACTGCGTGACGAATTGCTGCCGGATGAGATGGGTCCGATGTTCAGCGGCAGCGCCGTCGTTGACTGGAATAACACCAGCGGTTTCGGAAAAGACGGAGAACCACCGATGGTGTTGTTCTACACCGCGGCCGGCAATCCGACGATTCAAGGTTTGGCGTACAGCACCGACGGACGCAACTTTACCAAGTACGAAGGCAACCCGATCGTTGGCGAAGTGACACCGGGCAACCGCGATCCCAAAGTGATCTGGCACGAACCTAGCAAACGCTGGGTGATGGTTTTGTATGTGGAGTGGAAAGGGAAACACACGGTCCACTTTTACACCTCACCAAACCTGCGTGACTGGGAGTTGGCCAGTATCACCGATGGCGATGCCCCAGGCGGGCGTTATCTATTCGAGTGTCCTGACTTCTTTGAGCTGGCGGTTGATGGCGATCCAAACAACAAAAAATGGGTGCTAACGGCGGCGGACAGTGTGTATGCGATCGGTTCGTTCGACGGAAAGAAATTCACGCCAGAATTCGAACGACTGCCCGGCCACCAAGGTCGTGGATTTTATGCGGCGCAGACCTTTAGCGATGTTCCCGAAAGCGACGGGCGGCGCATCCAGATCGGCTGGTGGCAGACCGATACGCGGGGAATGCCGTTTAACCAAAGCATGACGATTCCGTTGGAACTGAATTTGATTTCGACCGACGATGGGCCACGCATGACGTTTGCACCCGTTCATGAATTGGAAACGCTTCGGGAAGTAACACACGACCTTGGGGCGTTCGAGCTCACCGAAAAGGACGCTAATCCTATCGATCAAATCCGTAACCAATTGTTAGAGGTCGAAGTTGAATTCGAGCCCGGTGATGCCGAGCAGATCGTATTCAACATTCGTGACGTGATGGTTGTTTATGATCCCCAGTCAGAACGTTTGCATGTCGACAATCATTCGGCTGCCGCACCGCTGCGTGATGGCAAGCAGCGTCTGCGGATTTATTGTGACCGAACGGGCGTGGAAGTTTTCGCTAGCGATGGACTGTGTTACGTTCCGCTGCCGTTCAATACCAAGCCTGAGAATCAACGCGTGCATTTCGAGGTTCGCGGCGGATCGATCGATGTCAAATCGATGAAGGTCCACGAGCTTCGTTCGGCTTGGAAAGGGCACTAGTTTTCTTGGGGCTTTGTGTCGTTTTCAAATCGAGGCGACACAACGCCGGGGATCGTCCGCGTACTGAGAGCGATCCAGAAAACGTCGCGGGGGGCTCCAAAACGACATGCCGTTCGATGCCATCGTGACTGGTGAACGAACGTGGTGGGAGGCGGCGTTGTCGTGCGACTAGCGGTGAATGTTTGCCGAGTAGGGTGAGCGTTGTCATTTGGTGATTGACACTTCAGTCGGTTTTCAATGATAACGCTGGCATGACAGAACTTATGCCCATTATCGCATCCGTAATCGGCGTCTTCCTTGTGATGGGAGTCGGCGCCGCATGCCGTTACGCCGGCTGGTTGACCGCTGAAGCTGACCGCACGTTGGCAAACGTGACGGCGAATGTGTTGATGCCTGCGTATTTCTTAAAACAATTTTCACCGGGCGGTAACACCGGCGAGAAGATGGAATCGCTCTCGCTGGCGAACACCTGGCAAGCGCCCTTGATGGGGTTTTTGGCGACAGCGATTGGGTTCGGAATCGCGATGTTATTTGCCCGTAAAATCGGGCCCAAGGTCGGTTTGAAAACCGATGCGTCGCAGCGGGCGTTCGCATTGTGTGTCGGGATTTGCAATTACGGATACATCCCGTTGCCGCTTGCGGAGACGTTCTATCCCTCAGCGGTCATCGACCTGATCATTCACAATGTCGGCGTGTCGATTGCACTTTGGTCGATCGGGATTTCGATCATCAGTGGGTCAGGCGGCGACGGCTGGAAAAAAACGCTGACCAGTATTCCGCTATGGGCAGTGGTCTTGTCGATCGGTGCCAGCATGATCGGGTTAACCGAGCGGATTCCTGTCCCGGTGATGAAAGCTGTCGATGCTCTTGGCGTTTGTGCGATCCCGATGGGATTGTTGCTTAGTGGTGCGATCATCATCGACTTTATGCGTGATCGAACCTGGCGTTCCGAGCCCGGAGTGATCCTTTCCGCGATTGGGCTCCGTCAGATCGTACTGCCGGCGATGTTGGTCTTTTTGAGCGGAGTGATGGTACCGTCGACCGACTTGCGGATCGTCGCGATGCTGCAAGCCGCGATGCCGTCAGCCGTGTTTCCGATCGTGCTGTGCAAGCTGTACGACCGTGATACGCAAACCGCACTTCGCGTGATCCTGTGGACCTCGCTGACGGGATTATTTACGATCCCGTTTTGGCTTGCGTTCGGCGGTTGGTGGTTGGGCGTCTAAACGCTACTTCGCCGGTTGCCCGTTGGGGAGACCCACGTTTTCTTTGGGCGTCACTTTTTCACCTGCGATGAACACGAGCGTCGACGTCGTAACCGACTCGGTGACTTGCTTGCCAAACATCTTTTTCGCATAGGGCACTGCGGACAGTTCCGGTGACACCTTGGTCTCGGTTTGTTCGCTTGTCTTGCGGATGAACGGATCCAGCATCAGCACGTTGCCCGAGGCAAGCTTCTGTGACGTTGCCGCTAGGCGGGTCTCGTGTGTGGGAACTTGCAGAGTCAGCTTTTTGTCGCCAATTCCGTACAAGCTGTATTCTTGCACGTCGGTTACTTGGGACTGTTGCAGTTTTGTGCGGATCAAGAGTTCTTGGTCAATCCATTCGCCTTCGACAGCCAAGTGGATGCCTTCGTTAAGGACTTCGATTCCGGATTCAAACGAGACTTGGTTGTCCAGTGCGACTTCGCGGAGCTTGGAAACAAACGGGCGCTGTACCATCTGTTCGATCGCACCGGTTTGGCCCGGAGCGACAATGATCTTGGGCGTGCTCACAATGCCGCTTTGTGGGTTATCACGAACAAACGCCATCGCAGATTGGAATTGTTCTGGTGTGAGCGAGGCCGTGCTGATGATGCTGCCAGAAACGGTGCGGCGTGAGCTGGCCGCTGTCGAGTCGCTGGCGGCTGCCGCAGGGGCTTTGTTTTGGGCCTCGATCGTTGTGATCTCGGTTTGGATGTTTTCGTGGTTGATCTGTTCATAGATCGATTCACGCGTTTCGTCGTTCACATCGACGATGTAGATCTCGAATCGAATCAGTTCGCGGGGGATCTCGTGCGAAACTTGGCGGAGCATTCGCAAGGCGATTGTTTCACCTTCTCCCACCTGTATGACGTTTCCGCTAGCAAAAGGTCCGGAGTTCGGGGCTTCGGTTTGGCCCGCCGTTTTAACCGCCGGTTCATCGGCAGTCGCAAGCGATCCCGAAAGCCCAGCCAGAATGGTGAATGCAGCCGCACGGATCCAACCTTTCTTCATCTCACCGGTTCCTTCACGAGTTTGAAAACAGACACGGAGTCTATATCAAAAGACGCGGTTCGGCGGGAAGAGGAAACTATTGCCTTCGGTAGATCAGCCGCACGTCATCGTCGAATTTGTCGACTTGATCGAGCGTGAATTGGGGCGTTTGGGCGAGTTGTGCAATTCCACTGCCTAGGATTGGTCCAGGTGCGGTGGCACCGCCGAACAATTTGGGGCCGACGTAGGCATGGATTTCGTCGATCAGACATTCGTCGGCCGATTCGCCGATCAGGCTTGCCATCAGGTTTGGTCCGCCTTCGATCATCACGTTGGTTGCCGGTTCTTGTCCGGGCAAGCCGCTTGCGCAGCGGCCGAGGATGTCTGGCAAGCTGTCATTTTCGGCGAAGCAGATGATCCCCAGCGACTCCAGTTGGGCCCGTTCGTCTGGATTGACGAAGGGGCTGGTAAACAGGTACGTCGGGATGTCTTTCGCGCTTTGGACCAGTTTGGAATCGACCGGTGGCAGTCGACCACGGGAAAAGATCATCCGCTTGGCGACTCGAGGCGGAGTGGCGGGATTGCCGTCGGCGTCTGTCAGTCTGGCGTTGAGCATGGGGTCATCAGCAAGGACGGTCCCCATTCCGACCAAGATGCCATCGACACGGCCGCGCAGTCGGTGCACATGGCTGCGTGATTGTGGGCCGGAGATCCATTGGCTTTCGCCGGACGTGGTGGCGACGCGACCGTCGATGGTCATCGCCCATTTCGCGATGGTCCAAGGTTGGCCGGTGCGAAGCCGTTTCAGGTAGGGCGCGTTCAAGCGTTTTGCCTGGACCTCTTGGACTCCGACAGTGACATCGATCCCATGGTCGCGTAGTTGTGCCAGTCCGCCGCCGGCGACTTTAGGAAACGGGTCCTGCATGGCGATGACGACGCGTCCAATTTTGGCGTCGATCAACGCTTGGCTGCATGGTGGCGTTTTGCCGTGGTGACAACACGGTTCGAGTGTCACGTACGCCGTCGCGGATTCTGCATCAGCGGGCGAGTTCAAGCTGCGAAGGGCTTCTATCTCGGCGTGCGGTCCGCCGAATCGTTGATGGTAGCCCTGCCCGATGCACTGGCCATCTTTGATGATGACACAGCCCACCATAGGGTTCGGTTCCACGAAACCCTCGCCGAGTTCGGCGAGGGCGATCGCTTTGCGCATCCAGAGTTCATCTCGATGCGTTGTGGCAGCTTGAGAGGACACGGGCATCGGCTGTCCGGAGATCAATCCATTCCGGGAACCCAGAGCTTGCTGCCGCCGTCAGGCTTCGGCTGGCTCGGCGAGTCTGGTGTCCAGAGACCTTCGCTAGCTGGTTCGGACTGTGGTGCTGGCGCGGGAACGAAGTCGTTTCCGCCGCCTGCCATCGCTGCGGGACCGCCCATTGGTCCGGCGCCGGGGCCGGTTGGAGCACGAAGTGAACCATCGGGACGAATGACGCCCAACTGCATCAGGATTTGCTGAACGCGAGCCATCACGCTGGGGTCGCTACCGTAGTTCTTTTCGATCTCCATGATCGTGCTGCGGAAGCCTTCTTGGTCGGCTGTCATCAAGCACAGTTCCATTTGGATCATCAGGACCGATGCGAAGTTCAGTCCGTGCTTTTTGGCAAACACCATTGCTTCTTTGCCGATTCCGATCGCTTCGACGGGCGCCGCGGTCGACATCATCCAAACCAGATAGCCTTCGTAGGCGAGTTGCTTTTCTTCTTCGGTCGAAGCGGTCGGAGCCTGCAGTTCGACCAGGCGTTTGGCAAACTTGCGAGCAGCGTTCTTGGCACCGATTTGACGTGCCGACGAAGCCAAGTAGTACAGCGGGAATGCGCTCAGCTTGCTTGGGTCGATACGGAAATAGTCGGCTGGCGGAAGCATGTTCGCTTCTTCGTCATCCGGCGTCAGAACAGGAAGTGGCTCGACATTGCCGGCTTCGCAAATCTGTCCCAGCACGCCTTCTAGGCTTTGGAAACGCTCGTAGCCTTCGAGGATTCGCAGGTACGCGGCGCGAGCGAGTGCCATCGATTCATCGTTGGCGACGTCATTTAGCGATTTTCCGCCGAGCAGTTTGAGGTTCAATTCACACGCCCGCTTTGCGGTGTTGGCAAGCGAGAAGTCGAGGTTGTAGCGGGTGAACTCTTCCATCGACTTGGGGTTTTCCAAGCGGATCGGACGCTGTTCTAGTTCGCTTAGCAGCGGGGTAGGCAATGGATCCTTGACTTCGATCGTGCCTTCTGGGATTGCCGATTCGAAGACCGCTTTGACCGAGTCGACTTGGTCTTCGCTGACGTCATAGGCCAACACATGTGGCTCTTGATCGGTTTGGCGTCCGAAGACACAAGCGATGCAAAGGGTAACAGCAGCGTCAGCGCCCTTTGGTTCGCCTTCGGCAAGTTCGCTGGACAGCTCGCGATCGGCGATAAAGAACGCGCTGCGTGGTGGCACACTGTCTTCGGTGATGCGCAGACGGGATGCTTGTGCCGGTTCCAACTGCTTGGTGCGGTTGCTGGCCATCAAAGCCATCTCGGCTTGCTCGACGTCTTTGAACTCCATGCGGACCGTTGCCGACTTGGGAGCCAGTTCGTCGCGTTCAAGCAGCAATGCCGCAATCGCAAGGTAGCGTTGACGCTCGACCAGGTCCAAGCCTTCGGCGGCCGACAGTTGGCGAGCCATTTCGGATTGGCGTTCGGTGTCACCACGCCAGATCGCACAACGCAGCAAGCCAGACAGGATCGCCGGTTGTCCCGGTGCGGTACGGCGCAGCGATTCGAATTTGTCTTGGGCAAGCAGTACCTTGTTGACGTCAAGCAATGCGATCGCTTCGTCATAGCGTTCTTGCCAGTCAACACCTTCGGGGCATTCGATCAAGTCCGGAATGTTCTTGAGCAAATGGTTGATCATCGGAGAGTTGTCCAGCGAAGCCATGAAATGTTGGGCTTCGGAGGAATCGTATCCGTTGGCGCCGAGAGGCAACATCGCGAACAGACGTGCCGACAGGATCGATGCGTTTTGAACCAAGCCCATTGCGACCAATGTGGCGACGTCCATCAAGAACGAGTCGATGTTTTGTCCGCTTTCGTTGAACGCTTCGAGCAACGAATCGGTTGCGACTTGCATCTCCCCTTTGGCAACCGAGACGGCGGCACGTTGGGTCAACGCGAGCGGGTTTGACGGTTGCAAGCGAATGAAACGTTCGGCGTTATCGGCAAGCGACTCGAGTTCTTGCAGTCCGAGCAGCAAGCGACCGCGGATCGCCAGCGCCCAAGCGGCGTCCGAGTGCTTTTCCAGAATCGATCGCAATTTGTCCAATGCCGGAACCACTTGGCCGCCTTCGACCATCCGCAACACTTGATCCATCTGGCCGACGGAATCTTTGCATTTGCAGAACTTGATTTTCTTTCCGTTGCCGCAAGGGCAAATCGCGTATGGATCGACAGACATGAATTCTGGTTGCCAGAGTTAGTGGAGGCGAGCAATCTCCGCTCACCGGTGGGGGGCATCGCAAGGACGCTTTGATTGTTCGGTTGCTGGATGGTTCGGCGGTGACGCTGGTCAGGACCAGGAAGCGTCGAACACGGCGGTTTCCAGGGGCACAATGGTACCACGGGAGCGGCATTTTCCCCAAGCCCTCGATTCGCCGTGGCAAGGTATCGCGTGAGCTGCCAAAACCACGCCCTAAGTCGCAAAAGCTTGCAAAAGGAACTCCAGAGCGCGAGCTTCGATCTTTGGCTGGCTGCTATCGCGAGGTCCGGCCACGTTCAGCACGCTTGGACGTGTCTGCGCCAGCCATTCGCGCAGTCGATCAAGGTTCTTGGGGTCGATTTTGACACACAGGCAATCGCGATTGTGGCGTTTCGCCAAACGCTGGGTCAGCAACGTGCCGCCTTTGAGTTTTCCTTCGTAAAGGATCAACGTGGCATCGCTGTCGACCACGTTTTGTTCCGTCCGCGGCGGGTACTCCGGCGAATCCATTTCCTGCAATTCGTAACGACTGGGGATGGAGCCGTCTTCGCTCAGTCGGCCTTTGGGGCACCAGCCGCCATGTTCGATGCCCAACGCGAGTGCGGCTTCCAAACCCGCGCGATCGACGCCCGTTTGGCCACCGGACACGATGCGCTGTGGAACGAAAGTCGGCGTGGAACGGTCTTGATTCAAATCGTGAAACGGAGATCGAGTATCACTGGCTCACTAGCACTGGCTAGCTAACACTGTCCCAGCCAATCGATGACCTGAGATTCGATCTTAGGCATCGTGGGGATCCAGGGAAAGCGTTGTCGCCAACCGCTGGGCAGATCAGCGGTGAATTGTAAACGATCGCCTTTGGTCGGATGTTCGATCCCCAAACGCCAACTGTGAAGCGTGATGCCGTCGGCAAAGTTTTCTTCGCTGCCGTACTTTTGGTCGCCGACAATTGGGCAACCGCGTTCGGCGAATTGCAAGCGGATCTGGTGCTTGCGGCCAGTCAATAGTTTGACGGCGACAAGCAGATGTGTCTCTGATTCGGCAAGTGACGTGTATTGCAGTTCGGCCGATTGGCAGTCTTGTTTCCCATGGCGGTCGACCCGCATGCGGTGTGCCGCGTCGTCTTTGTAGACTTGGTCACGCAAGGTTCCAGATCCGGACGAAAGAGACGCATCGGGATTCGCAACGACTGCCAAGTAGACCTTCTCCGCCCGGGATGTCACCTTCTTGCTTTTGCCGGGGCCGCCAAATTGAATGGTTAAACGCGAGGCGGCTTTACTGGTCCGCGCGAGCACGAGGACACCGGTCGTCAAACGGTCCAAGCGACTGACAACGCCGATGTAAACGTTGCCCGGCTTGTTGTACTTGCGACGAACATAGTCACACGCCCAGCGGTGTGCGGTCAGTTGATCGTCTTCGGCACCCATCGTGGCCATACCGGCCGGCTTGTCGACAACCAGCAGATGGTTGTCCTCGTAGATCACGTTCATCGTGCCGCCTTATCAGTCGCCGATACCGTGTCAGTGTTTTCCCGAAGGAGATGCCGGAACCAGGCCAGTGCGGCTTTGGCGATCCGAGGCTGGATGATTGATGGATGGCCGCCGATGCGACTGGTGGTGCTGAACCGTTCGCCGGTGGGCGAGAGAACAATCAGTTCTACATCGGCAGCTGGCAGCGGAGCTTCATTGCTGCCTTCGAGTGACGGATACTGATCAACGGCGAGCAGCCAATCGGCGGAAGATTGGTGACGCAGCTGTTCGAGTGCGGCGTCAGGCGTGACTCCCAGAAAGCTTGCGAGATCAGAGAGCTCGGCAAACGTCATCCCACCGCGATGACTTGGCGTTGGCCCAAGCGTTGCGAACCAGTCGGCGAGCTGCGCGGCATAGCCGAATTCGACCGTCACGACGCTTTCGCCACGCTGTTGTAGTTCACTGTCGACGGCATGAAACTGTTCGTAGTCTTCGCCATCGCCGTAATGCAAGTCACCGACGCGTGAAAGGATTTCTTGACGCGTCGATTCGATTTGCGCGAGGCATGCATCTTTGCTGCGGTCGATCGCGGTGATCCGCAGCGAGATGGTCGCGGCGCTGACCGTGATCCCGACACGTGGCGTTCGGTCACGTTCGATCATATCGCCTAGCCGTTGTTCCATATCGCTTTCGCCAGTCCCGAAGAACTTCATCACAAAATGTTCGATGTGATTGGCTTGTCCTCCGGCCATGGCCATGATTCGCGGTGCGACGGTGTCGTCAAACATTCGCATCATTTCGGCGGGCACACCGGGCAACGCGAACACGCGGCAGCGATTGTCGTTTTCTGTCAAGACAACATCGATGCCTGGCGCGGTGCCTTGGGGATTGAAAACTTCGTCGCTGCTGACGGGGAACATCGCTTGGATCTTGTTCCGCTCCGGCATCTCGCGATTGCGTTTGGAAAACAGCGATTCGATGTGGTCGAGTGCCGACTGGCGGAACTCCAGCGGCTCATTCGCTGCCGCGGCGAGGGCTTGCCGCGTCAGGTCATCGCGGGTTGGCCCCAGTCCACCTGTCGCGACGACGATGTCGGCACGTCCCGCTGCGATGCGAAAGACATCGATATTGTGCTGTAGCGTATCGCCCACAGTGCTGTGGAATTCGACTTCGATACCCAGTTCGCCCAGGCGTCGGCTGAGCCACTGCGAGTTGGTGTCGAGACGGGCGCCGCTGGTCATTTCATCGCCAATGGAAATGATTTCGGCGCGAAGCGTGGATTCAGACATTTGCCGGGAGACCTGGAGATCAAAATCGCGACCACCATCAGTCGCCCGACAATGTTATAGATCGAAGGAAACGCCCCGAGAAGCGAGGCACTGTGAGCAACAGGGTCACTTGGTGTCCGGGAACAGTTCTTGGACCATTTGCTCGAGTTTGGCATCCGCCGATTCCGATTCCTGTAGCGTTTTCTGTAACGCGGCGAGCTCTTCGGCAAGTGCATTGAGTTTCGACTGCTGTAACTCTCGTTGTGCTTGGTGAAGCGAGGAGAGCACCTTCCCGCCAGACTGTCTGATGCTTTCGCGTTGATCGTTCGTTTCGGCGTCGAGATAGCGTTGACGCAGTCTCTGCAGCTGCAATTTCAGAACTTCAAGCCGCTTCTCGGACCGTGCCACGTCACCCGAAGATTGCACTGCGTCGGTGCTTTTGGGGCTCATGCTTTGCTGGCCGCCATACGGATCCGCAGCAGGCTTGGCGTTTGTCTTGTTAGTGCTCGGTTTGCTAATGCTTGGTGCAAAAGGATTATCTGATTGCTGGAGTGTCTGGTCGGTCTTGGCAGGCTGGTGGTTCGCAAGCGGTATGTTGCCAATTAATTTCGGCAGTGTCGGTCCGTCAAACGGGTCAAATCCCGGGATCTCGCGAAGGTTGTATAGGTCGACACGAGGTTGGTTGGTATCGAATGCCTTCGCAAGCGTTAGGATGACGTCACTCGATTCTGAAAGGTCACGCGACGTCTTAATCCCAATTCGCAACCACATCTGTGCGGAGGGAGGACTTGCGAAAGGGTCTCCAGCTGCGGAATAAAAAGGATTGTCGGATGATCCGTTGCTGGTTGCCGATTCCTTTTGTGGTCCGATTTCGACTTTGTTGATTCCAAACAACAATGCTTTCTTGTTGCATTTGGCCTTGAAGTCATTGATTTGAGAGTCGCTCCAACTTGCCGGGTAGGACGCTGCGAGAATCAGTTCCGCTTTTTCAGGTAATGGTGATTCGTTGTCGATGCGGATTTGGTCGAGTTTGATTTGACCGACCCCAGCGGTGGACAATGCGTTTTGAATCTCCCAGGCGGTGAGGAAATCGTTCCGCTTGGCATCAGGCCCCAGCATGACAACGATCTCTAGATTGTTTGTTTGGCTGGTTTGTGCAGCGATGTTCTGTGGAATCGCCAAAACGCTTGCCAGTAGAAGGGCACCAAGTGTCGTGCCTGTTGTGCATCGAATGGTCGACATCATCGAGAAGCTTCCTTTTGTATTCGGATCGGAACGAAGAGAAGAGGGCTATCGCGTTCTGTTGCGGTGTCATGCTGCTTGGACGACGGGGTGCCGAGCAAGATTGACAAGTTGTCTTGCTCGATTTCTTGTTTCAGTGCATCAAGCTTCGATTGCAGCTGATCGATCGCCTGGTCCATCGGTTGCTCGATGAAGATTTCTTGCGAATCAGGCGGCATCGACGCGTTTGTATTCGACGGTCCTGTCGGTGGTGCTTGGGCGTCCCAGAACAGCAGCATCGTTCCTGAGCAAAATAAGAACAGCATCAAGAAAGTACTGCTGACGAAGAGCAGCCAGCTTGCAAACTTCGGTTTTGCCATCGAAAGTGACTCCGGTAACTTCGCGTTGGTGGGTTGCTGAACATGGGCAAGACATCCTTCGAGAAGGTCTTGAACTTTTGCCGCGGACTGGGGACGCGACGAAGCGTCTTTGCAAAGCAAACGTTCTGTCAGCGTTTCCAACCAATGCGGGACGTTGGCATTCTGGTCGCGAAGTGGTTTTGGCTTCGATTCGATGATTTTGCGCAGGACCCCATAGCTGGTTTCGGATTGAAACGGTGGGTGTCCGGCACACATGGAGTAGATCACTACGCCCAAGCTGAATAAGTCGCTGCGGTGATCGATCGCGTCACCACGTGCCTGTTCAGGCGACATGAACTGGGGTGTTCCGGCAATGAAGCCCGATCTGGTGTAAGACACATCATCCGCCGCTCGTGCCAAACCGAAGTCGGTCAACATCGCTCGATCGACACCACGTTCGAGCAAGATGTTTGCCGGTTTGACATCGCGATGAACCAAGCCTTGTTTGTGGGCCGCGGCAAGGGCAGCGGCGACTTGGCTGGCAATTCGAAGCACATCGATGGTATCGAGCGCGCCGGTGGAGTCGATCCGTTGCTGCAGCGAGTGACTGACGACGTACGGCATCACCAAAAACGGTAATGATGTTTGTGAATCAGAAACCGATAGGACTGGCATCACATTGGGGTGCACGACCGCCGCTGTCGCCTGAGCCTCTCGCAAAAAACGTTGCCTCGCGACTCCGAGAGCGGCCAAGTGTGGCGACATCACCTTGATTGCCACGGGGCGGTTCAGTTCAGTATCGAATCCTTTCAGAACGATCCCCATCCCGCCGATGCCGATCACGCTGATCACGTCAAAATCGCCCAGGCATCCGATCGAATCGTCACGTCGAGCGGGCTTCAAAAAATTAACGGCAAAGTCGGCGAGAGATTGTTCCGTGTGATCTATGGGACGCTCGGTGCTGAACGGTGGAGTTGTCGATTTTGACGACGTGATCGCACGCGATTCCGCTTGCAGCGCCGTCACGATTCGCAGCGAGCCGTTGTCCGATCCAGAAAACGATTCGATGCGTTTTTGGCAATCGATACAGTGATCCAGATGCCGAACCACCGAGGCCTGCGTTGCCATATCGGAGCGGTCGTCCAGGCAGTCGAGCAATTGTTGTTGCGAGGGATGTTTCACTGCATCACCTCTTCAACGATAGCGCGAATGCGTTTCAGGATTCTGCTGCGGGCCATATAAATCGCCCCACGCGACAGGTCGAGTTCTCGCGTGACTGCGTCGACCGGGCGTTGGTCGATGACGGTTTGCCAGAATGCTTGCCAGGACGATTCGGAAAACTCGCCGCGGATTTTGGTGGCCGCCCAGACAATTAGTTCGTGTTCGTACTGGTCGTCAAAGTCAGGCTGGTCCGCGATCGAATGCAGGCTGCGGATGGAGTCCGTTCCGCCGGTTGGCGTGACGTGCTGCCGCATCTTGGTCATGTACTTGATGACCTCGTGACGCGAGACGGTGCACAGCCAGCGACGAAACGAAGCCTGTTTCCCGTCGTCCTGGAATCTCTCGACCGATTTGGCGATCGCCAAAAGGATCTGCTGTGTCGCGTCACCAAGATGCGATTCTGGCACGCCTCGCCGCTTGGCAAAGTGCCGCAAGAAAGGCTCGTAAAGCTCGACAAAAGCCCACCATGCGGATTGGTCGCGATGGTTGGGCAGTCGAACAATCAGGCTCGGTCGTGTCTCGGGGGTTTTCATCACAACCAGTTTAAGGCTGGCTGATGACCGAGATCTAACGCCTGGGGTTAGAAAAACTATTGAAAAGAATCAGCGTGTCACACGGCATCTTGATCAGGCCAAAATGGCTTCGATCGGTTCACCTTCGACACGGACCAGCGGACGACCGACCGGGGTTTCGATTTCGCGATCGTATTCAACACCCAAGCATTTAAAAATCGTCGCGTGCAAGTCGCCCACCGTGACCGGCTTGTCGATGTTGACGGTGGGACTGAATTTGGGATCGCTGGAATCGACAATCGGGTCTGCAGATGTTTCGCCATACGCGAACCCGCGACGGATACCGCAACCCGCCAAGAACATCGAAAACCCGTGCGGCCAGTGATCGCGTCCGCCAGCCGGATTGATTGTCGGCGTTCGCCCGAATTCGCCGCCGCAAACGACCAGCGTGTTTTTCAGCATGTCGCGTTCTTCCAGCCGATCGAGCAGTGCAGCCAGCGCCGGGTCCAGGGTCTCGCAGGCAGAGCTTTGCAGCGAATGATTGTTGATATGCGAGTCCCAGCCGTTCAGGTTGACTTCGACACATCGCACGCCGGCTTCGATCAACCGTGTTGCGGCTAAGCAACCACGTCCGAAAGGCGTATCACCGAAAGCATCAAGCGTGGCTGCCGTTTCACCGCTCACGTCAAAGGCATCGATCTGCTCGCTGGACATCATCCGCAGCGCGGCTTTGGTGGACGATTCGTGCAGCGTTCGATTTTGATCGAGGTCGGATAAGCGGCCGCGGCGAAATTGCGATTCCAGAAAGTCGAGGCCTGCGAGACGTTGCTCCATTCGCGCAGCGTCAACACGCGCTTTCAAGTCAGGAACCGGGCTGTTCGGATCGCCCATTTTAAAGGCGTCGTAGATCGGCCCTAGGTAACCACCTTTGGCCGGCCATTGTCCCGGAACGATCGACACATGCCTGGGGATATCCAGCGTTTCGCGGAACTCGTCGCAGAGCACGGCACCGATGGCGGGGTGGACCAAAGTTGGGTCGGGACGCCAGCCGGTTTTGATGTTGTAAACAGCCCGTTGGTGATCGCCTTCCTTGCTGGTCATGCTGCGGATCAGCGTTCCCAGGTGCATTCGTTCTGCGGTCCTAGGAAGTGTGTCTGCGAACTCGATGCCTTTGACGCTGGTCGGGATCGCTTTGACATCGCCGCCGTATTTTGTTCCGGCGTGCGGATCGAACGTTTCTAGCTGGCTGGGGCCGCCTTCCATCCACAGCAAGATGACGTTCTTGCGCTGGTGTGGATCTGTCTTCGCGACTTCATCGGCAAATGCCAACTGATTCGCGATCGCGGTCAGCATCGCGCCTCCGGCACCGGCACCGAGCAGGCGTCGGCGAGAAAAATGAAGTCGCGGGTCACAGATCGTTGATGGGATCATTGTGTTTGACCAGTTAATGAAGCCGGTTGAGAAAAGGCGGTTAGTGGTTCCAAGCGAACTCGGTCGAGTTGGCGAGCATCCAGAACAGGTCGACTAAGCCGTTCCCACGGCCGTCTGCTTGTTGAAGCTTGTCCGCGAAGTACTCGACCTCAGCTTCGCTGGCATGTCGATTGAGCAAGCACAAAAACGCGACATCGACGGCGAGCGAGTCGTCTTTGGCAAATGATTTCAGATGGCCGGTGGTGTTCAACAGCGGTTCGGATTTGGCGGCTTCGTTCAAAACGTTTCCATTGAGCATCATCAATCGCTGTGGAATGGTGATGCCGTCTTTGGAGAACTCGTTTTCGCCTAGGTCGCCATAGCGTTTCAGAAAATCGTTGATCGCTCCGAAACGCATCAACTGCACCAGCAGCGACGATTGACGATCGATCGATTTGATTTTCGATGCTTGTGTGATTGCACCGGCGACTTGTTCGGCACGCAGGCGAGTCAGTGGAAATGCGGCAAAGTTGTTTTCGTGCCGGGCGGTGATTTCATAGTCGGCTTTGCTGTCGGCGCGGAAGGCATCGGTGGCAGCGATGATACGAATCGTGCGATGAATGTCTCGGTGCGATTGAAAGTCCTCGATGATGGGATCGAGTACCGGGTTGGCCGCTTCATCGAGCGGCAAGTTGTCGACGGCATCGGTGATCGAGCGGCCGAACATCAACGCCCAAAAACGATGGATCGCGGCACGGGAGAATTGTCGGTGCTCTGGGTGCGTGACCCAGTGAGCCAAACGCTCACGCGGATTACCGTCCTGCGGCAAGAGATCGCTTTGGTAGGGAACGGTCGCTTCGACGTCGACAGTGTCGTCGGCATCAAGGTATTGAAACTTGTAATCGACGTCCTCTGTTCGGACGCCTTGCAATCCGTTTGTTTTTGCGCTGCTGTAGAACGCGGCAAGTTGGTGAAAGTCTTGTTGCCGTCCGCCACGCCGATCGTCGGCATCACCCAAGTTGACGTTGCCTAAGAAGTCATCGTGACACTGCAAACAATCGATTCGAAGCCCCAGGAACGCGCGACAGGTTCGGGCGGCCAAACGCACGGGGTCGGGGCTGCCGTCGTTGCTGTCGAATGTCACCGTTAAGAAGTTGACTTGTGGGCGATCGGTCCAAAGTCCTTCGGCGGTGATCAAATCGCGAACGATCGCATCGTAGGGTCGGTTGGCGGCAATGTTTTCGCTCAACCAATGACCGAAACGGCGTCGACGAAACACCAGGAATGGGCCTTCATCGTTGACCAGATAACGCATCCAACGTTCGCCCCAATAGTCATGGAAACGTCCGTCGTGAAGCAGGCTTTCGAGGTGCGCCGATTCGCGTTCGCTTGCGGGGAGCGATTCCAGATGACGGATCTCTTCGAGTGACATTCCGCTGCCGACCATCGCCAGCGAGAGACGTCGGCAGATCGTCATCCAGTCCGCTGTGGGCGCCGATTCAACTTCCGCATCGAGCATTGCTTGTTGGCGAGCAAGGTTGACGGCATCGACGACGGATTCGATTGAGTCGACAGATTCACTCGAGTTGAGCTGGGCAGATGACGCACCGGCGGCAGCGTCGAGCGTTGGGATCCGAGTCTCAGCGAGTTGTTCTGCGCCGTCGAGAACGGCGTTTTCGGCGGAAACTTGTCGAACGCCAGTCGGTGTTTCGTTTTCGTCGACTTCGCCCGGTTTGGACAATCCGGATGCCATGTAGCCGAACGCAATCAGCATCAACAGCCCGAACCAGGCCCATTTGGCGACGGAAATCATGGCTCGTTTCATCAAATCGACTCAGGGGCGATGGGACAGACTGGTCGTTTCTGTATGATTTTGCGCGGTGTTTGTCAGATCGACAGCGGAGGGCCATTCGTCCAATCGGCGGCAAGCTTGGCGGAACAACCAAATTTATTTTAGAAAACCGAACCGACGATGTCAGAAATTAACGACCCATTTTACGAAGCCTACGACCGCGACGACATCGCATACGGGGAAACACCGTCCGCACCGCTGGCGGCTTATCTGCGTCAGGTCCCTGTGACGGGGGAGGCGTTGGACCTGGGGGCCGGCGCGGGACGTGACACGATCGCGATGGCGAAGGCAGGCTTTCATGTGACCGCGGTCGACTTGAGCGAACGTGGTGCCGAGCGAATCATGCAGCGTGCTCGCCGCCAAGGAGTCGCCGATCGGGTCAAAACCTGCGTCGCAAATGTCTGTGATTTCAAGATCGAACCGGGCAGCTTCGATTTGATCTGTGCGACGACGGTGTTGGATCACATTCCAACGGACGCTTCGTGTCAAGTTTGGGAGGGGATGTTGTCGGGACTGCACCGCGAAGGTGCCTTGTATGTCGAAGTCCACTCGACCGAAGATCCCGGCAGTGATCAGAAGCCCGGTGTGGACAGCGACGCGCCGGTCAGCGAGACGGCCGGCGCGGTGATCAATTACTTTCCGCCCAACCGATTGTTGCGTTGGGCGACGGAACCGGATGCGGACCTGCGTGTGCTGCGTTACGAAGAACGTTTGGAATGGGACTACACGCACGGTCCCGAGCACCTTCACGGCAAAGCGGTCTTGCTGGCCGTGAAGTCTGGAGTCTATCCGCCGTGGTATGGGCAACCGCCTGCATTCCCACGGCGTTAATTGAACCAATCGCCGGAAGCTTTTGCTCGGCCGGCGAGTGACGAAGTGATTACCAGACGAGCGGAAGTTCTTCGTCGCCAGGTTGCATGCGTCCGGCCGGGCGGACTTCGCTGCCTTTGGTGTTGGTCAGCCGATCGCCCAAGGCTTGTCGGTATTGCTCGGCGGCGGCGTCCAGTTGGGCGACGACTTCGGGGTAATCCTGTGACACGTCGGTCGTTTCGCTGACGTCATTGTCCAAGTCATACAGGGCTTTCTTGGCCATCGCTTGCGAATAGTTCGCTGGCAAGCCGTCTTTGCCGCCGGATCCGCCGTCCAGTGTTCGGTACTGGTGGGGGAAGACCAGCTTGAAGCGTTCGTTACGGATCGCTTGCAGTTGTCCTGCGTAGAAACAAGGAAATGCTTCGTGAGGTGACGTGGCGTCTGCTTCGCCGAACATCAGCGGTTGGATGTCGTGGCCATCGATTTTGTGATTGGGCAATTCAGCACCGATCATTGCGGCGACGGTTGGCAACAAGTCGATCGTGCTGGCGAAGGTATCGCAGGTCGTGCCGGCAGGGATTTTGCCTTTCCATTGCATGACGGTTGGCTCGCGATAGCCACCTTCGAACATCGTGCCTTTGCCTTCACGAAGCGGCGTCGCTTTTCCGGCGTGCTCGCCGTAGGACAACCACGGGCCGTTGTCGCTGGTAAAGACAACGAGCGTGTTTTCTTCGGCACCGATGTCCTTGATCGCGTCGAGCACTTGGCCGACCGACCAGTCGACTTCCATGACCACGTCACCGAACAGGCCTTGGCCGCTTTTGCCTTCGAAGTCTATCGACGCATACAGCGGGACGTGAACCATCGGGTGTGGCAGGTACAAAAAGAACGGATCTTCCGAATCGCGTTTGATGAAATCGACCGCGCGGCGAGTGAATTCTTTGGTCATCTCGCGCTGGTCATCCGGTTGGATGCTCTCGTTGACGATCTTGGTGTTTTCGATCATCGGCAGTTCCGACCAGCTGATCGGCGCCTTCGGATTGTTGCGACGCTTGGCGACCGAGTTCGGGTGCAGCGGCCACATGTCGTTGCTGTAGGGGATTCCGTAGTATTCGTCGAATCCGTGGTTGGTCGGCAGGAACTTTGGGTTGTGTCCCAAGTGCCACTTGCCATAGATCGCGGTGCGGTAACCTTGGCTTTTGCAGATTTCGGCAAGTGTGGTTTCGTTAGCGTTGATGCCGATATTGGATTTTGGACCGAGTGCACCCGAGATACCGATACGTTTGTGGAAGCATCCTGTCAGCAAGGCCGAACGCGAAGCGCTGCACACGGCTGACGAAACGCAAAAGTCGGTAAACTTGCGACCGTCGGCTGCCATACGGTCGAGGTTTGGCGTGGGGTAGGCGGTGGATCCGAACGGATTGATGTCGGCATAGCCCATGTCGTCGATGAAAATCACGACCACGTTTGGCGGAGTGTCCTTGGCGGCGGCGCGTGATGCTGGGGCCATCAAGGCGGCCGCGATCACCAAGCAGGTGGTGAGCGGAGCGACGTGTCGCGCGAAATATTTCACAACTAGTGGGATTGATTTCATAGCGGGAAAGGTCAATGTTTAAGCGGCGGGAATCGTCAAAAGGTGGTCAAACGCTAGGTCGATCCTGTATCTATAACAAACGCCTGTGGCAGGTGCAGCAGGCCTTTTCCATCGCGCCGGCAGCGGCAGGGTGATTGAGTTCGCAAGGTGATCAAATCGAGCGAGCCAGCAATCTGCGGGCGTCTTTCCTGACGCTATCAGTATACAGGGATTCGCAATGAAAATTGCAGAAACAGATTCGCTTCGGCATGCGCAGTCCGTTCTTCGAGATTCGTTCGGGCTCGATGGGTTTCGTGACGGTCAAACCGAAGTCATCTCACGGTTACTCGACGGAAAGAACGTCGCCGCGGTCTTTCCCACCGGTGGCGGGAAAAGCTTGTGCTACCAGTTGCCTAGCCAGATGATCGACGGGACCACAGTGGTTGTGTCGCCGTTGATCGCGCTGATGAAAGACCAATGTGATGCGCTTGCCGCTCGTGGCATCCGCGCGGCAAGGTTGGATTCGTCGCTCAGCGATCAGGAATTCAGTGCGGCGGTTCGCGGTGTCCGCGACGGTTCGATCAAGCTGCTTTATGTCGCCCCGGAACGTTTCTTCAACGAGCGGTTCATCGCAACGATCGGTTCGTTGAACGTTGCGTTGTTTGCGGTTGACGAGGCGCACTGCATCAGCCAGTGGGGGCATAACTTTCGGCCCGATTACTTGAAGCTGGCCGAATTGGCTAAGCGATTGAATGCCGGTCGGATCTTGGCGCTTACCGCGACGGCAACACCGGCGGTGCTTGAGGACATCCGCAAAGCATTCGATATCGAAACAGACGACGCGATTTGTACGCCGTTTCATCGGCCGAATTTGCGGATCCGCAGTTCGGTGATGAGCGAGGCCGAGCACTACGGGAATCTGCACGAACGGCTGATCGGGCGTCCGCCTGGAGCCACGCTTATTTATGTGTCGCGTCAAAAGACGGCCGAAGAAGTCGCCGCGAAGCTGTGCACAGACGGCGTCGAAGCGATGGTCTATCACGCCGGCATGTCTTCCGAAGATCGCGCCGACATCCAACAGCAGTTTATCGAGTCCGATCAAGGTGTGGTTGTTGCCACGATCGCGTTCGGAATGGGCATCGATAAATCAAATATTCGGTATGTGTATCACTACAACCCGCCGCAGTCTTTGGAAGCCTACGCACAGGAAATCGGTCGTGCGGGACGCGATGGCGAGGATTCGATTTGTGAGCTGCTGCTCGTGCCTGAAGACCGCATCGTGCTGGAGAACTTTACGTACGGCGATACGCCCAGCCGGCATGGTGTCGGGCGACTGATCGATTTTCTGATCGGTCAGCCGGACGAATTTCATATTTCGCACTACAAGCTGTCGTTCGAAACGGACATTCGCATCTTGGTCGTCCGCACGCTGCTGACCTATTTGGAGCTGGATGGTTATCTCGAGTCAACTTCGCCTCGGTATGACACCTACAAGATCCGTCCGCACGTGACCTCGGCCGCGATTCTGAAAAACTTTAACGGCGAACGACGCGAGTTTCTCTCGGGGTTGCTTGGTCAACTGACCAAGGGGCGTACGTATTTCTCGTTGAACATGGCGGCTGCGTGTAAAGCTCTTGGGCAACCGAGGGCACGCTTGGTGAAAGCGGTTGATTTCATGGCCGCGCAGAACTGGGTTGAAGTCAAAGTACAAGATTTGGTGCACGGCTATCGTTGGATCAAACGGATCGATCAGCCCAAGGTGTTGGCGGACGAATACTTCGAACGCGTGATGTCACGTGAAAAGTCCCAGGTCAGCCGGATCGACGAGGTCTTCGAAATCGCACGTGCTGGCGAATGCCAGGCCAAGCTGTTGGCAAAGCATTTCGGTCAAACGATGGCGGACGATTGCGGTCAATGCAGCCACTGCATCGGTGACGGCCCCATGCCGATTCACAAGCCGAAACCGCGTCAGATCGGCGATTCGGTTCGACGTGCGATCGATCAAGTCGTCAAGGAATATCCCGACCAATTCACAACCGCTCGCCAGCGGGCACGGTTCTTGTGCGGCCTGTCGTCTCCAAAAATGGTACGCTCACGTCTTTCGCGGCACGCCAGTTTTGGTGTGTGCGAGCAAATTCCATTCGAAGACGTTTTGAAGCAAGTCTGACATGAAAACTGTGATCGCGCCGAGCGCGAAAGAAATGGGTCGCTATGCGGCTGAGCAAGCCGCTGCCAATTTGCGGCAGGCGATCGCGGAGAAAGGGAAAGCGGCATTGATTGTCGCGACCGGCGCATCGCAATTCGAAGTGCTTTCGCATTTGGTCGAGCAACCGGGGATCGATTGGTCCAGTGTCGATGGCTTTCACCTGGACGAATATGTCGGAATCGACGCCGATCACCCCGCATCGTTCTGTCGGTACCTGCGAGAACGTTTCGTTAGCAAAGTCGAGTTGGCATCGTTCCATTACTTGGATGGTTCGGTCGATCCACTGGTCACCATTCGTGCGGCGGCAAAAGCGATCTCGTCGATCGATGTGGATGTCGCGATGGTCGGGATCGGCGAGAACGGGCATTTGGCGTTCAACGATCCGCCGGCCGATTTTGAAACGGAGTTTCCGTACCTGATGGTTGAACTGGACGAGCCTTGTCGCCAGCAGCAGGTCGGCGAAGGCTGGTTCAAGACGATCGATGACGTGCCGACGCACGCGATCAGCATGTCGGTCAAGCAGATTTTAAAATCGAAGTACATCTATTGCAGCGTGCCTGACGAACGCAAGTCAGAAGCGGTTCGAAAGACCGTGCTGGGCCCAGTCTCGCCGGATGTGCCAGCGAGTATCTTGGCCGAACACAACGCCACCACATTGATTGTCGATGAAGCGGCAGCCAGTCAGATTCCTGATGAGCGAGCTGCCGCGATGGAGCGAATTTTGTGAGTGGCTTCGTCGACTTGCAAGTCAACGGGTACGGCGGGATTGATTTTAATAGCGACAATGTGACGGTTGCGGAAATCGAGCAAGCCTGCGTTCGGTTACGGTCCGCCGGGACACATGCGTTTTTGCCGACAATCATCACAGCGGATTTGGACGCGATGTGTCGCCGCATCAGCCAAGTGGTTGACGCGATCGAATCGAGTTCGCTTGCGAGCGAATTGGTGGCAGGAATTCATGTGGAAGGCCCGTTCATCAGTCGCGAGCCTGGTTATGTCGGCGCCCATCCCGTCGCGGCGGTGTGCGACGCATCGATCGATGCAGTGTCACGGCTGCTTGACGCGGGACGAGGCTACGTTCGCTTGGTCACGCTCGCGCCCGAAGTCAACGGTGCCGCTCGTGTGATTCAGTTTTTGACCGATCAGGGGATCGTCGTGTCGGGTGGACATAGTAACGCGTCGATCGATCAATTGTGTGCCGGGCTGGATGCCGGTATGGCGATGTTCACGCACCTTGGCAACGGATGTCCGGTGACAATGCATCGGCACGACAACATTATCAATCGTGTCTTGTCGCTTGCCGATCGAATGATGATTTCATTGATCGCTGACGGTCACCATGTGCCTTGGTTTGCCATGCGCAACTACCTCAACAGCATCCCCGAGTCGAATGTCGTGATCGTGACCGACGCGATCAGTGCGGCTGGTCTGGGCCCGGGAAAGCACCGGTTGGGTGATCAGTGGGTCGAGGTCGACGAATCGTTGGCGGCATGGGGCGAAGGCCGAAAGCAATTCGCCGGCTGTGCAACCGAGATGAATCAGATGTCAGCGATGCTGGCTAGCAACCACATCGCCACACCGGAGCAAGTCCACCGCTGGACCACCGAAAACCCAGGCCGAGTCTTAAAAGGTGTCAGGTACCTTTTTTAGCCTGTCGGCAATGAAAAAACGGCGTGGTGAGGGTTCACCACGCCGTTTTGGCTTTGGAAAAGGTACCTGGTACCTTTTTAGCTCTTCACGAGTTGTTGGCGTTGGAGGCCTTCGATGTAGTCGCCGGTGATGTTGAGGACTTCGCGGTTATAGAAGTCATCGCGGAAGACTTCTTGATCGCTCTGCTGATTGATCTCTTCCTTTTCTTGCTCTTTTTGGGCGTCCAGTTGCTTACGTCGGGCCAGGAACTTTTCTTCGTTCAAAGGCACCTTCGATTCTTCTTTCTGCTTGATGAACAACGCGATACGTCGGATACGATCAAGAAACTCGTCATTGTTTTGAACGCGGCTTTCTGATTTTTGACGCAGTTCGGTGAGCAGTCCGCTGGGAACGAATTTGTAGATGTCGTGGCGGACACCGTTGATGCGATCGGCTTCGAGTGCGTACGGCAGGTCACCTTCGGCAACGTCAAAGTTTTGCGTGAAGCTAGGCAGGATCACGTCTGCGGAAACGCCGTCGCGCTGCGTGCTCTTGCCGTCGGGGAGATAGAACTGTTGCAGGGTGACTTTGAGGGCACCGAAGTTTTCACGTCCGACGCCGAACAAACCTTCGGCCAAGTTCATCAAGGTTTGCACGGTGCCTTTACCGTGGGTCGCCGGGTCACCGACGATGATGCCACGGTGGTAATCTTGGATCGCGCCGGCGAAAATCTCGCTTGCACTTGCGCTGAACTTGCTGGTCAGAACGACCAGTGGTCCACTCCAAACGGTCCCGGAGTCTTCGTCGTTGTACTGTTGGACTTCGTCGTTACTGTCTTTGACCTGAACGACGGGGCCACGGTCGATGAACAGTCCGGTCAGGTTGATCGCTTCGGTCAACGAGCCACCGCCGTTGCGGCTGAGATCGATGACGACGCCTTCGACGCCTTTGGTTTTAAAGTCCAGCAGGATATTGCGGACGTCGCGGGTGCTGCTGCGGAAATCAGGGCGATTTTCGCGAGCGGCGTCCATGTCGAGATAGAAGCTTGGCAGGTTGATGAAGCCAATCTTACGTGTGGTGCCATCGGTCATTTTGTGGTCGATGACTTCGCCACGAGCAGCTGAGGTCGCCAGTTCGACGTTCGCGCGTTTGATTTTGTAGACCTTGGTATCGCCTTTACCGCCTGGCTTAACGCCCAAGCGAACGGTCGTTCCGGCGTTACCGCGGATCATGCTGACGACTTCTTTCAGTGGCATTTCGACGATGTCGACCATGGGGCCATCATCGCCTTGTCCGACAGAGATGATGATGTCATCGGCTTGGAGTCGTTTGTCGAGGTCGGCGGCGCCGCCGGGGATCACCTGCATGACAACGGTCTTGCCATCTTTTTCACGAAGTGCCGCCCCGATGCCTTGGAGTTCCAAACGCATCGAGATGAGGAAATCCGTGTAAGTTGTGGGCGACATGTAGCTGGAGTGCGGATCGAACGCGCTGGTGACGGCGGTCAGAAATGCTTCCAGCAGATCGTCTGAACTGTAGGTTTTGAAACGTCGAGCGTAGCGTTCATAGCGGCGGCGAAGGACGGCGCGAGGGTCTTCGACCTCGTCGCTTTCGGCCGCGTCATCGTCGTCGGCTTTTTCGTCGCTGTCACGTAGGTCGAGCAGCGTGTACTTGATTTGTCGGCGCCAGCGTTCGCGGGCTTCTTCGGGGGTCGCTGCGAAGCTGGTTTCGTCTGCGTCGACGATGATGTATTCGTCTTTGGTGTAATCGAAATCTTCGTTGAGCAGTTCGAGTGCGACCGCCACACGTTCGTCGACACGCTGGGTGTAACGCTCGAAGATTTGATAGGCTAAATCCAGATTGCCTTTTTTGACCATGTCATCGATCGAGTCTTTCTGTTGTTTGAACTCGGCGATGTCTGATTGGTAGAAGTAAAGCTTCAGCGGGTCGAATCGTTCGATGTAGAGGTCGAGCGCACGTTCACTGATATGGTCGTCAAGTTTGTCGCCCGAGATGTGATAGCGTTCAATGCGCTGAGCGATGATCTTGGCGATCAAGCGGTCTTGGACGGTGGGCTTCGGCGAGGTGCCGCCAGCGGGTAGCGTCTCCTGGGCGACAACGGATTGCGTCGTGCAGGCCACGGCGATCGAAATGAGTAAGGCGGTCGCTATTGCGCCCAGTCGTCGCTGAAGAACCATATGTATCTACCCAAGGGTCGAGGGGGACTAGTTTCGATGGAATGGTAGGAAAGTGGCGAAATCCAGGCAATGTTGGTTTCCGCACCAAATTTGGTCGGTCCGCGTGAACCGGTCATTCGAACCGAAATGCCCACCCCGGATGCGGCGGTTCGAATGTTCCACTGTACTATTTCAATAAGTACTGTCTCACTGCACCAAGCTCACTGTACCAAGTTCATTCGGCGGTTGTCGGATCATCAACGGTTGCCAACTGCACCGACAACTCGACGCGTTCACCGTTACGTTGAACCACGATGGGGTGTTCGGAGCCGATCTTTTGACGCTCGATCGCACGCTGAAGTGCTCCAGAATCACGGACTTTTTCCCCCGCAAACTCAACGATCACGTCTAATCGCTCGATCCCGGCTTTCTCCGCGACTGAGTCCTTAATGACCTGATAGACGAGGATTCCCGAGTAGGGGGGCAGGTTAAATTGTTTCGCAATCCGCGGCTTCAGATCCACCAAGGTGGTGCCAATTGCGGCGCGTCGAACTTCACCATGTTGATCCAATTCCTGAGCGATCCAAATCGCTTGGTTGATCGGAATTGCAAACCCCACACCTTGATAGAAACCTGTGCGGGTTGCGATCGCGGAGCTGATTCCCACGATTTGGCCGTTGAGGTCAATCAGCGCCCCGCCGGAATTTCCGGGGTTAATCGCCGCGTCGGTCTGCAGCATGTTGCTGCGAGGGATTTTTTCTAAGTGGCGATCTTTGGCACTGATAATTCCAGCACTCACGGTTGCTTGCAATTTAAATGGGCTGCCGATCGCGAGCACCCAGTCGCCGATTTCCAGTTTGTCCGAGTCCCCCAGTTCGATCGGCTGCAGTTGTTCGGGGGCTTTGATGCGAACGATCCCAACGTCGCTGTCGGGGTCACCACGAAAGACTTCTGCATCGAACCAGGTTTCGTCAGGCATTTGAACCACGATCCGGGAAGCACCCGTGATGACGTGATTGTTGGTGACGATCAGCCCATCGGAGGACAGGATGACACCCGATCCCAGGCCGGTCAGCTTGTCTGGATTGGGCGGAAATTCGTCGGGCTGTGGTGGGACGGGAGGGATCTCAGGGTGTTCGAGCAATGGCAACGGCGGCTCACTAGGCGTTTCTTCTTCGGCATCGGAGTCGAGTTGCTTGGGTTCGCCTTGGCCATAGGCGAAAAGGACGACCACGGATCCGGTGGCGCGTTTGGCGGCCATCCGAAAGGCGAGGGAAAGTGCCCGAGGTCCAGCCTGGATGGCGGCCAATAGGTCCTCTTCGGCGGTTGAGCGAGGAAGGCCTGGTACGAGGGAAGCGTCGGCGGGCTCAGCGGGATTCGCCGCTTCGGGCGTGGTGTCGCTGGAATTGGTCGGGCTCGCTTCCCCGGCCGTGCTTCCGCCGCTGGAACCGGTTGGCAGGTCATCGGGTTGGATGGCAACGCAAGTCATCGGGGCCAAGCATTGGCCGAGCACCAGGAGGGCAAGTGAAGGTGCGAGAATGGCAGGCAATACGCGTGGAATCTGCATAGGTCAATCCGTTTCGGTCATGGAGATCCGTCAAGGCTGTCGCCACACCTGCGTGGGGCGTGGCACTGAAGGAATCTCCATTGAATAATTTGTCACGTCCGACAAGCTGAGACGTCACTGCACTATAACCTTCCCACCAACCCCAGTCATCCGAATGCTTGCCGCCAATCTGTTGGTCAAAAAACGCGAAGGCGTTGAACTGACTGATGACGAGATCCGCTTTTTGATCGATGGGTTCTGTCGTGGATCGGTTGCCGATTATCAAATGTCGGCGCTCGCGATGGCCGTTTGCCTGCGTGGAATGTCGGCCGGCGAGACAGAAAGTTTAACCCGGGCGATGCTCGAAAGTGGCGATCTGATGCGGCGAGAATGTTCCGCCGACACGCCGCGGGTCGACAAGCACAGTACGGGCGGCTTGGGCGACAAAGTCTCCATTGTATTGGCGCCCTTGCTGGCGGCCTGTGGTGTTCACGTGCCGATGATTAGCGGTCGTGGTTTGGGTTTAACGGGTGGGACGCTCGACAAATTGGAATCGATTTCCGGGTTCCGAACAGATCTTGATCAGACCGAATCGGAGACGGCGCTTCAGCAAGTCGGCGCATTCATCGTGAGTGCCAGTGAAAAAATCGCGCCGGCGGATCGCCGTTTGTACGCGCTTCGTGATGTGACGGGCACGGTGGAGTCCATTCCATTGATCACGGCCAGCATCTTGAGCAAGAAGTTGGCGGCCAACCTGGACGCGTTGGTGATGGATGTCAAAGTCGGATCTGCGGCATTTATGACTGAGATGGAGCAGGCACGGGCACTCGCCGATTCGATCTGTCGCGTGGGGAAGGCCTGCGGGTTGCCGACATCGGTACTGATTTCTGATATGGATCAACCACTTGGTGCGGCGGTCGGCAATGCGATCGAGATCAACGAGTCGGTCGCGATTTTAAAGGGCGAGCTCCGCGACGATCCGTTGGTCGAGCGAGCACGCGAGTTGACGTTGCTTTTGTGTGCCGAGTTGCTGACGGCGACGAACGTGGCGGGGGATTCTGCCGCGGCACGCGTCTTGTTAGAGCGGGCGCTTGCCGATGGTAGCGCGATGGAGAAGTTCCTTGCGATGGTGCATCAACAAAGCGGCCGTTGGGATGGTCCGCTCGACTTAGCCGAGCGCATGACGATCGAAGCACAACAAGACGGATGGGTCGAACAAATCCAGAGTCGCGAGATCGGTTCGGTGATTGTTGAGCTCGGTGGAGGTCGGCGCCGCGTCGGTGATCCGATTGATCATTCGGTCGGCGTTTCGATGAACGTGCAGGTCGGCGATCGGGTGTCGCGGGGCCAACCGTTGATGGACCTGTATTGTTCTAACGAGCAGCAAAATGATTATGCTGAGCGATTGCGGGCGACACTTCGGTTGGCGGACGAGCCGGTTGAGTTGCGTCCGCTGACGATGTAGGCGGCTTCGATTGATTGAATCCTGATTGCCCCGGCGACTACCTGAATCCGCATGTTTGAATTAAAGCCCAAAGAAATTGATCGCTTGGTCCGAGCCGCCATTGATGCTCGCGATCAGGCTTATGCCCCGCACAGTCATTTTTATGTCGGCGCCGCTCTGTGGATTCCAAGCGGCGAAATCGTCCACGGATGCAATGTAGAAAACGCCAGTTACTCGCTATCGATTTGTGCCGAACGCGTGGCAGCATCGACGGCGGTCATGAAAGGCTATCGAGAGTTCCACGCGATTGCGGTCGCCAGCGTCGGCGGTGTCAGTCCCTGTGGTGCGTGCCGACAGTTTTTATCAGAGTTCGGCATGGACGTGCAGATCATCATGGCAGACGTGCTGACCGGCGCGCGACAGATTCGCAGCCTGTCGCAGCTTTTGCCGGATGCGTTTGACGCCAGCAACCTGCCGACGAATTGATTCAGCCTTCGCCGTTCCAATCAGGATCGGCGATCTTGCGATGCATCTCACTGAGTCGCGCTTGAACGCCAAGCAGACGCTGCCACGCGCTCAGTTTCAATGTCACGCTTTGGCTGTTCTCGTCGATCTTCGCGGTTTCGACCAAACGGCAGATTCGGTGCTGGAGGAAGTCCAGGATTTCGCAGAGTTGGGCGCGTTGTCCGGGGCTGAGGTTATCTGGAATCGAAGGTGCATCACGCAGCGACGCAACGTCGAGCTGGAACGGCGATTTCTCTTGGCTCAGTTCCAGTGCGACGGAGCTTTCCGATGACGACATCTCGCGAGCCATCGTCGGGTTGTCGCTACCGAGTGCCGCCAGGCGCGCCGCGATTTCCTCTTCTGAGCCGACCAGCATCAAGCTTCTTCCGACCGAGATTAGATCCCCGCTGCGAAGGATCTTAAGCGGATACTCGACGCCGTTGACTTTGGTGCCGTTGGTGCTGTCCAAGTCAGTGAGAACCAAGCGATCGTTGTCACGTTGGATCTTGAAGTGGCAACGGCTGACACGCTCGTCATTGAGCTGGATGTCGTTGATTTCTTCTCGCCCGACCGTGAAGGGAGGCACGAGGTTGTGGAAAACCTTCCCTCGATCTGCGCCGTGTAAAACTTTTAATGTCACACCCGACATGGGTAGACTCCGCAACGAGTAGATGAGTAGTTCTTGGCGCTTAGGGCAATCGTATTGGACATCGGCAAATACAGTGGTCGTTATCTACCGTTGCAACAATATATCCGGTATTGACCACAATGTCTCGAAGTTTCTTGTGGTCTAATCGGGGGGATGGGTCCGTTCGTGCGGTGTGTTGATTGATTCGACGCACCGCGTTTGTCTCGGTCAGCCCGGCTCGGTCAACGCAGTTTACATCACTTGTGCGATGACGCACTTAAGGTACTCGCTTTCAGGGCAAGCCGCAGCGGTAGGGTGGTCCGCAGGGGCACCTCGATTTTCGAGCACGATTAAGTCGCGGCGTTTTTTACGTCCGACCTCTGTTAGCATGGCTCCGAATTCGCTTCGCGACACACGTCCACTGCAACTGCAGGTGACCAGGATTCCACCCGGCGGAATCAGGTCAAGCGCCATTGCGTTCAGCCGACGGTAAGCGCGTAGCGCCTGGTCGACTTGTTTTCGTGAGCCGGCAAAACGTGGCGGATCCAGGATCACTGCGTCGTAGGTTTCGCCGCTGTCGCCCAATCGTTTGAGTGCGTCAAAGCAATCTTCGCGAATGAAGGACATGCGTTCGCTCAATCCGTTGCGTTGGGCGGCCGCCTCGGCAGACGCGATGGCTTGGGCACTGGAGTCGACACCGACAACGCTGGCCGCGCCATGCTTTGCCGCGACCAATCCAAAGCCGCCTGTATAGCAACACACATCTAACACGCGTTTTCCCGAGAGGTAACGCGCAGCGGCGGCATGATTTTTTCTCTGGTCCAGATAGCCGCCTGTTTTTTGTCCACCGAGCAAATCGACCACCAAGTCAAGTTCGTTTTGGCGATAGGCAACCCCGTCAGGTTGGGGTTGCTGGTCGATCACACAGGTACCGCCTTCGGCTTCAACGCCTTCATGCTTTGCCGTTTTTTCGTCGATCCGCACAACGATCTGGCTGCATTCGGTCACTTCACGAAGGTGATTGAGAATGACATCGCGGTATCGCAGCAGTGACCCGGCGGTGAACTGGACCCCCAGGGTATCGGCGTAGCGGTCAACGATCAGTCCGCTCAGCAGATCGGATTCGCTGAAGATCAATCGTTCGGCACCTTGTGGGTCTGCTTCGCCGGACAAGCGGCGTCGCGCAAGCGCCGCGTCGATGCGCTGGCACCAGAATTGGTCGTCGATGGGGTGTCGGCGATCAAAGCTGTAGAGCCGCACACGCAAGCGACTGTGCGGATTGATCAGTCCCAGGGCGAGGAAATTTCCATCGATATCGACGAGTTCGACGACATCGCCACGCTGGAACATCTTTCCGTCTTCGGTGCGATCTGCAGTGCCGATCAGCGCATGAGCGTGAACCCAGGGGTGACGGGCATGAAAAGGGAAGTGTCGGCCCGGTTTGACCCTGATTTGGCCCGCCGATACAGGGGGCGTGGACTGATCGGAAGATGGGGCGGTTTTGGCTGGTTTGGGGGATTCGTTTGACATTTCCTATTACGGACGGCTCATTGGGGTGCAGTCAATCGCTTGTCAGGTCGATATATTGGGCGAAGAGGTGACTCTGGATAGGTTCCCATAATGAAAGGTTTTTGAACATGACTCACGTTGTCGCCGAACCCTGCTCAGGCTGCAAATACACCGATTGTGTCGTCGTCTGCCCCGTCGAATGTTTTTACGAGGGCGACCAAATGGTTTATATCCACCCAGAAGAATGCATCGATTGCGAAGCGTGTGTGCCCGAGTGCCCCGTTGAGGCGATTTTCCACGAAGATAACGTTCCCGACGAGTGGAAAAGCTACATCGAGCTGAACGCTGAGAAAGCAGAAGAGTGTGAAGTGATCACAGAAAAGAAAGAGCCACTCGCGGACGATTGATCCCGATTGGCAAATCGAAAAATAGGCCTCGCCGGATGCAGTCCGGCGAGGCCTTCTTTTTTTATCTGGTGAAACTTTCTGCGGACCGTTAACCGGCAGCCGGCAGGAATGTTTTCCAGCAATCGTAACGCGGGTCATCGACCGAATGCGTGACGAGCGGGTTGAACCGCGGTTTGACCGGTTTGGTTCGCAGCTTCATGCCGGCCTCTTTCGGCGTCCGCCCACCTTTGCGTGAATTGCACCGCAAACAGCAGGCAACGATGTTTTCCCACGTCGTCGGTCCACCTTGGCTTCGCGGAACGACGTGATCCAGACTCAACTTGTGGGTCGGAAAATCTTGTCCGCAGTATTGGCAGGTGTGTTCGTCGCGGGCGAACAGGTTTTTGCGATTGAACCGCACCGTTTGCATCGGCATCCGGTCGAACCGGGTCAATCGAGCGATCCGAGGCACTTGAAGCTCGAACCCGACCGCTTGTATGAACTCGTCGCTGGGTTGTTTTTCCAGCGAGTTCAGCTGACTCATCTCGCACCAGCTTTCGAAATCGTAGCTGATGAACTGTCCGGCTTCGTGGCTGATGACTTCCGCGCACTCGCGATAAAGCAGTGTCAACGTTCGGCGTACGTCGACAACACGGATCGCCATATAGAAGCGATTTAGGATTAGAACGTGACTGTCCAGCAAACTCTGACTCATCTCAGCAAAATCCTTGCAGAAACTTGACCAGCACGCACTTGCCAGTCGGGCCAACGAATTGGTGTAAAGGAACATGCAAACCGCACGATTGTGGAGCTGCTGACCTCCCGAGGTCCTCGCCATTCTAGTCGAGTGATTCGCCGCAATGGGGGCCCAATTGAGGCCAGGGCGGCGTTACTCATTCGACTTTCATCGTTTTTTTGCGATTCGTCGTGGCTTCACTGACACCCCGAATGGTCCGGTGGGTTCACGCGAAATCGCTGAACGCGAACTGGACACATTCTGCGGGCTGATCTCCGTTGACCCTGACCGAGCGTTTTTCCTAACGTCTCCGCCTGAACTTCTCCCCAGTGATCGGATTCGAAATCCCATGCCGTCGGTACGCCGCTCTAGCGAACGCAGACGACGTGTGCTGTATCAGGCCCACGTCACCTCCGACACCTCCGACCCGTCGCGTCGTGGTGCAGCGGATCTGCGCGAAGCTCGTGAGCCGGCAAGCCAATTCGGTTCCCGAGTCAACCGCCACCTTCGCGGGCGTTGGTTTGCCCTGGTGCCGGTGTCTTTGCGGTCGATGGTGTTGGTAGCAATCGGGTTTCTGTTTGCCTTCATTGCCCTGACGATCGGTCACCACATGGCGGTCACCTGGCCTCCGTTGGTCAATCGCGACGGCCTGGCCCGGCCGCTGCGACTGGATCGCCCCGACAGCTTCGGTGCATGGTGGCTGACGATGAACCTGTTGGTCTGCACAGGGGCTTCGTATCTCATTTATGGGCTGCGACTACACCGGCGCGACGACTATCGCGGGCAGTACCAGCTTTGGCGTTTGACGACCGTGGTGGTATTGATTACGTGTGTGCATTCGGTCGTTGGGTTGGTCGGCTGGTTGGGCGCCTGCTTGGATTTGGCACTGGGTGACCGAGCCGTTTTGTCCGGTGGGCGTTGGCTGAGGATTTTGTTGGACGTCGGCGGCGTGATCCTGTTCATGCGGTTGGCACACGAAACGTATCGTTGCCGTCCATCACTCGTGTTTTTGAGCTTGTCCGGTGCGGCGTTCGCATTGTTCGAAGCTGCCGCGTGGAACGTCTTCGTCGTCGACTCGATGGTTCGATCGACAATTGTCTTGTCGGCCCCCTTTGCCGGTTGTTCGTTGCTGACATTGGCATTCGCCGTCTATTTGCGAGTCCTGTTCCGCCAGGTCCGTAATATCGCCGACGGACCGACACTTCGTGAACGCGTGGAGCAATGGAAGTCGGATCGCAAGGTGCTCAGTGCGCCGATTGAGTCCGATTTCTTTGCCGGTGCAACGGATTTGCGCCCCGCAGCTGCTGATTTGAAAGTTCAGCGTCGCCCGGCGAAGGCCAGCGAAGAAGTTGCGATTGTCGAAGAGAATTCGCTAGATGTGGAAGCCGATGACAACGCGTCGGAAAACACCGATACAAAGCAAGCCGAACGAAAACAAAAGCCCAAACGCCCAGGACTGCTGGAGCGATTGAGGCGGCGTCCAAAACCGATCACATCGGCCGCTGAGAACGACGACGAGGAATTGAACGGCGACGCGGAAGAACACCATGATGCCGGCGAAGACGCCAGCCTAGAAAGCGATTCGGCCGAAGCGACTGAGCCAAAGCCGAAGAAAAAATGGTTCCGCTTGCCCTCACGCAAGCCAAGGGTGAACGCGGAAACCGAAGTCGAACAAGATGAGAAACTTGAAGCGACGGACAATGATGATGCCGCCGCAAGCAACGTTGACGAGGCTGACGCCGATAGCGACGCCGCTGTAAAGCCAAAGCGAAAAGGTTGGTTCGCATTGCGTTTGAAGCCACCGAAAGCTGACACTGCGCAGGAAGTGGCTGCGGAAACTGAGTCCACTGAAGCGGAAGACGAACCGTCCGAACCAAAGCCCGGCTTGTTCGCTCGAGTAAAGTCGATGCTGCCCGCGAAGAAGTCGCATGCGGAGACAGACGAGGCGGATGACGACGATTCCGATTCAGACGTTTCAGCGGCTGATTTGAAAAACGAACGACCCTCGAAATCGCAGCCTGCGGCAAAAGCCCCTCTGGCTGCGAGGTCTAAGCCGGCTTCATCACCGCCTGCTGCCGCGGCAAGTTTGCAGAGTTCGGCGTCGCAGCCAGTCGGTGAAGATGACGACGAGGAGTTCATCGACGAAGACGACATCGACTGGGATTCGCTCAGCAAGGCGGAACGACGTCGACTTCGGAAAAAGATTCGGCGCAGCGGCCGCGCCGCTTAATTCGTCCGTTTCCAGGTCTTCGTGATTCCGTTGCTGGCTGATATTTTGTTGCCGCGATGATTCGCCCCGCAGGCCCTGCCGCGCCGAACCACCGGAATCTGCTTACAACCACGCTTGATTGAAATGATACGAACACGATTTGCACCCAGCCCCACCGGTTACCTTCATATCGGAGGCGTGCGGACGGCCTTGTTCAACTGGTTGCTAGCACGGCAGTCCGGCGGGCAGTTTATCCTGCGAATCGACGACACCGACGCCGGACGAAACGTCAACGAAGCGTTGCAACCGATCCTGGATGGGTTCAAATGGCTGGGGATCGACTGGGACGAAGGCCCCGAAGTCGGCGGACCGCACGGACCGTACTACCAATCGCAACGTGTCGATTTACACAAAGCAGCCGTGGTCAAGCTGTTGGAGTCCGGCCACGCCTACCGTGACTATGCACTTCCCGAAGAGTTGCAAGCCGAACGCGACGCAGCGGCAAAGCGTGGTGAACGGTATTTCTATGACCGGCAATGGATGGCCGCAGACGACGAAGCGGCGGCAAAATACGAAGCCGAAGGCCGCCAAGCGGTCATCCGATTGAAGATGCCTCGTGAAGGCAACTGTGTGATCGAAGACTTGGTACGTGGCACCGTCACTGTCGCTTGGGAAACCGAGCAAGACCATGTGATCGCTCGTGCCGACGGCAGCCCGCTTTATCACTTGGCAAGCGTGATCGATGACCACGAATTTGGCATCACCCACGTCGTCCGTGCCGAAGAGCACCTGCCCAATACGCCACGCCAGATCTTTATCTTGGAAGCTCTCGGGTACGAACGTCCCGCATTCGCGCACTTGCCATACGTCGCCGAGCCCGGCGGAACGGCAAAACTTAGTAAACGAAAGCTAGCCAAGTACCTCAAGAACAAAGACTTCGCGGACCTGCTTGCCCACGGACAGCGGATCGCCGAACGCTGCAACATCGAAACCAGCGACGACACGTTCAACCCAGTGATCGTCGATTTCTATCGTGACATCGGCTTCTCCGCCGAAGCCCTGTTGAACTACCTCGTGCTGCTTGGCTGGTCGCTGGATGGCGAACGCGAAAAGTTCACGCTCAAAGAGATGGTGGAACATTTCTCGCTGAAACGCGTCACGAAATCGCCTGCGTCGTTTGACCCTCAAAAATTGATGGCCTTTCAAGCGGACTTGTTTGCCGATTTGCCACACGAAGATCGCTTGTCGGCGGTCGCGCCGTTCGCAATTTCTGCAGGCCTAGTCGACTCGGCTGGCAATGACACACTTTCAAAGGTGGTCGTGGCAGCGGGGGATCGTTTGAAGGTCGCCGGCGATATCATCGATTTTGACTACTTTTTCACCGACCAGATCCAGTACGACGACAAGGCGTTCCAAAAGCGAATCGCCAAAGCGGACGGTGCTTGCGAGTTGCTGACCGGTTTCCGCGAACAGGTGCTGTCGGCGGACAAGTTTGATCCAGAAAGCTGCGAATCGCTGCTGAAGGGCTATTGTGAGCAGCAGGGGATCAAGATCGGCCAAATTATCCACGCCGTGCGTGTTGCCGCGACAGGAACGGCTGTCGGATTTGGCATGTTCGATACGCTTTCAATTCTGGGGCCACAATGCGTGGCGGATCGCATCGAAAAGGCGGTTAAAAATGCCGCAGATTCTTGATTCTGTGGTCAAAATCGTGCAGCCTTAAGGTAGACCCCACCTTGAAATACCAGTGATTCTGTATGAATTCACTCGGTAGCGAACTTTTGGTGCGGCCGGGGGCCAAAATGATCCCAGCCGCACACCCCTCGCGTTCATCATTCCCGCCGAAAGGACCCATGCGAAAAACCTTTTCCGTCCTGACAATCGCCGCCCTGCCCCTGGTCGCATTGGTCGCCGGGTGCAACCGTGGTCGTGAAGAGTACAAGGCCGAGTTCGAGCCCAACTTGGTTCACGCCATGAAGTATCAGATCAAGAACGAGGTCTCGATGGACCAAGCGCTTGCCGATACGACATGGATCATCAACGGCATGTTCGGAACCCCGGACGAGCCCAAGATGCCTGAGGTGCTGCAAGGCGAAGATTACGAAGGTTTGGTTGACATGGACCGCCTGGCAAAGGCCGCCGGTCCGGTGGCTGAAGGCAGCGGTTTGTATCGCCAACACTGTGTCAGCTGTCACGGGATCACCGGAAACGGCCGCGGCGAAAACAGCGCGATCTTGGATCCCTATCCGCGTGACTATCGCATGGGATTGTTCAAGTGGAAATCGACCGCTCGCGGCGAGAAGCCCACGCGTGACGATTTGATCCATGTGATCGGTGACGGCATCGATGGGACCGCGATGAAAAAGATCCCCGAGCTGTCCGCCGACGATGTCGAAGCCTTGGTCGACTACGTCATTTACTTGTCACTGCGTGGTGAACTCGAGCGAACGATCATCGACGAATCCGTGTTCGAGTTGGATTTCGAAGTCGACCGGATCGTGAATGTCGAATTCGGCGAACGGCTGAAGACCGAACGTGAAGCGATCGAACAACAGGTCGCCGCTTGGGAAGAAGACGGCGAGAAAGAAGACTCGCCAGCAGCAAAGCTGGCCGAGCAGCTTGAGCTTTACGACGATTCGATGGGATTGGCAGAGGAGCTGGCCGAGGACATCGCCGGTTCGTGGTTAGATGCCGAAGACGAAGTCGTCGAAGTTCCGGATCCGCCAGAAGACATTCCGGTTCCAGATTCACACGAAGAATTTGTCCAGATGCAACAAGGTGACGATGCCGATGCGTTGGCAGCCTCGGTTGCTCGCGGCAAAGCGGTTTTCACCGGAAAGGTCGCGGGCTGCAACAAGTGCCACGGCAACACCGGCAAAGGCGACGGCCAAAACAAGGACTACGACGACTGGACAAAGGACTGGACATCGCGAGTCGGTTTGAAACCGGAAGACTTTGACGCGTTGATTCCATTGATGGCTCGCGGTGCGATGCCACCGAAGAATGCCCGTCCGCGTAACTTTACCGAAGGCGTTTTCCGAGGCGGCAGCTCGCGCGAGGACCTGTATCGCCGGATCTCGCAAGGCATCGAAGGCACCCCAATGCCAGCAGCCAGCACGTTTGTGCCGGGCGAATACGAAGAAGACGATATCTGGAATCTGATCAACTTCATCCGATCGCTCCAAGAGACGTCGGATCAAGAAACGCCGGCGGCGGAAGGCGACCAGCCGGCCCCGGAAATGCAGGCGGCGCGCTAAGCGTTTGCCTGGCATCGGCGATTTCGTGTTCGGTCGCTAAACTTCTGTCGCGATCTGCATCATTCCCCTTGCCTGCGATCTTTGGTCGGATCGCAGGCCCGTCGCTAGGCTGACGTTGCTTTTGCAGGGGAATTTTTGTTTGATCCGCCATCGACCCCACACACGGATTCCGCCACGCCATGAATGACACGACACGCGAGAGCGATTCGGCCTCCAGCCGCCCCAATAAACACTTTATCGAGCAAGCGATTGACGCCGATTTGGCGGCCAACAAGGCGGCTGGTGTTTTCACGCGTTTCCCGCCGGAACCGAACGGTTACTTGCACATCGGTCACGCCAAAAGTATCTGCTTGAACTTTGGCTGGCGAAAAACTATTCCGGCACCTGCAACCTGCGATTTGACGACACCAACCCGTCAAAAGAGGAAACGGAATACGTCGAGTCAATCATGGAAGACGTCCGCTGGTTGGGGTTCCAGTGGGATTCGCTGCATTACGCCAGTGATTACTTTGGCCAACTGTACGAGTGGGCCGAAAAGCTGATCAACGATGGCAAAGCGTATGTCTGTGATTTGAATGCCGAGGAGACTCGTCAATACCGTGGTTCGTTGACCGAACCTGGCAAGAACAGCCCTTTTCGCGATCGCACGCCCGAAGAAAACTTGGATCTGTTCCGCCGTATGAAAGCGGGCGAGTTCCCAGACGGCAGCCGTACGTTGCGAGCCAAGATCGACATGGCGTCGCCCAACCTGAATCTGCGTGATCCGGTCATGTATCGCATCATGCACGCCCACCACCATCGTACCGGCGACGAGTGGTGTATCTATCCGATGTATGACTGGGCGCACGGGCAAAGTGACTCGATCGAAGGCATCACGTTTTCGATCTGCACACTGGAATTCGAAAACCATCGCCCGCTTTACGATTGGTACTGCGGTGCGTTGGAGATTCATCACCCACGCCAGATCGAATTCGCGCGTTTGAACATGACCTACACCGTCATGAGCAAACGCAAACTGTTGCAACTGGTCAAAGAAAACCACGTCAACGGTTGGGACGATCCGCGAATGCCGACGATCAGTGGTCTGCGTCGCCGCGGATACACGCCCGAGTCGATTCGCAACTTTGCGATCGATGTGGGTGTTGCCAAATTCAACAGCACCATCGACGTGATTCGATTGGAAAACGCCGTCCGTGAGCACCTCAATCGTGTCGCGTCACGGCGAATGGTTGTGTTTGATCCGATCAAGCTGACGATCACCAATTGGCCTGAAGGAAAGGTCGAAATGATGGAGGTCGGCAACAACCCAGAAGATGAATCGGCCGGTAAACGCAAGGTCCCGTTCAGTGGCAGTTTGCTGATCGGTTCCGATGACTTCCAAGAAGAAGCTCCGCGCAAGTTCTTCCGTCTAAAGAAAGGCGGTTCGGTCCGGCTTCGTGGTGGCTACATCGTCGATTGTCATGACGTGGTCAAAGACGCTGACGGAAACATCACCGAAGTACTTTGCACTTACGATCCCGAAACCAAATCGGGTGAAGACAACTCGGGACGCAAAGTCAAAGGCACGATCCACTGGGTCAGTGCCGGCGAAGCGGTCGAAATCGAAGTGCGAAACTATGATCGCTTGTTCTCCGTCGAGAACCCCGATCAAACCGAAGAGGGCAAGACGTTCCTCGACAACATGAACCCCAACTCGCTTGACGTGACGACGGGCTATGCCGAACCCGAGCTCAGTGCGGCGGGCGAAGACGAACGCGTGCAGTTCGAGCGATTGGGGTACTATGTCGTCGACCCAGACTCCACCGCCGAAAAACAGGTCTTCAATCGCATCGTCCCATTGCGTGATAGCTGGGGCAAAATGGTAGCGACTGGAAAAGCTGGCTAGACCCGGTACAACTCAGGTGACGACGTTCTTGTAACAAGGCAATTTTGCTATGGCAGCCATACGGACCAACGAGACGTATCGTCATCGTAAAGCCACCTTGCGACCTGCGATTGAACGCCTGGAGTGTCGTTTCCTGATGGTGGCGTCGCCAATGGAGTTCTACGCACTCGACGTCATCAACCAGATGCGTGCCGACCCGCCAGCATTTGCAGACGTCCTGGATGACATGCGGCGCAATCGGACTGCCACGGGGCACGGCTTTTCCAACACCGATCCCGTCTGGCAGGATCTGCGGACGGCGATTGCTTCCAGTTTGACGCCGTCGAATGTGAGTGCCGCAATCGACTTGCTACGAGCGACGGAGCCGTTGCCGCCTTTGGCGTGGGAGGATTCGCTCTATCTCGAATCAGACCACCACAATACCTGGATGCAGACAACTTGCTTTGCCCATAGCACTGCCGAAAACGGCAGCGCGTCTTCTTGTTTGGGGCAAATGCCAGGCCTGACGTATAACCCGTCACGTGCGGCAAGTACTCCAGATTACATCGGTAAAAGCACACTGGGTGAGTGGAGCAGCGGCGCTTTCAATGAGAATATTGGATACCAGTCTGGACCGACCATGCCGCAAACGCGAGCAGAGTATGCGGTCGGTTCCGATGCTCACCGCCAGCGTCAGGCTTACTATGATGTTGTGAACTTCGTATTGGAGTTTAATTCCAGTTCGCTCGGACACCTTGAAGCGTTGTTGCATACCAAGCGTGACGCGATTGGCGTTGCCTACGAGTTGCTCGATGGATTCAGTCCATCGTCATCCGATACAAATTTTTTGGCGACCCATACCCTTTCTCGCAACAGCAACATCGGTGGCTATTTGGTTGGCATCGCGTATGACGACGCGAACGAGAACTCGGGCTATGACATTGGCGAAGAAACCAGCGGTTGTGTGTCGGTCGAATCCGTCGATGGTCAATTCGCAGACGAGTTTTGTTCGGGCACCGGTGGATTGTTGTCATCGTTTTTATCGGTCGGTGATTATTGGATCGATGGCGGTGTGAGCCGACAGTTGATGCAACTGGAATATCAAACGGAAAATCAAAACATCGATGTGAGTGGACTGCTGGCCCAGCAATCTGTTTTCGAAACCGGATATGTGCCGATCAAATCTTCAACGGTTGATGGCACGTTCGATCTCGAAGCCGGGGCCGGGTATCAAACGCTGATGATCCAAGCGGATACGAATGCGAGCTTAATGATTGAAGCCGGTGATTCATTGGGCCAGAGCATTTGGGTAACGCAGCCCGACCGCACCGACGTCGGACAACGAAACGGGAATACATTGACGGCTTCGTTGGTTGCTGGAGAACACTACATTATCGTTGCCTCGTCTGGACCGACTCTACGCCAATTCGAGATCGCCGTGAATGGTGGTGTCAGCGTCGTGCAGACGAACTTGTATGACCGCTTGGATGTCGACGGATCGGGTGAGGCGACTCCTTTGGATGCACTCGCCATTATTAATCAGCTCGCGCGTCAGTCAGGTTTTGTTCCACCAACGTCCGGGCGATATTTCTACGATGCCAATGCAGACGGATTGCTGTCACCACGTGACGCGTTGTCGGTGATCAACGCAATCGCACTGCGTCAGGCTTCGGCAAGTCAGTCAGCCGAAGGCGAATTTGCATACCGTCGCGTCTCCGAACAAGCTGCCTCAAAATCATTGTCGTTCGCTGCGACAACGAACTCAGCTGCGATGACGAATGAAGACGTTGATCAGTGGATGACGTCGCTGGGGCAGTTGTTCTGATGTCGGGGAAGGATTGGCAAGATTTCGAGCAAGCTCTCGGTCAGTTGCACGCGCAGTCACGTTTTCGAGAGCTGATCCCAAGGCGATGGAACGGCATCGAGATTAGTGATCAGCAAGGGCAGACGTTGGTTAACTTTGGCTCCAACGACTATCTTGGTTTGGCGATCGAGGCGGCGGCGACATCTGATGTGCTGATGGGCGCGGGGGCAAGTGCATTGGTTTGTGGCTGGACCGAGCAACACGAACTGTTGGCAAATCAACTCGCGCGGTTTGAACAAACCGAACGGGCCGTGTTGTTCCCGAGCGGATTTGCCGCGTGCAGCGGAACCATTGCTACACTTTGCCAGGAAGGCGATTTAATCGTTAGTGATCAATTGAATCATGCTTCATTGATCGATGGCTGCCGATTGAGTCGCGCTGAACGTGTCGTTTATCCGCACCGAGACGTTCAGTTCGTTTCGGAATTGTTACAGCGTGATCGTCAGCGTTACCGCCGCGTGTGGATCGTAACCGAGACGGTCTTTAGCATGGATGGGCATGTCGCACCGTTGGCCGAGTTGGTCGACATCTCCGAGCGGCACAATGCTGAACTGATCGTCGACGAAGCTCACGGAACGGGGATCCTTGGCGAGCACATGTCGGGGGCGTGCGAAGCCTTCGGACTCAAAGATCGAATCGCGATTCGCTTGGGAACACTAAGCAAAGCGATCGGTAGCCAAGGCGGCTTTGTCGTTTGCCCGAATGTGATCGCAGATTATTTGATCAACCGTTGCCGTTCATTGATCTTTAGTACCGCCTTGTCACCTCTGGCTGTCGAATCGGCACTGCGTTTCTTTGCTACCGGCGCAGGTTTATTGAACCGTCGAGATCGCGTGACCCGGTTGGCATCAAGCCTGCGAAGTCAACTTGGATTGTCCTGCAGCGAGTTGGAGATGCAGGTCCCGATCGTTCCCATCGTGATCGGTAGCGACGAGGACGCGATGGAGATGTCACGTCGTCTGGTCGAGCATCGTTTATTTGTACCGGCGATTCGACCGCCTACCGTCCCGGAAGGCACTGCTCGGTTGCGTGTTTCTTTATCGGCGGCACATACCGACGAGATGCTGTCGCGATTGGTTGACGCTGTTCGGTAAACGTGTAGAGGCGAAAGTCGATTGTCCCCAAGGGTTTAGGTGCGAATTCTGTCGCGGGGGGCGAGTAGAGTGCGACATTTGTTTGTCAGAATTATTTGTTTCACTTGACTCTGCGTATCGGTGACCAACCCTTCACCAGAGTGCCCTACCCTGCACGCATTGCGAAAGGAGGGGGGCACCAGTGAGTAATCCGGTGGTGACCGGGGCTCGCGATAAAGGCAAGCCGGCCGCGAGGCCGTGCACGCAAAGTGACGGATCTCTCCGACTCGGGGAGATGGCCGCGCCACCGAACGAACACCCCACGCACAGTATCGGCGCTACGACTTTTTTGCGCCGGTACCGGAGTCTTATCCATGACCGCTACGCAACCGTCAGCCCATGCGCTCGATCGGTCACGCAAATCGTCATCACAGGAGCGAACAGTTCTTGTGGCTGATGACAGTCTTACCGTCCTTCGATTGATCGATCGCACGTTACGTGAGGCCGGCTATCGAGTGCTACTCGCCGAGGACGGACGTCGTGCCGTTACTTGTGCATTGTCCGAGAACCCAGATCTCGTTGTATTGGACATCAACATGCCCGAATTGGACGGGTATGGCGTCTGTCACGAACTGCTAGCCAATCCCGATTGGGATAGCCGCACACCCGTGATCTTTTTGACGAGCGCTTCAGAGCCCCACCTTTCTGTGTTGGGCGAAGAACTTGGCGCGTTTTTGTCCAAACCAACCGAACCAGATTTGCTGCTCGAGACCGTCGCAAAACTGATCCATCGCAAGGCAAACGCGCGCTAAGGCCGCGTTTCCTGCTTTCGATCACTGCGACACGCATGCCCTCACTTGGCAACGGTGACTGATATGAATAACCCCACAAGCGCAGGCGTCCCTGAAGACTTCGAATTGACCATCGAAACGCTTGATGATTGGGAAACTGAGCTCGATCAATTTGCCTCGCAGATGTTGCGACGACTGAGCGAATTCACGGGCGACGCGTCAGATCCAAGCGGCACTGAATCATCACGAGTGATCGACAATCTTCGCGATGGCAACTTGTAACGACTCGGCAGCGACAACGACATCATAAGCGTTTTAAAACACAGACCGGCATATGGACAGCGCAATCAAATCTCGATCTCGAATCGAAAACCTGAGCGACAAGCACTGCGTGTTTCGCTGTGGTGATGCGATCTTTGCATTGCCCGCGACGACGGTACGCGAAGTCACAATCAAACCGACCATCGTGCCGGTTCCGCTCAGCCATCCGTTGCTTTCGGGAATTGGCAATTTGCGTAGTGAGTTTTTGCCAGTGATCGACCTTGAGCCAATCGTTGGTGACCAAGCACGGCGCTGTGCCAAAGTCGGGCAGATGATCGTCGTCGAAAGTCAATTGGGCGATTGGGCCATCGCGATCGACAAGGTGATCGCGATTGACGCCATCGAGACTCACATCGACGCTGCACAGCGTGGTGAAAACTCGGCAAGTTTTATGCTCGGAACGGCAAGTTACGACGGCAATGTGATCAGCGTACTGGACGTTCATGGTTTGCAGCGGATCGCCCAACAAACACTCGAATCACAGTGGTCTGCCAGCGTTTCGCCTTGGTCGGTTGCGGAAACCGTCGCTGTTTAAATCCGTCTAGCTCTCAATCAACTTAATTAAGCGTCAACACAGTAGCACGGTATGAAAACGAACTTCGCATTTCTGGCAAGCCATTGCTTCGTGGCTGTGGTTGCATCCGCCGTCGCAGTGGCCGGATCGACCATGTGGGACGAGATGCATTGGTCGGTTGTGTTGGCCACTTCGGTCGTTGCCGCCGCAATCGCATCACTAGCACTCGGCTACAAAGTTTCGAAAGGGCTCGGTCAACTTCAGTTAATGCTGACCGAACGTCGTCAGACTTTGGTCGCAACCGGCATTCGTGAAATTGATGCCTTGGGTGAGACGATCATGCACACCGCCCAGCACTATGACGAAATCGAAGTTGTCAGTCGCCAGAATCAACGCGAACTTCAGTCGATGCTCGGACGACTTTCAAATGTCGAAGGTATCGAATCGGTCGACATGTCTCAATTCAAAAACGTGCTCAACGGAATGGGGCGATCGCTTAATGAGTTGATGGGACAAATCGAAAAAGACCTGATCGAAATCGGGCGTTGTAACTCGGAAATCCACAGCACAAAACAGTCCGAAGCGACCTATCGAACGACGGCACTTCTGCAAAATCTGACGAGTGAAATTGGCAAGGTGACGGATCGTTGTAAGCAACTGCAGCAGCAAATCGGTGCTGCGGAAAAAGCGGTTCGTGTGGCGACAGAAAAGACTGGTCAACTCGCCGAGGGAATCGGGCGAATCCGTAGTTGCAGTGAAATGAGCAAGAAAAAGCTACGTTCGCTCGGCGATCCCACACGTCAGATTGGCAATATCGTTGGAACAATCACGGACATTGCTGCCCGAACCGAAATGTTGGCGCTCAATGCCTCGATCGAATCGATTCGCGCTGGCGAACACGGTCGTGGCTTCGCAGTGGTCGCTGACGAAGTGAGAAAGCTTGCCGAACAAACATCTCAATCGGCGAAAGAGATCGGCGTGTTGGCAGAATCTCTTGAACTGCAAACGAACGATTCCCTTTCGGTACTGGGGCGTGAACAGAGCGAGGTTGAAGCCGACATGATGGTTCTCGACTCGATTCGCTCGACGCTGCTGGAATTGTCTGAAGTCACAATGGCTGGATTACACGTCGCCACAGATTTGTCGTCGCAAGGCGACCAACAGCATCAACTCGTACAAGGCCTCGCTGGCGGCATCGATTCGATCGCAAGTGCTCACGCGGCGGATCGCAAACGTGCCGACCATGCGTCTTGGGCGATCAAGTCACTTGCAAAAACGGCGATCGACCTAGACGGCAACATCCATCGCCTCCGTGGATGCACAAACCCGAATCTTGACTTGACGCCTTCTCAACGCCGCCAATTGGTCGACCTTGCAATCCAAACACCCGCTGATGTTTCGTCAGAAGGAATGGTTGTCGACACACGGGAGGATGTCTGATGAGCACTCACGACGCAGACACTACTCCGATGGCATCCCAACCTACTGCAGTGCCACATGATGATCGGCTTGCCGATTTTACCGCCGCCGTCGAATTGCTTGCGGAACTCGGTCAAGCCGGGCTCGACGATGTCGATGACGTCTTGGGCGAAGCGGTTGAACGCTTAGGACGACTTGCCGACTCGGTGGAATCGTCGCTTTCAGATTTCAACGATGATCATCCCGAGGTCATGGAGTTGCTCGACTTCGTGATCGAGAGCTGTGGCATGATTCGTGAAGTCGCTTTCAGCGAAAGCGAACAGCCTGATCGCCAGCAACTGGGCATGCTGTTGGACGCGGTCGATGTTCGTCTGGAAAGTGTTGAGGCGATGGCGGATGTACCTCGTGACGTCAACCTCGATGACGGTTGGGACTCGACACCGACCAAGGAAGATCAAGACGTTTCCGCGCCGTCTCGTGAAGAGATTGCGGCATTGTTGAGCAGCCTGAGTGCACAAACACAAGCCGTTCCCGCCCCACCGGTTGCCGCTGCGCCAAGCGAACCTCGCGAAATGTTTGCCGATCGAGTATCGGTGGCACCCGGTGCCGAGCCAGGCGAGATCAAGCCGCCCGCGAAAGATGATGTTGTCGTCGACGGTGAATTGATGGAAGCGTTCATGGATGACGCGACGCGTGGTTTGGAATCGATGGAACAGGCTTTGCTTGATTTGGAATCGAGCCCGTCGGATCCCGTTATCGTCAAAACGATCGGACGTGAGTTGCACACGATCAAAGGTGCATCCGCCAGTATTGGCTTGGCAAATCTCGCGACCTACATCCACGAAGTCGAAGAACTAATCCGGCTAACGCAAGAAGCAGGGCGCCCGGTGACTCCGGAACTGTTGCTCCCTCATGTCGATTTGATCCGTGCGCGTGTCGATGGTGACGACGATCCGGAACCGGTCGACGCGGTCCCTGTACCCGCGTTAAATGCATCTCAGCCAGTACAACACATTGATGCACCGATTGTCTCAAGCAGTCCCGCTGCGGTCGCGTCGCCACAATCAAGTACTCCCGTTGCCGGGCCTCGCAAGTCAGCCGCAGCCTCAGACGCCCATTCCGATGACGAAACGGTACGTGTGAAAGCGTCCCAGCTAAATCGTCTGATGGACATGTTGAGTGAATTGGTCATGTTGCGCAACCAACGCGACACCGAGATTTCGGAATTGAAAGGAATCCATGATGAGCTGATTCACAGCGTGACACGAATCCGGATGCTGAGTCATGAAGGCGAAGCCCTGTTGGCCAGTGATAATTTGGCCGATCCCGCCTTGGCTGAGGAAGGCGTCTCGTTTTCACATCTCAACGAAGTGGCCAACGATGTTCTGGAATCCGCCCAGCGGTTGCGTGAGTGCTACCAACCGGTGGCTGATGGTAACCAAGCCGTTTCGCAGTTCATCAGAAACTTCCGATTGGAATTGGTCCAACTCCGACGGATGCCGGTTTCAGGATTGTTCCGCCGTTTGCACCGTGCGATCAGCGATGCGGCGAGGGCAGAACAAAAACAAGTTCGTGTCGAGTTGGTTGGGGAAAACACCGGCATCGAACGATCCCTTCAAGAACGTATTTTCGAGCCACTACTGCATATTGTTCGAAACTCGGTAAGCCACGGAGTGGAGACACCAGAAGAACGAGCGGCATCTGGCAAGCCGGTCCCCGGGGTCGTCAAGCTGCATGCTCACGCGGGGCCAGATTTGTTGGTTATCGAAGTCAGCGATGATGGTAAGGGCCTCGATTATGATGCGATTCGGCGTCGTGGAATTGAGCGTGGCTTAATCGAAAGCGATAAATCGATCAGTCGAGCAGAGCTTGCCCGGTTGATTTTTCACCCAGGGTTTTCGACCAAAGAAGTCGCCAGTCAAGTCTCCGGACGCGGCGTCGGCATGGACGTTGTCGCGGCGACGCTGGAAAGAATGCGCGGCTGGGTGGAAGTCGAATCCGAAGCTGGCCAAGGATCAACGATCCGACTCTCGTTGCCATTGCCATCGATGATTCAACACGCAATGGTCTTTCGTTCTGGCGGTCAACTGTTTGCACTGCCGGCGCAAGCGGTTCGTCGTACGGGAGAATTCGATCGATCTAATTCGCCGGTGGATCTAAACGAAGTTCTGTCGCTGCAAGGTCCCATCGCAACGATCGCAGAAGACGATGAACGTCGATCGGTTATCGAATTGGCGACGGGTGGAACAAGTGCTGATGGAAACCATGACAAGGATCTGGTGCTGTTGGTCGACCGAGTGCTTGGGCCGGAAGAGGTTGTTGTTCGGCCAATGCCGCCACTGTTGAAGTCGCATCCACTTTGCATCGGAGCGACGCTCAGTGGGATGGGAGAAACGGTCTTGCTGCTCGACCCTCGTGGGTTAACTGAAGCTGCGACTGGGGCTTCGCCGGTTGTCTCTTCACCGACACCACAAACACCGAGTTCGAGCAAGCGTTTGCCAAAAGTTCTCGTCGTTGACGACTCGAAGAGCGCTCGATTGCGAACGACTCGGGCATTGCAGAAATACCCGGTCGAAATTGTTCAAGCGGAAGACGGACAAGCCGCCATCGAACTGCTCGCAAAGGATCTGTTCGTAACGGTGTTCAGCGACATCGATATGCCGCGGATGAGTGGTCTGGAACTATTGCAGACGATCAAAAGCGAACCACGATTGGAACCGATTCCCGTAGTCGTGATTAGCAGTCGAAGCATTGATACCGCGGGCAAGCAGGCTCGTGCGTTGGGCGCGATGGAGTATGTACAAAAACCGCTCACACCTGAGCGGCTTGATAGTGTGGTCGCATCGTTGCCATGGGCAAAGCGTTGATGCGGTTGGACGCGGGGCACGATCGGAACGTTTTTCCGATTCATTCAATTCACAGTTTTTTCACAGTTCTTGAGGAATCAGTTTCATGGCCGAAAAGAAAGTCTTGGTCATCGACGACAGTGCGACCATCCGAAAGCTGGTCGATTCGCACCTCAGTCCCGCCGGCTATGCTGTCACTCTCGCGCCAACCGCTGAAGAAGGCTTGCAGTTGGCCGAAGAGATTCGCCCTGATCTGATTTTGCTGGATCACCAATTGCCTGGCACGACGGGCTTCGAAGTCTGCCAACAGCTCGCAGCTTCTTCCACGCTCAAGACGATTCCTGTGGTCGTTAGTTCGACGCTGCGGAAAAAGGCGTACGTGGAGTATGCGGATCTCGACAACGTCGTCGATATGTTGCCCAAACCGTATACCGAGAATCTGCTTAAAACGACGGTCGAAAATGCGATCGAAACGGCAGCGATGATCGTCGAGTCGCAAACGAAAGGCTCGGCCGTTCCTGAGATCATTGGCGAAACTGCCGAGCCCGATTTCGCCGGCCGGTTTAGCGTCTTTGGAATTCGCGAAGTCGTCGATTTTTTGAACAACGGAACCAAGAAAGGTGTTCTAGAAATCGAAGCCGAGCGTCTGCGTCTGTGGATCTATCTGGACCGCGGTCGCGTCCAAGGGATCAACGCGACAGGGCTTCAACCCGATGAAACGCAAATGATTGTTGATCAATTGCCGGAATCGCTGCGAAACCTGTCGGAAGTATTGCGATTGACAATCGCAGGACGTGGCTCGGCCGAGTTCGATGGCTTCGTTCAGTTGATGGATAAGCGAGTCCTTGATCCACGTTTGACCGCGAAACTGTTGCGATTCCAAGCGGCAATGCTGATCGGAATGGTGCAGAGTCGTCCGCTGAAAGGATTTCAATTCCGAGCCCTCAACGAGTTTCCTTCGCTGCAACGCGACTTGCCGTTGGAAATCGGCTTGATGGGGTTATTGGTCGAATATGCGCTGCACTGCGACGCATCGAAATTGCCAGCCGATGAATCGTCACTTCGCTATTCACGAAAAGCGATTCGTGGCCAAAACCTGGATCGCGCCGGACTGTCAGCACAGCACATGAAGGTGCTCAACCTAGTCAGCGAACCACGCTCGCTTGATGACCTTCAGCAACGACTGAACTGGGAACGTGATGAACTGCGTCGCGTGCTGGCCGGCTTCATCGCCGCCGATGTGCTTGAATGCAAACGTGACGAGAGTGAAGGAAAGTATGTCGCTTATGAAACCAACGCAATGGTTGCGGCACAACTTCGCAGCGAGCTGAAACAAAACACAACACCGTTTGCAGGAAAGGTCGTCCGTGACACGTTGACCCTGCAATTGCTCGTCAAACGTACTCAGCCGGACGCCGTTTTCTTTGCCGTCGACACGCCGCAAAGCTGTGATGCCATTCGCGAAGCTTATTCCGCGGCGACAGAAGCTTTTGGTGACGCAAGGAAAATCGTGCTGGCCCCACCTCAGGTGATTGATGATCCCAACGTCCCTTGGGCGCGCCTGTTGGGATTCGTACCCGATCGCCTGATCAAATCGCCCTACAAGTACGAAACGCTGATTTCGACAATGCGTGAACTTGATTCGATTCCACTCGCACCACAACCCGAGCACACTCCATCCCCCGCGCCGGTCGTCACACCCAATAGCCCCACGCAAGAAGTCGAGGCACTTTCATGAGTCGTTCTACCTCTCCAGCCCTCTCGCATTTTCGATTGGTAGTCCATCGACCTGGTAAGTCATCGATTGAGCATGCACTTGAAGACGGGCGTAGCGTCTTTCTTGGCAAAAGCGCTTCGTGTGGAATTAACATCGAAGGCGATGGCGTCGCTGAAATTCATTGTCTGGTCGATGTCGAAGGTGAAACCGTTTCGGTCCAGGATTGGGCGTCAGACGCCGGAACTGTCGTCAACGGGACCAACATTGATGACAAGACGGCACTCAACGTCGGCGACGAGATCATGCTCGGCAGCCTACGAATCGAAGTCGTCGGGCAAGCACTACCCAAACCGACGCCGGCAAAGGTCGAATCACCCGTATCCGTCAAAGCGACTTTGCCAATCGACACAGAGTTGTCATCGGAATCGGAAGCACAAGTCGATACTGATTCCTTTGAGCCTGAATTTACCGAGACTCCACAAGCGAGTTTCGATGATGAATCCGAACCGGAATCCGCGCTCACATTGCCCTTTGAAGACCCCGCCGCTTCGCTGGACCAGGATTACGATTGGGATCCGGCCGACGTTGATGATGAGATCGATCCGGAAGTGGTCGCGCTGTTGCGAGCCGAGATTGACGATCTCCGGATGCAACTTGCCGAGCGTGATGAGCAACTCGCGACATTGTCAGGGGAAAATGATTGTTCCGTCGGAGTTCCGATGGTGCCTGCAACCACCACGGATTTCGCAGGCAGCGATTTGGCGGACCGTGTCGACGCGCTTCTGGCAGAACTCGAAGAGCATGATGACCGCGTCGCGACGCTGCAAGATTTGTTGCAAGCGGCCGAGGTGCAAAACCAAGCCGAACGCGACGAACGTGCGTGTTTGGAAACTTGGGTGAGCGAAATCGAACAGCGCGTCACTCAGCGTGAATCCGAACTGAAAGCAGAGCACGATGCACTTCGAGAACGCCTGGAGGCAACCTGTGCCGAACGCGACAAGCTTCAGCAGTTGCTTCACTCGGCAAAGAAACGAATGGGCGGAAAGACGGTCGAAGAAGAGCTCGATGATGAAACCCTGAAAGAATTGCAGCGTCGAAATGCGGACTTACATTCGCAATTGGATGAAGCTCAAAAGCAGGTTGCCGGATTATCCAGGCAGGTCGAACATCTGAAAACCGACGAGCCCGAAAACGTGCAGTCGTTGCGAGCTGAGCTTGCCAAAGAAAAGGCGGATGTCTCGCGAATTCGTTTCCAATTGTCAAAACAGCTAGAAGACATTGGGAACGTACCAGTCGCGAAAGATCAACCCGATCGCGAGTTCGCATACAAACTCAAAACGCTTCGCGAGCACCTCCGTGAAATTCATGAAGAGGAAAAATCACAACGTGACGATAAACCCGGCACGTTGATGGGACGGATTTCTAATTTGTGGAAACGAGTCGGCGACGAGTATTGATCCCCAACAGCTGAATACTGATGACCGCATCCAACGATTTTTTCACCTCGACACACCAACCGAAGAACCATTTCGGTTCGGGGGCGTTGCACTCCAACGCCTCCTCGGGCGGTTCGTTTCAAGGTGGGCCATCGACACCGCTGGACGCACACGACGTCGAGGCACTTCGCTCGATCGCCGGTGACGTTGAGCAGTTTACACGCCAGTGGATTATTCGTATCCGGCGTGTGATCAATCGATCGGCTCAGTTGCTCGAACGAGAATCGTTACTCGCCGGGGCAATCGCAAAGCTTGACCAGCAAAAGACGGAATGGAGCAAACGAACGGCCGAACGCGAGTTGGCTCTTCGTGACCAGGCGAAACGATTGACGGAAGCTTGGCTGGAAGTCGAGGCCGAGCGTCGAAAGTCAATGCAAGGCGGACGCACCGCGTCATCCAAAGCCACTGTCGTGCCGGTGGTACGTCCGGTGCTTCCCGCTCAGACGAATGCATCACCGGTGCTTCCTGCTGCGGCGATGCATGCGGGGGTGGAGACGCCTCCGATCAACGCAGAGTCGTCGGTTGGCGAAATCCCGATGCCGACGTCGATTCAGCCCGCTTCACACGAACCGACGCACGCGGATGGGAATCAGGGAGTGACCCCGAGTCCTTCCCATCTGCCCGTTGCCGCGACCGAACCGCAGGCGGCGAATCTCGGCGGGATCCCGCAGTCCGCACCTCACATCGTGCCGCCGCTAGCGAATCGGCCGATCCTTCCAAACGCCGTGCAAAGTCGCCCTCAAGACGGATCCGAAAGCGACCCTGCTTCCCCCAATGACGCACAGTCGCGTCAACGAATTGAAGAGTTCAAACGAATGCAGCGTGCACTTCGGTCGAACCGCAATCGATAACTGTCTGTTGGAGACTACCGTGCCCTTAACGACTTTTTTTACTCGTCCACTGAGTTTCTTTCGCTCACCAGGACGAGCGAAATCGAAAGCGGATTCAGCCCCGCCACCGGTGCTCGACTTCCCGAACGCGCCACCTGATATTCGTCTGTTGGTACGAAACCGACAGTACGCGCATATCGTTCGACCACAGGATGGCGTGCAATTTGATGCCGAATCGATCGGTTTCGCGTGGCAGGCGATCGACCATGACATGGCCTATGTGCCTGGTGGGACGGTTGTCCTGCAAGGTGAATACGCCACCAACACTTCGGAAGGCCTCACGCTAGTGCCGCAGATGCTTGGGACCAGCGAAGTCGAGTCGCTGTTCATCGATCGCTGGTGTGTCACCAACCATGATTACAAGCGTTTCGTCGATGACGGCGGCTATGATGATGTGCACCTCTGGCCCGAGCAGATTCTGACCACAGTGCTTCAATTCGTGGACACAACGCGTCACCCCGGACCGGCACTATGGAAAGACGGGCGGCCACTTCCCGGCACCGAAGCGCAACCGGTAAGTGGCGTTTGTTGGTACGAAGCGAATGCCTATGCACAATGGGCTGGCAAGCGTTTGCCGACAAGTGCCGAGTGGCAACGGGCGGCGACTTGGAGTCTAAGCAAAGGCGATAGCTTGACCGAGGCACGGTATCCTTGGGGAAATTCCTTTGACCCGAGTTTTGCCAATACCTGGGCATCGGGAAACCACTGTATCGCGTCGGTGCATGACTTCCCCAAAGGCAGCACCCCCGATGGTATCCGTCAAATGGTCGGAAACGTCTGGGAGTGGATCAACACACAGTATCTTTTAGCTGCGACGGAAGAGATCACCGTCCACATGCAGGATTCGATGGCGGAAATCCGTGGCGGAGCCTACGACAGCTATTTCCACTCACACACGACTTGCCAAAGCCGTAGTGCAGATACTTTGACGGCTCGAAAGCCCAACTTGGGTTTCCGATGTTGCTTTTCCGCAGACGGGCTGGACCCTCCAGACGTCTCTGCTCCTTGATTAAAACTGCTCTGGTTTTACTGACGAAATAGGTAGGCTTGCACCCATCATGACGACTGACACTTATGAAATCCCGCAAACGGACGAAGTAGTCCTTTGCGTTTGCTGTGACGCCCAGATGAACAGCGATGATGACTTCTGTGATGTTTGTAATACGCCAGCAGAAATCACCCGTTCGATCGCTAAACGGCATGTCAGTCCTCACTTTATCTCCGTTGTTGGGCCGAGCAACGCCGGCAAGACCGTCTACCTCGGGTTGTTGTTGGACGTGCTTTGTGGCGGCGCAAAGTATTTGAAAGGTGTACCCAACGGAGCGTTCTCCTTGCGGTTACAAGAACAAGTCGTCTCGGCACTCGAAGATCGCCGCTTTCCCGAAAAGACACCAAACGAATCCGACCAATGGAAATGGTTGCACTGCGTCGTCACCGATTCGGCGAAACGAAAGGTTAAACAAGTCGACTTTGTCGCTCCCGACTTTGCCGGGGAAGCGATTGCGATGGAATTGGAACGCCCGGGAACCTATCCGGCGGTATCGCACATCGTCGAGCGGACGTCTGCGTTCCTGTTGCTGTGCGATTCCATCGAAGTCCGCGACAACGGTGCCCGTGAAGATCTCTTCGCGATGAAACTCGGTTCATACATTGCACAGCAGCAAGGTCTGTCGCACTTGGACAAATCACGCGACCTGACGCCTGCGGTCGCGATCGTATTCACGAAAAGCGACACGTGTCCTGAAGCGGAAGCTGATCCACGTCGGTTCATGGAAAACAACATGCCGCGTTTTAGCGATTACTGTCACCAAAACTTTCCGCGACATGAAGTCTTTAGCGCAAGTGTCGTTGGTTCGTCGATATTGATGAGCCAGAATTCGGGAGCACTCTCGCGGTTGCCACTTCATATCCAGCCACGTGGCGTCATCGAACCGTTGCACTGGGCCATTCAAAACAGCTAAGCCATGCTTGTTGAACAGATCACTTATGGATCGGCAAATCGAAGCCGTATGCAAGGGTATCAAATCATCGGCCAATCGGCCGGGATCGATGCCACGCTCTCGACCTCGTTTTGTAAGTGGGCACCGTCCCACAATTCGATTGAGACGACTCCGAATCGTGATCTGCAATCCGCTTGGGGGCTGAGCTTTTTTGCGCTTTCCGATTCACATCATGCGGTCGCCCGCAGCATCCATGGGGCTCCAGAATACAGCGGGCGCGGCGGGTTTTCCGTCGTCACCAATGCGTTGGTCGCGACACGAAGACAGTTAATGCAATATGGCTTTCATGCCATCGACTTTGCTCGAACGGCGTTGGCACTTGGCCACCTGATTCTCCCCGCGGACGAGAATCACCAATTGCCGCAATCGGAAATGACCGACAAGCCAATTTCGATGCCACTTCCCGAAAGCGACTTCGCAGACAGTACGCCTGCAACACTACCTAGCCACGCGGTGAACTGGATCGCCCGCGAAACAGTCAGCCTGCTTCGTGACCGGCACAAGGTGATGATCGTTGGGCAGTGTGATGCGCTGCCGATCTTGACCTTGGTGTTCGACCAACTCAATCCAAGCGAACGAAGTACGACAAGTTTTGCGTGTGGGTTAAAGCAGTCTGGCCAACGTGATTTTCGCGTCCAATTCCTGCATGAAGAGATGACGCCGAAACTGAAGATGGAACTTGAACGCTCTGGTATCGTACCGATCGATATCGCTCGCGTTTTGAGCGAGACGAAATAGCGATTTTACTCTGGCAGGTCACGACCGCGAGGGAATGCGAGGACAGCCAGACAAGCGATCGCTGGCATAATCGGAGCTCGCATTCTCATGTTGCTCCAGTACACCGCATGGACACCGGACAGCGTGAATGCCAGCAGGCCAATGGCCCAGAAGCGTTGATCGATCAAACTCTTCCAATGGCGAGCGATCGCAATCAAGACTGCCACTCCGAGCATGAGGTAGAAAATACCAACACCAAGGATGGCGACTAGTGATCGCCCTTGGACTTCGTGCGGGAGAGGGCTCCATAGACGTGCGACACGTACGATCGACGCCCATACAAATAGCGATGGGCGCCGTTTGATCGTTTCAACCGCGGATTGGTAGACGAGTCGGTCATCTTCGTATTCAGACGCTGATACCGCTGTCGTTACTGGGCCTTGCCAGTCTTTCGACCAAAACTCTGCGGTCAGTGGATCACCCTCGTAGCGGTGTTGGTAGGCATTGATAAAGCGGGTTGCGTCCCACGCTTCGCCAAACGTGTTGTCTGCCAGGTAGTCATAAAACGATTCATTGTTTCCCAGTAACAAAGTGTAGCCACCATGCGTAGTGGCCCAGACCGGATGCCCAGTTACGCGTTGATTCCGAATCGTCCATCCAGCGACCGCGATGACGATGATTCCAGCCGTCAATGCAAGCTGGGGCAACAAGCGGCGCTCGCGAATGTTCAAAAGCATCGCGCCGCAGAGGAAGACGCTCCACACCAAAAAGGTAGGGCGGCAAAGGTAACCGAGGGCGAGCGAGGTCCCAAGCAAAACCGACCAAGCGAGTTGAGTTTTCGTATGCGATGCGATTGACCATCGGTACCAGCAATAAATGACAGCCATCGCCAGGGTTGCGGCGAGTGTTTCTGTCATCGCGTCAATTGACTGGCGAAGTAGGATCGGGTCGAAGATGAAAATCAGTGCCGCGATGGACGCTACGACATCGGCTGAACGCGGCGACACATTGCGAATCCTTCGAGCGGTATCACGTGCGAATAGAAAGACGAGCCAAACGGTCAGGCAACCCAAGCAGGTGTGAAAGATCCCCAGTAAGACCGGACTGACACGGGACCCGTTTGTCGCATCATCAACCACGATCCAAGATAGCAGCCACGGGTAAAGCGGCGGTCGGAATGCGATCGCTCGTGGCACGTTTTGCGGAGAGGTTAAGCCAAAAACCCCGTGGTTAGAGATCGTCGATGCAATCGCTTGGTATGCATCAGGGTCTTCAACGAAGCGATTGCTGTTGACGAACAGTCCCCCCCCGCGAACGAGTAGGCACGCCACAATCGAAAGCAACAAGTATCGGTGATGACGCAGGAAATCCAATGAAATGCTCGCCGGGGCGTATGGGATCACGACTGGCTGTCCAGCCGAATCCGCAACAGCAAATGGGGACTGGTTGACGACGATCCTAGCTGCCACGTAGCATCGACGCGATGCAAACCTTGATTCGATACGCAATCCGTGGCCGATTCGTTCTGTCGGTGCTCGGCATCGTCCTTCTGGCTGTCGCTTATCCTGCATCCACTCGATTGCAGACTGACCAGAGCGTTCAATCGTTGTTTGGGAAAGATGACCCAACGCTGCGGCAGTATCAAGCCCTGAAGACTTGGTTCGGCAACGACGAGATTTTGGTCTTGATGTATCGAGACGAGGCACTCCCGAGCGATTCCGGGATGCGGCGGAGTGAACAGCTCACCCGCCAATTAAAATCGCTCGACGGAGTGACGGCCGTGTTGTCGCCCTGGGTATTGAATGGCGCCGCTGAAGGCATGGGCGCAGTAGCGCTGCCGTTTGGAATCGGTGAAACAGATGAAAACCCGTTGCCACGGTTAATGCGTCCGGACGATCCGGTAGGCAGTGGGCTGAACGAAATCTTTTCCGGCTACACGCATTCAGTTGACTTTTCGCATGCCGCCGTCGTCGCGATGATCGATCAACTCGATCTGCCGAAACGGTTGACCAGATCCGCGCGATTGCTGAGCAGTGGAAAAGCGAACCGGGCGTCTCCGATGTCGCGTTAATCGGTGAACCCGTCTTGGTCGATCAAGCGTTTTCGTTGGTTCGTCGCGACGGGAATCGTCTAGCGATCACGACCGTTGTTTTGTTGTCATTGGTGGTGATCGTTTCGCTGTTGGACTTTCGTTTGGTGGTGCTGCTGTCGCTGGTGATCGGCTGGACGGTGATCATCACCAAAGCGACCATGTACTGGATGGGGATCGAGTTATCACTGATCGCGTCGATCCTGACCGCCATCGTCACCGTGATTGCCGTCACCGCAGTGTTGCACCTTGGCGTGCGGTACCATGGCCGGCGGAGGCGTGGCTTTTCACGCGAGGAATCAACGCGACAAGTGATGGACGCAATGGCCTGGCCAATCTTTTGGACCTGCGCGACCGACGCGGCAGGCTTCGCCGCACTTTGGTTTTCGGCGATCCAGCCGGTGCGTCAGTTTGGTTTGATGGTCGCGATGTCTGCTTTGGCCGTCTTTGTTGCGATCTTGCTGTTCTCACCGATTTGCTTTTTGATGCCAGAGCTAAGGATTGCCCGTTCCCAGTTTGGGTATCACTCGCAACTCACACGCACGATGCGGCGGTTGTGTTTTCGTGTGGCCAGTCAGTTTGTTCGTTTTCGGTGGCAAACCGCATTGCTGACGGTTGGAGTGATGGTCGGCACGGTCATTGTTGTGATCGATGCAGAAACGGAAACGAGTTTCTTGAGTAACTTTCGTGACGACAGTGCGATCGTCATCGATTACGGGCGTGTTGAAGACAATCTTGGTGGCGCAGGCGTATGGGATTTGGTGCTTGAGGTTCAGGACCCGATTACGCAGCAACAACTCGCCAATGTCCGCAAGCTTGAGCAGAAACTATTGGATGAACTTGGGTCGCATGGACTAGCTAAGGCGATCAGCCTTGCCGATGCAACTGAGGTTGTGGGGCGATCCGCTGCTGGAAAATGGTTGCCCGCGGCAATGCGAATCGAAGCGATGCGTACCCGGTTGCCATCGTTCATCAGGGCGCTGATTTCGAACCCGTTGTCAGATTCACCCGGGTATCGAAAACTGCGAATCATGTTGCGAAGTCCCGAAGGATTGCCAGCGGATCAGAAGCGGCATCTGATGGACCGGACGCTGGAGATCGCGAAGGCAGAATTGCAGGCCTGGGAGTCGGTTCGCGCGGAGTCGCCGCCACTTGTCACAGGATACTATGTCATCATGACTCGCTTGGTCGATCAGTTGGTCAGTGATCAATGGCGTTGTTTTGGTGCGGCCGCACTTTTGATTTGGGGGCTGATGTGTTGCGCAACACGCAGTCTTCGTCAAGCGACGGCGGCGCTGGTTCCCAATCTGTTGCCAGCGTTCTTGGTGTTGTCCGTGGTTTCGCTCGCAGGTGGTCGGATCAATATGGGAGCAGCAATGATTGCTGCTGTTTCAGTCGGGCTTTCGATTGATGGATCGGTGCACTTGTTAATGGTCTATCGAAAACGACGTCAGATTGGCCGCACGTCCGATGCGGCTGCCGTTTCTGCCGCTGGTAATATCGGTGCGCCGGTGTTGTTAGCAACGATTGCTCTCGTTGCGGGCTTCAGTGTTTTATCGACGAGTGAGTTCATTCCGACGGCAACTTTTGGCACACTTGTGGCGTGGACGTTGGTCATTGGTACATGGGTCAACCTAAGCATCTTGCCGGCACTTGTCAGCATCGGAGCGGATTGAACAAGTCAGGCTTTCAGAAGCCGTTTTTACCTTGCGATGTCCTCCACGGGACTGGGCCGAAATCCCTCAAGGACTGCGGATTTCAGTCATCCTGGTTTTCCCGAAAGCTAGTTTCCCCTGGACACTAAAATCACACCAGGAAATCATGAACAAAGCATACGTCGGGCGGCAGCCAATCTTCACTCAGTCGCAGGATGTGTACGGCTACGAGCTGCTCTTTCGCTCCAGTGAAACGTCTGCGGCGGATTTCCGCGATGGCGATCACGCGACCGCAACTGTTGTGCTGAGTGCCTTCACGGACATCGGACTAGAAACGCTGATTGGCGACAAGCTCGCCTTTATCAACACCACTCGCAACCTGCTGCTTAATGGCACGCTGAACTGCTTGCCACAAGACCGAATGGTGCTCGAGGTGCTGGAAGACATCCAACCGGACCCAGAAGTTCTCGAGGCACTTCGTGAGCTCCGGCAGATGGGCTACACGATCGCACTAGATGACTTTGTCTATCGGCCCGAACTGGAGCCGATGATTTGCTTGGCTGATCTGGTCAAAATTGAGCTCCCGGCGATACCACGAGACGAATTGAAAGATCACGTGCAACGTCTTCGAGACAGCGGCATTAAAACGATCTTGGCCGAAAAGGTTGAAACGCAGGACGAGTACGAACTCTGTGTGGATGTCGGTTGCGATCTGTTCCAAGGCTATTTCTTTAGTAAGCCGCAGGTGATCAGTCGCGGGAAAATGCAGTCGAACGTTGCGGCGGTCATTCGATTGGTTTCTGAATTGCAAGATCCGAACATCACGCCGACCGATGTCGAAAATACGATTCAAATGGATGCGAATTTGTCGTACCGATTGCTCCGCTTTGTGAATTCTGCCGGAGCCGGTACGACGCGAAAGATCGAATCGTTGAAGCAGGCAACGGCTTTGATGGGAATACAGCGACTTCGCTCACTTGCATCGATGTTAGTTTTGACTGGCTTGGATGAGAGCAAGCCAAAGGAGCTGATCAATTTGGCAATGACGCGTGCGAAGACGTGCGAGTTGCTTGCCAAGGCGATCGACAGCGACACTCCCGAACGATACTACACCCTAGGGTTGTTTTCCGTCCTTGACGCGATGCTAGATCAGCCAATGGACGAGGTGCTTGAACTGTTGCCGTTGGCTGGCGAAATCAACGAGGCGCTGCTGGAGCATTCTGGTCCGATGGGTGATGTTCTGGAAAGCGTGTTGGGCTACGAGCGAGGGAACACAACGGGCACAAACATCGGATTTTCGAAGGTTGGGGATGCGTACCAGGAATCCCTTCAGTGGCTGACCAGCAGCGGGTTCACGCTTTAGGGCGAAGGCCGGCCTTTGATTCAAATTGATCTTGATTCACAAAAAAACCGCCCGGCATGCACCGGGCGGTTTTCGTTGGTATTTCACGGTCGCCAATCAACAAAGGCTAACTGAAGCGGCCTATTTCATGATCATGTCGTCGACGGTCATTCCGCCTGGGATCATCGGCAAGACGTGCTCTTGGTAAGGCACTTCGACGTCCAGCAGGTACGGGCCTTTGTGCTCGATCATTTCTTTGATCGCACCTTCCAGGTCCGACTTCTTGCGAATCGTTGCCGCACCACATCCGTAGCCTTTGGCGATTTGAACAAAGTTCGGATACCGCTCGGTGGCATAGGTAAAGCGTTCGGCGGTGCTGTTGCCGCTAGCTTCGTCGTGACTGATTGGGCCCAAGTAGGTGTGGGCGCGGTTGCGGTCCATGAAGCGGTCTTCCCACTGGACGACCATTCCAAGGTGTTGGTTGTTCAGCAAGAACACCTTCACGGGCAGTTCTTCGCAGAAGCAAGTTGCCAGTTCTTGGATGTTCATTTGGAAGCTGCCGTCACCGTCGATGTCGATGACCAAAGCGTCTGGCAAAGCAGCCTGGATGCCCATTGCCGCTGGCAAACCAAATCCCATCGTTCCCAAGCCGCTGCTGCTGTGCCAGGTACGAGGTTTACGGAACTTGTAAAACTGCGCCGCCCACATTTGGTGCTGTCCGACACCCACGCTGATTTGGGTGTTCATGTTGGCGGTGATGTCGCTGAGTGTTTGGATCGCGTGCTGTTGCAGGATGCCGTCGAACTCGGTGTCGTACTTGAAGGGGAACTTCGCCTTCAGTTCGGTGCAGTGCTTTCGCCACGGATCGATGTCGCAGCGTGTGACGGTTTTGTTGAGTTCCGTCAGAGCCTGTTTCACATCGCCACGAACTGGGATGTGCGCTTCCTTGTTCTTGTTCAGCTCCGATCCGTCGATGTCGATGTGGATGATCTTCGCGTCTTTGGCGAATGCCTCGACCTTGCCGGTCACGCGGTCATCAAATCGAACGCCCAATGCGATCAGCAAGTCACAGTCGCGAACAGCGTAGTTGGCGTAGGCAGCGCCGTGCATTCCCAGCCAGTCCAGCGAGTTCTCGTTCTCGGGCGGAACCGAGCCAATACCCATGATCGTCGTGACGGTTGGGATACCGGTCTTGTTGATGAAATCACGCAGTTCTTCGCTAGCGTTGCCAAGAATGACTCCACCGCCGGAATAGATCACGGGGCGGCGAGCCAGTTTGATGGCGGCGGCGATTTGGCGAACGGTTTCGGCCGGAATTGCAGGTGGGGCTGGCTCGTAGCCGGGCAAGTCCATCGGCGGGTCGAGGTCGACTTCGGTAACGTCCGAAAGCTGGACGTCTTTTGGGAGGTCAACAAGAACAGGGCCGGGGCGACCGGAGCTGGCGACGTGGAAAGCTTCTTTCATCACGCGCGGCAAATCGTCGATCGAGGTCACCAAGTAATGATGTTTGGTGATCCCACGGCAGACTTCGACCATCGGGGTTTCTTGGAATGCGTCCGACCCAATCGCCTTGGTGGGGACCTGGGCGGTCAAGCAAACCATCGGAATGCTGTCTAGTTTTGCATCGGCAATCGCGGTGACCAAGTTCGTCGCACCAGGGCCGCTGGTCGCCATCACCACACCGACTCGTCCGGTTGCCCGAGCATAACCTTGTGCGGCAAAACCGCCGCCTTGCTCGTGTCGTGGCAAAATCGTACGAATCGAATCACCAAAACGCGTCAACGCCTGGTGAATCGGCATGCTGCATCCGCCCGGATATGCGAAGAGCACGTCGACGCCATGATCTACCAAAGACTTGACAACAATGTCGGCTCCGGTCATCACGCGATTATCAGTGTTTGCAGCTTCTGCAGTGCTCATGGCAGGGGAATGTTCTTGCGAAAGATGGGGAAAAACAGGAATCACGAGTAGGGATTCACGCGTCTCGTGCGACACGAAAACTCCGGCAGCGGTTCGCTGGTCAGCCGTCTCAGTCCACGTTCGGGAAAAAAACTGACATTTACGCAGCCGACAGAACTTCCGAATCTAAACGGTAACGTAAGTGGGGGCCCAAACTTAGGCAATGCGTAAAACCTGCGGACACGATGAGTACTTGGTTCAATTTGTTGGCAATCGCGATAGCTGGCGCAACCGGTTCGCTTTGCCGATACGGCATTACCCTGGCTGCGGCAGCCGTCCCCGGGGGGAATACCCTTTATGGCACCACGATTGTCAACGTCTTAGGATGTGCCCTATTAGGCGGGATATCGGCCCTTCAGGTGCCGGATTCGGTCGTCACAGAGCGCGTTATTTTAGCCGTTCGTGTTGGATTTCTAGGGTCACTGACAACGTTTTCCACCTTTGCCTCCGAGTCGTCTGTGCTCGCCGAAGATGGGCAGTGGGGGGCATCAACAGCGTACACGCTAGCAAATTTGGTTCTCGGTTGGGCCGCTCTGATGGCGGCATCGGGTTGGGTCAAAGGATGGGCTTCATGAAAAAACAAATTCTCAGTTTCTGGTCGACGCCAATTGGTGGGAAGCCGTCACTTGGGCAGTGCTTTACCGCCGGACTGGTGATTCTTATTGCCCCGTTGGTGCTGCTTGGAAGTCCCAGGGCGTTTTCGCAGTCACCTTCGGGCGGCGGCCTGTGGCCGCTTCGCGATGCTCCCACACTGAAGGCCGTTTCCAATCGAAATGATTCCAATGACACCGATGCCCCGCACGCACTCGATACGCCTCATTACTGTGACAGTGACGTGTTGCGTTCGGCGGCGACGATCCATTGTTTGCGATTTAATGCTGCAAAGGTTGGCGTTGCGGTTGGTGACCATGGCTTGATGCTCCGCAGCGATGATGCTGGCCAAACTTGGAATGATGTCGCTAGTGGCGTGGAATGTTCGCTGAGTGACGTCTTTTGGCTCGATTCCAATCGAGTCATTGCCGTGGGAGGCGGACAGGATCCCGTCACCGCGATCTCACGCGGAGTTGTTTTGGTTAGCCGAGATCAAGGACAAACCTGGAGGAGGGCAGCGATCGATGATCTGCCGCGATTCTGGTCGATGCAGTGGGAATCCCAGTTCACAGGGCGTTCTTCGACGTCCAACTCTCGCCGGGCACCCGGCATCGTCGCTTTCGGCGAACGCGACCCGATCACAGGAAACGACGTCTTTCTGTCCACTGACGGAGGTGAGAGTTGGCAGGGAATCCGGTCCGACGAAATCGAAGCGGATGGGACCGAATCGGTTGCGGAACGAGACAGGTTCAGTCACATCACGGTTGAGCGTTGTCAGCGGTGGCGGGAAATTGTGGGGCAGCCATGCCTTGTTCGCATGTCATGCAAAATTGATGAGCAAACATTTTTGTGCGCTGGCGATCATGGACAGATCTTTCGATCAAATGACGGTGGCCGCACTTGGGACTCGGTGCGAGAAGCCGGCAATTGTGGGCTTCTTGTCATCTGCAAGGATCTCGAGAGTATCCCCTGGGCGCTTGTTGGGCGTCAGGCCTTGGAGCAACGTCTGCGATGCAATCTCTTGGTTTCGGCCAACGGTCCGATTGATCCTGCGATGCGTCAGATGGCGATGAATCTGGGGGTCGCTTCCATCGAACGATGTGATCTTGCGACGGATTTCAGTGACAAATCCTTGTCCGGGCTGCTGGCAATTTATGAGGCTCCGATCGTCGCCGTTGACGCATCCGTTGCTGCCGATCTGCGGCACCGCATTCGATTGTTTGCCGCGCAGGGTAGCTCCAGCAAGGTCGTTGAGTTTTCACGTGAAGGTGCCGGCGAGACACTTCTGCACCGGAACGCGTTGCTGTCAGAAATGGGCACGCTTGCTGACGATCTCGACATCGATTGCCAGATTTGGGCTGATCGAAGTTTTCAACTTTCTCAAGCGAATCGCTCGAGCCAAGGGATCTATCTCAACACCGTCTATGCCGCAGGGAATCAACTCACGCGTAGTGATGATTTGTCGGACGGAATAAAACTTGATGCAACGTGTCGCTTGCCGAAACGACAGGTAACCGCCAGTCGCCGCCGACAACAAGTGGTACAGGGGCGATTGCGTCAGCAGTCAATGATCGCCGACTTGTTGAAACGTTCGTCTGCTGATTCAACCGCGTTTAGCAAGTCGTTGGATTTACTTTTCGCGCAAACCAGTCGTTTGGATCGTTTTCGCTTGGCATGGATGGTTGCCGCACAGGCACGCAATCACCCGAGCCTGCCGACTGTCTTGCTTGCGATTGAAAAACACTTTCCCGACACCTCTTCGGCACAGCTTGCCGGGCTCTATGCGAGAACTCGGTCAACCAGTTTGGAATGGGCCAGTTGGCAGAGGAGTCGCGAAGGCATCGTTCCCGATGAACGTTTGCACGATGTTCAGCAAACTGGCGGTGATGAGTACGCACAACTCGATTCAAAGTCCCGCGAAATCTTACCTGGGCAGTCGGGGCACTCCAGCATCGTATCGCCTTTCCAGAGCAGCGTAGAGAACCGCCAGTCAAGCGGTCCGTCGGTCGTGCAAACGTCTGCGATGATGCCTGCCGATTCGGATCCATATGGAAATGATCTGGCGGCGCAAAACGCCAAGCAAACTGGGCAAGAACTGGACCTTGCCTGGCAAATGCATCCGGTGACTCGGATCGTCAACGCTGCGATCGAAAAGCAACGACAGCATCACACAGTTGAGCAAGAAAACCAGGGTGATCTGCCGGCAAGCACGATTTCATCTGGTGCCCTTCGGCAGATCGCGAGTCAAAGCACCGCTTGGGCGAAACTTTTGCAACCTCGTTCGGGGCAAGTTGCCGTCGCGAAGCGGACGTCGCAACCGCCTAAACTTGATGGGAAGCTTGACGAGGCGATGTGGCAGCTTGCCTGGGAGAGTTCCGCGGCGACGTCTGCTGGGGCATTGCCGATTCGTATCGCATTGGCCTGGGATGATGAGTACCTGTATTTGTCAGCGATCGTTCCGCAGGAAGAATTCAAAGCCAGTGGGCAAACTGAAATTCGTCATTACCGCGACGCTGACCTGCGTCATGTCGATCGGCTAAAGATCGGTTTGGATTGTGACCAGGATTTGTTGACCTCAATGAACTTTACCTGCAGTCGTGACGGACGGACTCGCGACGATCTAGACGGTGTGCTGCCATGGGATCCGACATGGTATTTGGCAACCGGCGAACAACCCGAAGGCGTCGTGTGTGAAATTGCGATCGAGCTGCGCAGTTTGTGTGGGCCGATCCAACCCGGTGACGCTTGGTTCCTGGAGGCATCCACGATTCGTTCTGGCGACGAGGGCGTCCGTCATTGGATGCCACAACCGGAAACTCGAATTCGGGTTGATTTCGAATAACGCGATCGCTTGCTAGCTCGTTACTCGGTCAAGGTCGCTTCGGCGGCCAATTCCTGATTCAGTTGCTCGGCGATCTTCGAAAGAGGCAATTCGAATTTGCGCCATTTTTCGACCGACGATTGATACATCGGCTGGCGGACTTGCCATTTACTCGGTGTGTGAACTGCTCGATCGTTTTGATGGAACGTCAGGCATTGTTCCGACCACTCGAGTGCACAGTGATTGATCAATTGGCGTGACTTCGATTCGGGATTCGCTACCAGTTCCTCGTACCGACTGTGATAGATCGGCTGTGGCAGAACCTTCTCCCAGTGACGCATGATCCGGCGGTAGTCGCGATGGTAAGTCATCATCTGTTCGAAATCGCAAAACGGCGGGTTTAGGTTTTGGCAAAAACAAGAAACCATCACGTCCATCGGATTGCGCTGGCAATGAATGATCGTTGCATTCGGGAATAAGATGCCGATCAGACCGAGATGCCAGAAGTTCGTTGGCATCTTGTCGGTGACTCGTGCGGCATCACCGGCAAACGCTGCCAACTCGTCAAGGTATTCTTGCCCCATGCCTTTAAAATCAACCGCGTCAATCGAGGCCAAGCAATCAGGGTACTGTCGTTGGCGGTCGCTGTTTGGATTGTTGCGACTCGGTTGGGCGTTGCCCACATGGGACGCATGAAATCGGATTTGGCTAATCGAAGACAGTTCACCAGCACCGGCAACATCGGGATGACTGCTGACAATTTGTTCGGTCAGTGTTGTGCCCGACCGCGGCATCCCGACGATAAAGATCGGCATCGCAGAAGGATTGCCAAGGTGGCGGAGCTTTGAAAATATTTCCGGGGTAAAGAAATCGATCGCTCGATCGACGATATCGGACATCGCAAGGTCGAGTGACCGGCCACGTATGTTCGCCTCCGCTTTCGCCCGGTTGCGATCGGCCTTGACCTGATTGCCACGCTGGTAGTGTTGCCAGGCCTCTTGATAGCGACCTGTATCGTCGTAGACCTTTGCCAGTGCGAAATTCAAGCTGATTTGCTTTTGCTCGCGAGGCTTAGATTGGTCGATCAGGCGATGTAGCAACTTAGCGTATTGTCGTGTCGCAGCGTTGTCTTCAAACTTCTTTGCACGCGAGTATCGGAAGTGCGTTTCGGCGCGATCAGGATCCTGTTTTATGGCTTTTTCAAACAGTTTGAGAGCGGTCGGGATTTCGCCAAAGTCAACATTCGCGCTGGCGAGATAGCTGAGCGAAATCGATGACTCGGGGTCCTGTTTGACAGCCTTTGCAAACGTCTCTCTTGCTGCTTCGTATTGATGAAGTTGTTGCCGGAGACGCCCTTCGGCGATCAGCGATTTTCGACTGGGTTCGCGAGCATTCACAATGCCATAGCATTCCAAAGCCTCGAGACGCAAACGTTTCGCCATCCGGTATCGGCTGCGGCGAGCCAAGTTGGTCGCGCGTTTTTCTAACAGTCCTGCAAGCGTGCGATTGAGCTTTGCCGAGCGTGCGTCGCGGATGAGATTGACGCGAATAACGTGAATAGCTTCGCCAAGGTCGTGGCGTTGTTCATGATACTCCGCAAGAGTCAGTGTGGACGAGTATTGTTCGTCATCGAAAAACGACCCGCGTTCGTAGTACTTTAACGCTGCTTTTGGATTGTCCTTCGTCTCGGCGATCTTGCCCAGCAGGTACCAGCATTCGGCCTGATGAGGATCCAGTTGGATCGATCGTTCAAGCGTTTCGTGAGCACTGTCCAGGTCGCCTGCCGCTAGCGATGCGTACGCTCGCAATCGGTTCGCAACCGGATCGTTCTCCATGTCCGCATGAGCAAACAGAATAGCGACCGCTTGGTCTTGCTTTTTTTGGCGAAGCAAATCTGCGACGACGACATGAACCACCGGGGCGGCTGCGGCGACGTGTTCATCGTTGCGGTGATGGCTGACACGCTGACGTAGTTGCCGATGGCAGTCACCCACGATGGTCGCTTCGGACGCAGTGGCATTGGGAGACACTGATTTCAGAAGCGACCGTATGAACAAGTCGAGAGACGGTTCGATGGCACTCACAGAGTCTGATTCCTTCATGAAGTCACCGAGCTCGGCGTCTTAGACGTAGTATCCATAGTAGTAATAGTAGTAGTACTCGCTTGGCCCATAGGCGTAGACATCCGAGTAGTCGTAGTAGTCTCGATAGTCGTAGTTGTAGGCATCGTAATCCGGTTCATCACCGGTATCGTATGGGTCATCATCTTGGTCGTCAGATATTCCGTTGACGGCCAATGAATAGTCGATACCAAGGTTGGCATTGCTTCCGCTTGAGATGGACGAAAATCGCAGGATGTATTCACCTTCTTGCAGCCATGCCATTGCTGATCGAGTTACGTCAGAATTGGCTTGCACCACGAGTTTGATTTCTCGTGTGTGTGCGTCGTAGATAGTAAGACGCACGGACTGACCGGCGTCCGCGCCGATGCCCGCAAGGTCGAATCGAAAGAGTTTCGATTTCCACGCTTCCCAACGAATGAATTTATCAACGTCAGCATCGACGGTGCCATCGGAAAGGTGGTGCATCGTCGCGGCTGCGTTGTCGAATTCGGCAACCGTGATGTAGTTGCCAACACTGACGCTGGAACTGGTGTCGACACTGACGCGTATGTAGTAATCTTCAGACGCTTGTGGCGAAGCGACTTCGATACTGATGGTGCCGTCGGCACGTACACGCCCGGCGGTGCCGACCGGTGTCCCCGTCGAATCGACCACCTGCATGTTCAAACTCGGCGAATCAATCCCGACAGCGGAAAGATGCACGATCAGCTTTCCAGAAACATCGCTCGGTGCCGTGATCTTGTAATAGTCGACATCATTCGCTGACGACACAGACGCTTCGAACTCGTATCTCGAATCGAGCGTCGGTTGCGACGTCAATGCGTTCGCGTTCGCAAGGATATCGTCTTGGCCAGATTCGAAATCTGCCATGTCGAAACCGGCAAACAGCGCGTCGGCTCCACTATCGTAAGGGCTGCGCAGTAAATCGCTCGCCCGTGTCGCGGCGTCACGGTAGTCGACTTCGAGAAAGAAGTCGCCTACCGAATAGATGTCGCTGGTGTCGGCCGGAGAAACTCGGATGTAAAGTTCACTTTGTCCGGTGATTCCGCTGATCGTCAGTTCGTTGTCATTGTCGAACACGGAATTGGCGATGTCAGTGGCAAGAACACTGCCAGAGGCATCGAGTACTTCTAATTGCGATTTCACGAGGCTGACGCCAGCGGCGCGAATCCTGACTGTGACTTCGTTCGCGTTGGCGACGGGGACAATTTATAGACATCGATGTCCTGGCCGTCGTTCAGGCTTCCGCGGGTCCGCAAAACCTGTGACGCGGGATCAAAATCACCGGGCGTTTCAAGCAGGGTTGCGACTTGAACTTGACCGTTGTCGACGAGTTCATAGGGGTCGACACGATGTCCATACAAAGCTTGAATTGCCGCTACGTCTTCCTGAGCGAGGGATCCCTTGGGAGCTGTGTATTGGCCGAACATGACAGACCATGTCATATCGTTGTCTGGTACGCCAAGCGTGTTGCCCGTTTCATGTAAAAACAAGCTGAATAGATCACGGTCGTTTGGCTCGATCGTCGCGGGATCGGGGGCGATTCCGTCTTGCCAATCGTGGTAAGTAAACGTTTGATTGGAATTGAGTAACAGGTCGCCCGAGTGTGTACCGGCCATCGCCTGAAATGGGATGCTGCTGGCGACCAAGCCTGATTGTGGAAATGCACCGATGCGAAATTCGCCGAAGCGTGGGTCGCCCACGGTCAGCCCGGGTGTACCGAAACGGAGGTCAAAATCGTTGCGCAAGCCGACATTAAAACCGGAATGGATCGACCAGGTTTGGTAAGCCCGCAGCAACAGTTCTTGCCAGTCTTGTCGTGCGGCAACTTGATCGAGCAGGCTGTCAATTTCGTTTTCGCCGTGGCCGATCGCGACGCCGTCAGCGGGGAAGCTGATGGTCAATTCGCGTTCATTGGGCCAAGCTTCTCCGAAAGTGGTTAACAGTCGCCGTTGTTCAAGGCTTTCGAGTTTGATTTGCGAGTAACGATTCTTCTTCGTTGTGCGATGCATGGTTGGCTTCCTTGTCGTTCGCTGCAAAAGCGTTGATAAGCGGAGGTGCGGCAGTCGGGTAAATCAGGGCTTTCAGTCTGGATCGAAGTCAGAGCCGGATTCAGAAACGCGTCGATTTGAGTTGCCCAGGAATTTTCGGATCGTCTCGAATTCTTCGGTGTCACGAATCGATTGGAGGTCTTCATCGGATTCGAGTTTTTCAGCCGGATAACCGTGTTTGACAGCTTCTGTCAAAAGGCTAATCGCACGTCGGCGATTCATCGGCCGGCCGATCACCGCATGGATACAGGCGGCTTGGTACATCGTCCTCGGGGAGTTGGGCGGATCCATCGCCTTCTTGGTGTAGGCCAACGCTAGATCGTGGATGCCTTCACGCAGGTAAGCGAGTCCGATGCTGATTAACACCCGTTCGTCGTAGGGGCGAATGTCGAGGAGAATTTTGTAATTTGCGATCGCATCTTGATAGCGATGCAAGTACGTCGCTTGTGTCCAGGCAAGTTGCAATCGAGCGTGTGCACTGGAAGGATTGATTTTGAGTGCTGATTCAAAGTCAGCGAAGGCAAGTTCATAACGCTCGCGTTTGATGTTGGCGAGCCCACGCGTTAGCAGGTTGTCCAAATCATTGCATTCGAGCTTGAAAGCTGTTTCAAGGCTTTGCTCTGAAAGCTCGTCATCGCCAAGCAATTGATAGTTGCGACTGGCTTGCAAGTGGGGGCGGATACGATCGGGGGCAAGCCTTGCCGCTTCAAGAAAACTCTCCAGCGAAGGTTTCAGTTGTCCTTGGTCACGTAGGACATAGCCGAGGTAATACCAGGCGGCCGAATTGGTTGGAATGAGCTCGATGGCTCGTCGAAAGTCACGCTCTGCCGCTGATTTTTGGCCCAAACGGTAGTGGCAGCGTCCGCGGAGCACGCAGAGTTCGGCCGAATTTGGCGCTCGTTCCAGCGACTGCGTGAACGACAACTTCGCTTGGTCGAATTGTTCATCCTGAAATTGGGCCCGTCCTAGAAGTGTCCAGCGAAGCGCCGACGGAACGGTGTCGCGGTCGGCAAGAATCGCTAGCAGGTCAGAAGCCGAACTATAGTCCCCAATCGAAAGCAAACGAACCGCGTCGAGATAAACTTCCGTGTCGGTTTGGGCGGGGACCGTGATCGCGTCTAATTCGAGCATCACTTGTCTCTCGATATCGTCGACAAGACGCGCACGCTGTGATTGCAAGTAGAGCTTCGCGCGTGATGCGGAGTCGCCGTCGAGGTAGTCAGCGATGGTGATCAGCTGATCCAGGCTGTTAAGGTCTGTTTCGTCGATACCCTGAAGTGATTTTTGCTTCCAGAGATTGTTTTGTTCGAGGATTGCCAAGTGAACGGTGAAGATTAGCAGGCTGTCTCTTGCTTTTTGCTGTTGCGTCGCTGGCAACGCATGAACCATCTGTTCGATTTCGTCTGAGCTTGAAAGCTTGAACGTCTCGAACAACGCAAGTCCACGCTCGATGCTTTCGACATCTTGACGGCCCGGATCCGTCATTACTTCGGCAAGGTAGTCACTCGATGCCTCATAGAAATTCGCGAATCGATGCTGGCCGTCGAGACGGTCAATCGTTTTCTTGCTGTTCTGTAGTGCAATCGAAACGGGAACCAGTAATGCCAGAATCAAGACGAATGCGATTGATGCAGACAGTAGTTGGGGATGCCGCCGGGTCCACTTTTTGAACTTCCACCCGATGGGCTCGTCGGTGTGTGCTAAGGATCGACGGTCTTGTTCGCGGACCAGGTCAACATGTAATTCGTCCGCACTTGCATAGCGTTGCTCTGACGCGAAACAGAGGCAGCGATCAATGATCGAACGCAAACCGGGTGTGACTGTGTCGTTCGCATCCCAACGCGGTGAAGACTTTCGGTCGGCAACCGCTGGTGCCAAATCAATTTCGGCAATCGAGTTCGGTGTCGCATAGGGAAGACGGCTGGTGACGAATTCGTACATCATCACACCGAGCGAATAAATGTCCGATGTCGCATCGGGCTGGTCACCGGCGCCCATCAATGCGCGGAGCATTTCCGGAGACATGTATGGCAACGTTCCACCGGCCCGTCGGTGTGTTTTTTGCCCGATAGTTTGTGAAAGGTTGAAATCGAGCAGCGCCGGTTCGCCATCATTTCGAACCAGAACGTTGCTGGGTTTCAAATCGTTGTGCAATATCCCACGCACGTGTGCATGGGAAAGTGCCCCGGCAAGGCGCGAGAAAATGGAGATCGCTAATTCATCGCAATCGAGTGACTTGAAACGTTCCAACGGCCGTGTGGCGTTCACTTCGTCTGCCGCAGGAATTCGCGGGAACATTGCCAGCGGCAACTGAGTTTCGTCGTCGACCACCATGACTTTGGTGTCTTGGATTCTCGCTTCGACAGTTCCGACCAAGCTTTCGCCACTACGTTGTGACGTTTCGGTGCGATTGCTTAAGAAATCTGCCAGTGTGACGCTGCCCGCGTAGGGCATGCAGATCACCGTTCGTGAGAGCACTCGGTGACTGGAGTAGATCGGAACAATGTTTGTATGTTGCAGAGTCGCCATCCGTTCGGGTTCTGCAAGCGTGTCTCCGACGATTTTCAGGACGACATATCGATCGGCGAGTTCCGATTGGTTGGCAAGGTAAACGTGGCTGAACGCACCACTCCCAATTTGCTGAACCAACTGGAATCCGATCGAGGCGAGTTCGGCTTGGAAGGCGGCGTCTTCGTTGGGATTCGTACGTAGTTCGTCGAGTTGACGTTGAACGTCCTGGCGTCTCGCCGACCGTGCGAGGTCTTGAAACCAAGGCTCGCTACGAACTCCCGGTAAGTCTTTCCATCTCGTAACCGTTACGGGATAGCCCATGGCTGAGCGCGCACGGAAATCTTCGAAAGCGATTTCGGCGATACAGTCCGGCCTATCTTGGAGAAGATCAAATCGATCGAGGTATTGAGCGAGCTCAATCGTGTCGCCGCTTTCATATCGAAGTTCGATGTCAATCCGAATTAGCTCTGCTATCGCATCGTGGTCATCGCTCAAACCATAACGGGCAACCAAGTCTTCGATCGTTGCGGTCGAATTTGGCGTCCACGAGGCTTCGAATTCGTCGATTGCTTCATCAAGCCTGTCGAAGGTGCCTCGATTAATCATCCGGTGAGCCTAGTCCAAAATCAGGGATAAACCTGGGCCAGCGATTACGCGGCGGGCCGAACCATTCCTATCTTGGGTGGAGCAGCAAACCCGCGAATCGCCCGCCAGCGAATTTAGAAAAAAGGTGCAAACGTTGAGATATTCGTTCGCCCGCAAAAGAGTGTGTCGCCAGGATTCGCCACCGCAGCAATTGCTATTCAGAGAGTAACTGCTCCGCCAATTGTTCGCGACTTCGTTGAAGGCTGCGTTCTATCGTCCGGCGGCTGCGGTTTGTTTTTTGGTGAATCTCTTCGATGCTGTGGCCAGCGATTCGCAAGGTTAAGATCTCACGATCGATCGGCCGGAGCGATTCAAGTGACTCGCGAATGCAGATTTCCAAAAACTCCATCGATGTCTGGTCAATAGAGTCTTTGATGCCATCTGATGCCGCCTCCAGTGAAACGTTTCGGCTGATGTCTCGACGTTGGCGAGTATGGTGGTTCGCCTGGTTGGTTAATTTGCGAACCGCGATTACGGCCAGCAAATTCCAGAGCGTCGATCCGGGCGGCGCGTCATAGTTGCCCGATTGCATCCCGCGAAAGACGCTTTTAAAGACGGACTGAACGATGTCTTCCGGCTCGGTGACCACGCCGATCTTGGTTCCGATTTTTGATCGTACCAAACCGAATACTCGACGCGCATATCGGTCATATAGGATCGAAGCCGCTTGCTCATTGCCATCACGAACCGCAACCACCAGCGATCGGTCGGTTGAAGTCATGTCGGTAGTGGGTAAGGCTGGATCCACTGTAACTATCGAGGCTTAATGGCGTTCGAAGCAGACGTTCATCGTCAATTTGGTAGTTCGACGATAGCCTTGATTGTCTTCGGCTCAAGCAAACCACCCGCGCAATTTATCTCACGAACCGATGTTTTTTTTCGAATTCTCGTGACAAATCTCACGATCATCAGCTCTCGGAAGCTGTTTTGTGCCCCCCGAAATTGCTGTTTGAAGATGCGGACCTTCGGATTCGTCCGGCTGGCTGCTAAGAGACTCGGTCGACAAGTCAGCAAAAAAGAAAAGCCGGACACGTCCGCAATTCTCTACTGCACGAGTAGAGCTGCCCCATTACGGTCGTGCCCGGCGGTCTTGAAAATGCTTCTCTTCAAGGAACGACAAGGCCAAGCAATGAGCAGGCACAGCGTGGAGAAGAGCCTGGACGCTAGATCACTTCGCATGTATCCGACACGGAAGTGTTCACTTGCAGTGCCTGGCTCGCTGCTTGTCTTGCAGAAAAGGAGAGCAACAAGACCCGCCGGAGACCGCCATGGTTTTCAGTGGGTTTTTGAATAGTTTTTACTCCGCGTCGATTCATAGACGTTGAAGCAATGCCCCAACGATCGCACGGCGAATTTCGTCGCCGGCAGAAACGTTGGTCTCTGCTCGCCGGTAACGATTGTCATGGCGTTGGAAACCCTCCGAATGGGATCGTCGATTCACGGAAGACGAAGGGTGGCTGTGTGAGGGGGGCGTCACTACCTGTGAACGGTAGAATGTTCCGTGGTGGTTCGAGGGTTGGTCAAATCGTGATGGCATCCGTGGAGGGACGCTGATTTGAAGCTCAACTCGATTCCCATTGAGACGATTGGGAACTGCTGGACGAAAGGACGTCTGTGATCGTGAAACGATCGCGGGAGTGACGCAACTTGTTGGGTGAATCGCAGATTCGAAGTTTCGAAACTCTGCAGCTAAGTGCGACATCCGCAAACTGACCACTTGCCAGCTTGCTTCTAACCGCGAGCAATGAGGGTACCGATGGCTTTCAAAGAACGTTTGTTGGACTTGGAAGTGCAGCGCTTCGGTTGTCGCAAATTGTTCGAACAATCGTTCCGGTCGGCGTGTGTCGCGCGAGGCCGATCGCAAATCACTGGTGCTGTCTTCCAAGTCATCCACCAAACGCTCGTCACACCGCTCGACAAAGTCTTCGCGAAGCACCAATCGTTCGAAGTCACAGACCGCGTCACGGTAGTCGTCGGCCGCTCCGTAGAGTGGCGAATCATGTCCTGCAAAAGCTGCAGGGGCTGCAGACACCAGGACGAGGCAGACGATCGAGGCGATGGATTTGGTGGTGTGAATCATTCGTGATCTCCGAAGCGGTTCGTGCTCGCCCGGCGTCATTGCGGACGTCAAATTTGGATTGGGTAACGGCGTTAGACCTATGCACCGCTTGTGCCAACAACAGTGGAGATTCTTTAAGTGCCTTTATGGCAATGGTTTACGCAGATGTGTTCGAACGTTGTGAATCTTTGGTGTGGTCAGGATGATCCGTTTTTCGGTAGGCGCGCATTCATTTGGACGTCAGTGGTCGGTGGCAACGATCGCGAGCCTGCCCAGGTCTCCAGGTTCCGTGTTCATTTCTCTTGTCATCAAATCGCCTCACCCGCTATTCTTGCCAGTGGTCTGAAAACAGAAGCAACAGCGAAAAGGAAGTCGCCATGGCAATTCGATTGGACGAGCTCAGCCAACTGGTTGAAGGTACCTTGCATGGTGATGGTGCCTTGATCTGCCAGGGTGCAAATCCGTTGGACCTCGCCACCGAAGCAGAGATCACCTTGGTCGTCCAGCCTGTCGGAGAGATCGGACCCATCACCGCGTTGGCGGTTGTCACGAAGGCGCGTCTCGAAAATTGCGATCGTCCGCAAATCATTGTCGATCAACCGCACGCTGCATTTGCTCGGATCGTCGCCCACTTCCGGCCCCCCATCACGACCAATTTGCCCGGTGTTGGAGTCGATTCGAACGCCAAGATCGCCAGTTCAGCGAAGGTGCATCCGACAGCGACGATCTGTCGTGACGTCGTCGTCGGCGAGCGAACGCTGATCATGCCCGGCGTTGTGGTGATGCCCGGATGCCGCATTGGTAACGACTGTGTGTTGCATCCTCACGTCACTCTCTATTCACACACACAGATTGGTGATCGTGTTGTCATCCACGCAAGTTCGACGATTGGCGCGGACGGATTCGGTTATCGATTCGAAAATGGTCGGCACATGCCGGCCAGTCAACTTGGGTATGTCGAAATTGAATCGGACGTTGATGTTGGTGCTGGCGTCACCATCGATCGTGGCACCTATGGCGCGACACGGATCGGTCAAGGAACCAAGATCGACAACCAAGTCATGATTGCACACAACTGCCAGATCGGGCGGCACAATCTGATCTGCAGCCAAGTCGGTATCGCAGGGTCCTGCAGCACCGGTGATCACGTGATCTTGGCCGGGCAGGTCGGTTTAAAAGACCATATCAAACTTGGCGACGGAACCATCGTTGGCGCAAAAGCTGGCGTGATGGACGACTGCGAAGGCGGCCAGGTTTACTTGGGTGCTCCCGCGATGCCTCAACGTGATCAAATGCAAATCTTCGCGCTCCAGCGCAAGCTGCCTGACATGCGGCGCGAACTCAAGTCCTTGAAAAAGCAGTTGGCCGAATTGACTGCACAGCTTCGCGAGCTGACCGATGGCAGTGACGCGGACGATCACGCTAGCTCTCGTGTCGTCAACGAGCGTGCTGCCTAGTGCAATGGAACGTAACGTCAAACGCCAAAGCTACGGACGAGATCTGGTGCGAAGTTTCTTTTCACGCGGGATGTTGGCTTCCGAAGGCCAGCCCAAACCCGTCGGACTGATCGCCGGCTGGGGCTCCTTTCCCGTGCAAGTTGCCGAAGAAATCGTTAGCGCCGGTGGGCGCGTTTGTTGCATCGCAATTACTGGTCATGCGAGTCCAGAGTTGGAATCGATTTGTGATCACGTCAAATGGTCTGGCGTCGGCAAGATCGGTGCCCATGTGCGGTACTTTCGTCGTCACGACGTACAGGACGTCACGATGGCAGGCAAGCTTTTTAAATCGGACTTGCTGTTCCAGGGCAGCGTCTGGATCAAGCACTTTCCCGACCTGACCGCGATCCGTACCTTTGGTCCTTGTCTGCTGGGAAAGCGTCGTGATTCACGCGACGACAGTTTGCTTTTGTCCGTGACCCGAACCTACGCCAGAAACAAAATGAACGTCTGCCCTGCAACCGATTTTGCACCCGAGCTGTTGGTCAAGGAAGGTCAGCTCGCCGGAGCGCCATTGGATCAACGTGAACACCGTGATGCGGTGTCCGGCTGGAACGTTGCCAAGCAGATGGGAGGCATGGATATTGGCCAATCAATCACGATCAAAGACTCGACCGTTTTAGCCGTCGAGGCAGTTGAGGGGACCGATTCGTGCATCGAGCGAACTGGCCAGCTCTGCCGTCGCGGCGGATGGACATTGGTGAAGGTTGCCAAGCCGAACCAGGACATGCGGTTTGACGTGCCTACGATCGGCCCACAAACGATCGAAAGGGTGGCCGAAAACGGTGGCAAGACGATCGTCATCGAAGCAGGTATGACGATCTTGGTCGAACGTGACGAGACACTACGTCTCGCCAAAACACATGGGATCAAGATTGTCGCTCTCGACGCGGCGACGATCGAAAAGAGTCTTCGCAGCGAAGCCGCATAACATGGCTTTCACGAAGCGTCTGCCTTACTCGCCAGACGCTTCTTCGGCGGCTTCGTCCTCGGCGGCCTGCTCTTCGGCTGGCTTTTCTTCAGTCACTTGCTCTTCCGATTCGGCTTCTTCGGTCGCCTCTTCATTCGGTGGCTGATTCCACTCCAGTTCCGCGGCCGCGTCGCGTTGTTCTTGGGAAGCGATCACAGGGAACTTTGCGTTGCTAATACCGCGGTCCACGATCCAAATGTTACGGAAGCGAACCGGATCGCCGTGATCTTGGATGTTGATCGGTGACAACGTCGGTTCTTCGGGCTTGCCAGCACCAGTCTTGCTTGGCAGTGCGACGTTGTCTTGGACTTTGACCCCATTGATCCAGCTAGTGATGTGGGCATCACGGATCTTCTTGCCGTCGGAGTTCCATCGAGGTGCCGTAAACGACACGTCATAGGTTTGCCAGACGAGCGGAGGGAACGCCATGTTCAAATCAGGCGACTTCATGCGGTACAGCGCGCCCAGTCCGTTGAACATCTTTTCGGTGCCGAAGGAATCGAGGACTTGGCACTCATAGCGACTTTGCAGATACAGCCCGCTGTTGCCACGTTGTTGGCCATCGGCGATTGGCATGTATGGCAAACGGAATTCGGCGTGCAAGTCAAAGTCTTGGAACATCGGCGAGATCAACGCGCCTTCTTTCAACAAACCATTTTCGGTCATTTCGGCGCCGACGAAATTGTCGACCGAAGTGCCGTCGAAAAGGATCAAGGCGCCTTCAGGTGGCTGTGCACCAAGGGTTCGGCTGACGCGGTTGACTCGCTTCAATCGCCCCAGCATCTTTCCGTCCGACGCAATGATGTTGCAGCCTTCGGAATCGACGAAGATCCCCCACGGTCCGCCGGACAGGATGACATTGTCTCCTGAACGAAGGCCGATCAATCGCAGTTCCTCGGCTTCGTGACCGTCTTCACCAGGAAGCCCGCCGTAGAACGCCATCGCTTGGAATTGGTCGCCAGCGACGGGACGGATTTGCAACGCCAGGATTTGGCCTTTCTTCTCGCCGCTCCTGAACTTACCAACGAACTCGCCCATCAAATGATAGCTGGCATCATCCTGTGGCGGCTCGGTGTAGGCGGGGCCTTTTTCGCTGCCGTGTTGCTGAGCAAACAGGTTTGCGTTTGGCACGGCGGCCAAGATTAATGCGGGAAGAACGGTTTTTGCGAACAAGCGAGAGAGCGATACGGTCATGGTGGGAATAAGCAGTGGGGAAAAAGCTCGTCCAGGCGTAGGCGGACCAGCGTGGGCTGATGCGAGAGCCAATTTTCTAGCGGTCCAAGTCTAGTTCGCTGTCGGCTACTACTCCACCATCTGACCGTGAAAGCACCTTGATTCGTGGCCCAAAAAGCAGTTTTCGTCGACCCAATCGGACGCAGGGGACTGGCAATTCGTCCGATTCACCGGTTTGTGCCGCAGCGATCACCAAAGTTTGTCCGTGGTCTTGGGCGTCGGTACCGTGGGGCGGGTACGATGGAGATTCTTCCGGAGGCGATTTTTCTTTATCGCGATCGCCATTTGCCCCGCTCATTCCCTCCCAATTGACGAAATCTATGCGATTCTCTGCAACACGCTCGTCGCTTCCTCCCGAATCTTGCAATCGAGGATGGCGTCAGGGCTTCGGTTATGTCTTGTCGCTCGGGCTAGCCGCTTGCCTCATCGGGCACGCGTTGTCTCGACCAACGATCGCCGCCGATCAGCCAAACATCCTGTTTATTTTCACCGACGATCACTGCACCCAAGCACTCAGTGCGTACGACCCGTCGCGGATCACGACACCCAACATGGATCGCATCGCACGCGAGGGAATGCGATTCGATCGCTGTTATGTGACCAACGGGATCTGTGGTCCAAGCCGCGCAGTCATTCAAACTGGCAAGTACAGCCACTTGAACGGCTTTATTCGCAATGGCAATCGATTCAATGGCGATCAGCAAACATTTCCAAAGTTGCTGCAACAGGCCGGATATCAAACGGCGATCATTGGCAAATGGCACCTTGTCACTACACCACAAGGTTATGACTACTACGACGTCTTGAAAGGGCAAGGTCCGTATTACAACCCGCCAATGGTCACCGCCGGAAAAGACGGCGAGCCGGTCACTCGCAGCCACACTGGTTACACCACCGAGATCATCACCGACAAAACTCTGAGCTGGCTAAAGAATGATCGTGACAAGGACAAACCGTTCATGGTCATGTACCAGCACAAAGCCCCGCACCGAAACTGGCGACCTGCGCCAAAGTACCTGCACTGGCTCGACGACGTCACTGTCCCAGAACCCGAAACGCTTTGGGATGATTACCAAGGGCGGACGCAATCTGCAGGCAAGCAAACGATGACTGTCCGTGAGCACCTCAACGACAACGACTTGAAGCTGTCAGGCTATGGCAACATGAACGCCGAGCAAAAGAAGGTTTGGGATGCCGCTTACGGACCAAAGAATAAAGCGTACCTGGATGCTCGCGATTCGATGACAGAAGAAGAGATCATCAAATGGAAGTACCAACGCTATGTCAAAGATTATCTGCGTTGTGTCAAAAGCGTTGATGATGGAATCGGCGAAGTCCTCGACTATCTCGACGAAGCTGGCTTAGCCGACAACACCATCGTGATCTACTCCTCCGACCAAGGTTGGTACCTCGGCGAGCATGGCTGGTTCGATAAACGCTGGATGTACGAAGAATCGCTGCGCACGCCGCTGCTGGTTCGTTGGCCGGGTGTGATCCAGCCCGGTTCGGTCAACAACGACATCACCTCGAATCTCGACTTTGCCGAAACGTTTTTAGACCTCGCCGGACAACCGGTCCCAGACGACATGCAAGGCCGTTCGTTGGTGCCACTGTTCAAAGGTCAAACGCCCGATGATTGGCGGCAGGTGTTTTACTACCACTACTACGAAAACCCTGGTGCGCACAACGTCGCTCGGCACTATGGTGTTACTGATGGAACACACAAGCTGATTCACTACTATGCGCTCGAAGGGAAAACGATCGATGATTGGGAATTGTTCGATTTGAAATCAGATCCGAACGAACTGCAAAGCGTCTACGGCAGCACGGACTACAGCGATGTCCAGCAAAAGCTGCGGCAGCAATTGACCGCCGCGAGAGAAAAGTTCGGCGTTCCAGAGGATGATGACCCTGCTGGGCCGCAGCGGCGGAATAACAATCGAAAGAGATAAGTAGCCATTCCGCACAATTGAAAAAACGAAAGGCCCGGTGGGTGACATCAATCCAATGTCACCCACCGGGCCAGATCGCTTTCCACCAGATTCTGAATTGGCGTCGCGTGTTTGAGTTACGCGGTTGTGCGATGGTTGGTTCGTTCGGCAATCACTAAAAGTGCAACCGCGCCGATGAGGGAGCCAATCCAGCCCGCAGCTTGGAATGGTGTACCGCCGAAGATCAGGTAGGCAACGAAGCCACCCGCGAAAGATCCCGCGACACCAAGCATCATTGTCATTAGCAAACCCATTGACTGGGGGCCGGGAACCAAAAGTCTTGCGATGGCACCGATAAACAGACCGAAAAGCATCCAACCAAGAATTGGAATCAACATCGTGGAATCTCCTTTACTGACTATCGTTGGTTAACTTTTTCTGCGTCAAACTGAACAAAGTCAGGTTTGACACCGCGTTTTATTTACCCCGCCAGTCTCATGGCCTTGAAAGCCGTTGCGCACAACTCACCCTCATTCAATGCGCTGACGCATACAATCGGGGAACGCGTCGAAGACGCATGATTCGGACTTTTGGGGATGCTCGTCGATGAGCAACTTCGAATCATCTGCTATGCGAATTGCATGCCAAAGCTATCAAGCACGGAACGACGCTTGCGATTGGTCGTAAATTGACCAGCCACATCGCTACCCATTTAGTCCGATGGTTGTCGGACGGTGTCCAACCGCGGCTTCGGAATAAACGCTTCCACACCGTCGGCATGCAAAGCGATGTGTTCGTGTACGCCCCAACGGAAGTACTGGAATAAAGAACAGTGTGAAGTAGCGCGCGATCACTACTCGTCCACAAGACGTTTTTGTCGTGCATGCGGGACAAGTAAATTCGCCAGCTGACTCGACTTTTTGCTTGGTAGAGATTCCAAAGATAACCATTGTGCTGACCCCGTTGATTGAAAAGCATCGCCCCTTGTCAATCAACGAAGATCGCAAAGTCTGTACCGATCGTTGATCAAGACCGAATCCTTTGCACATTCGCAGTCCGAGTGACCGTTTTGCCAATCAAATGTACGCAAAACGTCCTCGCTGCAATCGTTCAAGTCAAACATGGCATTGAGCCATACCGGCAAGGCATTCGATCCGTTCGCCGAATCAACTGATCAACAACGATTTGATCGGCCGCCCGCGGTCGGTGATGGGGACGGGACGGTCGCCGGCGTAGAGGTTCTTTTGGTAGTCCACCCCAACGCTCGCACAAACCGTGGCGAAGAAATCTGGGACGCTGACGGGATCTTGTAAGATCTTTTGCGAACGCTCATCGGTTTCGCCAAAGGCACCACAGTGGTTCAGCCCTCCGCCTGCGAGGACGCAGGTGAATGCAGTGCCTTGATGACCTCGCCCGCCACCACCGTCAAATTCCGGTGGACGTCCAAATTCGGTGGTAATCATGATCAACGTTTTGTCCAACAGTCGCTTGGACTGGAGATCTTCTATCAATGTCGCAACGGCAATGTCCATCTCTTGGATCAGCTTGTGCTGTTGTAGAATCCCTCCGTTGTGCACATCCCATCCAGATCCATTTAGGAAGTTCAGGTTATGCGAGACCTCAATAAAACGCACACCTTGTTCGACCAATCGTCGACTTAAAAGGCATCGCTGACCAAACTCCCCACCGTATTGATCTCGCAGACTGTTAGGCTCTCTGTCGAGTTCAAAGACGCGGTTGAATTCGGGGCCACTCAGCTTCAAGCTTTGATCAATCACCTGTTCATAGTCATTGATCAATGGACCTCGTGCATTTTTCGCTTGTTGTCGAAGCGTTGCAAGGAAGTGCTCCCGACGCTGCTGCCGCGTCATCGTGATGCCCTCCGGACGTGACAATCCTGCAGGCCCTTTTGTGGTATCGGTGAGGTACAGGTAGCCATGTTTGGCTCCCAAAAAACCTGGCCCGCGTGTCACATTGGGATAGCCAATCAAGACATAGGGTGGTGCCGTATCCGATGCGGCGCCGCGTTCATGTGCGATAATCGAACCGATCGATGGATAGGTGATGGTTCCACTGACCGCGCGCCCCGTGTGCATTCGATTGGTTGCCGCGGCATGTTCGTCGATCATGTCATGATTGACGCTGCGAACGGCGGTGACGTGTTCCATCAACCGAGCCACGTTCGGAAGATGTTCACACAAGCGAACTCCGTCGAGGGATGTTTCGATGGAGTCATAGTAGGCGCCGGGGCGGTTCGCTTTTGGATCTCCTTTTTCTTTGGGGTCAAAGGTATCGATTTGCCCCATGCCTCCACCCAACCATATGGAGATCACATGTTCTGCGTTTCCCGAAATGCTCGGTTGCTGATGCGAGTGCTCACCTTGGACATTGCCACCCGCATCATTCGCAATCCCCAGCGACGGCAACGCAAGGCTACCCAATGCCGCACTTCGCCGAAGTAAGGCTCGACGGCTGAGTTCTTGCTGTTTTTCTTTTTTCATCTTGGTTTGCTTTGGCTATGGAATCCAAACGAACTCACTATGGTTGATCAGGCTCCAGACGACGTCTTCATAGACTTCGCGCCATGCGGAGATGAAACGCGGGTCGGCAGGCGGTCCGGCTTGAACACGCTTTTCAATTTCAAGCTGAATTTCATTGGCCTGGGGGCGAAGGTGATTGAACCAATCAACCTGCGGCAGTGGTTTCGCGACCAACACTTCGGTGATTTCGTTTGCCGGTAAGATCCGCTGCTGATAGCCCTCGGCGATCGCAGAGGAGAACACGTGCAGCTCTTCAGCATTGGGATGTCGACTGAGGAAACGAAGAAAGAGTTGATCCACAAGCTCTTCGGGCGAATCCTCATTGATCGCCAACTCTGCAAGAACGCTTCGGTTTGAAATGCGAGTTAGCGAACTTGCCAGCACACCGTTCGCCAGCACACCAGGCTGCAATACATTTGGCTCTTGGTCTCGCTCGGCGATCGGCATCTGCCTTGCCCCCGTCCAACCGAAGGCTTCCAAAACATCGGCAACAGCTCGAGCCTTTGGCAGAGACAAACTGGGCCGATCACGCTCATTTTTTAAGTCCCCGAACATCCACGCCCGAGTCGGCGTTCCCAGCGTTTGCCTTGCCCCCAAAGGACGTCGTCCGTCATGGACGAAGGTTAGCTCTTCCACCGAAATCGTGTGTCCTGTCGATTGATGTAGCGCGTCGACAATTTGCTCTGCACTCAAACGCCGTCGATCAGGAGCATTGAAAAACCGCGACTCCGCAGTGGCCACTTGATTCGTACCGATGGCCTGACGCTGGTACAGATCCGAATCCATGATCTGTTGAATGAGTCGACGAAAATTATATCCGCTGGACACAAAGTCATCCGCTAACCATTGCAGCAGCTTCGGATGACTGGCCAAGTTGCCCTCCCAATCGTGAACCGGCTCGACAATCGCAGCACCGATCAATCGTTTCCATGCATGGTTTACGATCACCTGAGGAAATCGTTGATTCTGTGGTGCCGTGATTAACGCCGCGAGTCTTTCGCGGGTATCGTTGCTCGATCGAACCAGTCGATCTATTTCGGGACCATCTTCCACCCCGGTGACTTCTGCAAACGGCCAAGTCGGCGTGACAGCCTGATCGGCCGGAAGCGATACTTGAATGAGCGACTTGCGCACCTTTTGATTTTCAAAAAACGCAGCGGGGACTCGACTTGTGGCGGGGACTTTGATTGGTTTGCGACTGAACATCGCCGCCAATGAATAAAGATCCTCTTGAGTCGTGCTGTGGTACGGCGAATCATGACAACGAGCGCATTGCAGTTCGATTCCTAAGAAAGCGGACGCGATGATATGGCCTTTTGCGGCCATCGGCGAATCGTTTTCACCCGCCAAGCCGAAACCGGCGCTTCCGCCTTCAGCTGCACCACCACGCAGCATGATCAATTCGGTGACCATGCGATCAATCGGCTTGTTGTCACGAAGTGAGTCGTACAAAAACCAACGGAACGGACCGGTGCTATTGAGCGATGCGTTTAATAATGAAGGGTTCTCGGCGAGAAGATCCATCCAAAAACTGACCCACCGATCCGCGAATCGTTGATCTTCAATCAAACGCTCAATGAGCTGCTGTCGTTTGTCGGTTGACGTGTCAGTTAAGAAAGCTTTAACTTCCTGAGCCGTTGGCGGCACACCAACGGAATCAAAGTAAGCTCGCCGTAAGAATGATGCATCGTCAATGACCGAGGGGATCTTGATCGCTTCCTCGTCCAAGGGCGGACTCGGCCAAACCGCTCCGTTGCTAACCCAGGTTTCCAACGTCGCGATTTGGTCTGCATTAAGCCCTTCCTCGGTCGGTGGCATGTTGCCCGAGCGGATTTGCGAAATCAATTCGCTCGCTTCGACATCACCTGGAACGACAGCGGGGATTTCAGAATCACCTGCCAACAGCGATTCTTCACGCGAATTCAGACGTAGCCCACCTTTTTCTTTTTCACCATGACAGCGGAAGCATTCCTCACGCAAAATCGGAAGGACGTTTTCGTTGAAGTGACTCGCTAGATCAGGATCGATATCGGTTTGGCGTTGTCGACGGTTTCGGATTTTCGATTCGATGAAATGATCAATCGGATGACTGGAAAGCTGCTGGTCTCGTTTGGGACGATTTGACTCGATCCACTGATGTGCGATCTGTTGGCGTTTGATCCAGAATTCATCCTGCGACTTCGCAGCCAAGTGCTGGCTTTGCTGATCGAAGTCGACTAATTCGGTTTCGATTCGTTCCAGCAGTGGTTCGACAATTTCGTTCGACAAAGGAATATGCGTCTCGGTCGTCGCCAACAGGTCATAGCCATCGCCTTCTGCATTCAGCATTGCGACACAGATTTCACCTGTTTCGGTGCGATGCCCGCTGCCACCGACGATGACTTCAAATACCACACGGCATGTCTTGAGAGGCTGTCCCGACGATCCATCGATCGTGATCTCGCCAAAAGCCTCCTGTTGTTTGTATCCGTGCGGACGAACACCGGGCAGCGGTGGCTCGGCCCGCGGGGTGACAGGTTCTTCGCCATCAGGTGGCTTTCGAGAAACGGAATCGGTTCGAGTCACAAGTTCACCGTCGATCCAAAGTCGGCTCATCGCTCGCGATCGGATCAAGAACTGGTGAGTTCCTGTTGGCAACTGGACATCACCCGCCATGCGCAACAACAACGGAGCTCCCCAAGCGTCACGTATTCCCCAAGAATCGAAATGCAAAGGAATGCGGGGAAGCAGAAACGATTCACCGTACCAACGTGATGCTTCCTCCGGCCATTGCTCGCCCTTATTCAACCAGCGATCGACCGCGGGCAATCGCTCGCAAAGTTGAACCACCACCTTTCCGTTTGGGATCGATGCGATCCGTGGCATGACTTCGGGTTGTGGCTCGATAACCCGTGGCTCGCCAACTCGATGGAAGCGTTGCCGCATCGTCTGATCGTCAAGCAATTCTCGATGAATCATGATCTGATCCAGACCGCCCGCGTAGCTGACGCCTAAACGCACTTCATCGTCATCATTGATGGGCGGTTCGGTCGTGATTCCTCCCATGTCCCACTTGCCTTCGGTAGGCTTTCCATTGACCCAGCCACGGATCGATTCCGGCATCCCAAACCGATACGAGACGCCTACATGGTGCCATCCGGTACCGATCGGAAAACTTCGATTCGACGTCCACCGGTGCCAGTGTCGATCGCTACCAGACAACTTTGTCGCAAAGAGAAAGCTGATGTGTGCGTTGCCTTTACGATTGATAATCCGCAACGCCCAGTTCTGATTATCACGCGTGAACTTTGCAGAACCCGTTCTCCCCTTGCCAATGATGTAAACCGGTTGTCCCTCGGCCGATCGCTGCGGATTGACCCAGGCTTCCAATGTCAGTTCGTCGCCGTTGGCAAAATCAAATCGGCTTTCAGGTCCTTCGTCTGGGATCGAGACATATGCAGAGGCACTGACTTCGATCGCAGTATTCGTTTCGGCAAGATCCGGAAATTCGGGAGGACGTGGCCCGGCGATGTCACGACGAACGTCACCATGGTTGCTGACCGACTCAACGGACTCGCCATCGAAGCTCCACTGGGCAACAGGAGATTCACCGACAGTCGTTGCAAAGGCGAACAAGACGGCGACAAGATTGATTGACATAACCGTGGACTCCTCAACAGATGGAAGAACTTGTGATCGGGCAATCAGGATCTTCTTGGGCAGTCAGTTGGTGGGAAGGCGGGGAGGGATGCTTGCCAGCAGGCGGGAGGTTGGATGAAGGTCTATTGTGTTTACGTCTTGGCGAGTATCCCTTTGTAGAACTCACCTTCATTGAGATCGACTCGTTCAGGACGGCCTTTGTGCATGTACACGACTTCTTTGTGATCCATGCCCAACAGTCCCATGATCGTCGCATGAATGTCGTGCACGTGCAGTCGGTCTTCCACCGCATGCAACCCCAGTTCATCTGTTGCGCCGACAGCCTGACCGGCCTTCACACCACCGCCGGCCATCCACATAGTGAATCCGGTCGGATTGTGATCACGGCCATTGCCCTTTTCGCTCATCGGCGTTCGTCCGAACTCGCCGCCCCAGATGACCAACGTATCTTCCAGCATCCCGCGTTGCTTCAAGTCTGCGATCAAACCGGCAATCGGCTTGTCGACTCCTCCGCACAAACGTGAATGGTTCGATTCGATATTGCTGTGGCTGTCCCACTTGCTCCCGGCTCCCGAATACAACTGCACAAACCGGACTCCACGTTCGACCAGTCGCCGAGCTAGCAGACACTGACGTCCATAAACTTCGGTTTCCTTTTGATCCAATCCGTACATCGAACGAATGTGCTCGGGTTCGTTGTCGATATCGATCGCGACGGGGGCATCCGCCTGCATTTTGGCAGCCAGTTCGTAGCTCTGGATACGTGCTTCTAGCTCTGTATTGGAATGTCGACCTTCAAAGTGCTGGCGATTCAATTGGTTAATGAAATCCAACTTGCTACGCTGCTGTTGCTGCGAAACTCCGGCAGGGTTGTTCAGGTGACGCAGTGGCTCATCACCCGTTTCGAACAGGACGCCTTGGTGCATCGATGGCATGAACCCTGATCCCCAAGCTCGTACTCCGTTGACGACCATTGAAGAGCTATCTTTCATGACGACAAACGTCGGCAAGCTTTCCGTTGGGTTACCAAGACCGTAGGATACCCACGCTCCAAGCGACGGCCTGCCCCCAAAGACAGCTCCGGTGTTCATCTGACAGACGCCACCGGCATGATTGATCCCGTCCGAAACACAGGATCGAATCACGCACAGTTCATCCGCGATTTGTTGATGGTGTGGAAGCCAATCAGAGATCCACAATCCGCTTTCGCCACACTGCTGCCATTTTCGCTTGCATTCCAAAATCGGCGCATTGATTTCGCCCATCGCTAAGACGGGCTTCTCAAAACTGTCGGGCAATGACTTGCCCGCCAATTCGTTCACAGCAGGTTTGTAGTCAAACAAATCGATGTGACTGGGGCCACCTTCCATAAACAGCCAAATGACGTTTTTGGCCGTTCCTAATCGATTGGTAATCTTTTGCGATGCCGGATTCGCGGTCTCTGCACCGAATAAACGCTCGCCGGACATTGCCTCATAGGCGAGTGCACCAAACCCGCATCCGGCACGAGTCAGCAGTTCACGCCGGGAATGAAGCTTGTCAATATTGTTGCATCTCATAGATTCTTTCCAGAGCGATTCTTTCCGGAGTTTTTATCGCGACGATACGGGTGAACGAAGCGAATGAGTTAGCTTGTGGCGGTCATTGTTGGATCGATGCACCGCGTGAACACAGACGATGGAACGGGCTTCCCGCTTCGCTAGTGCAGGTAAAGGAATTCATTTGAATTAAACAGAGCGTGGCAGAAATCAGTGACTGCCGCATGAAGCTTGCTCGAATAGCCGTGACTATCTTGCTTTTTAGCCGGTCGATACCAAACGGTATTGGGAGCCGGTTGCTCGCCGTTGGTTCCTGAAAACTTCCAGTCCAACAACCGTACCAAAGTCGAGTCCGGTTGATTGACCAGCAATTGTTCTTGAGTCAGGACTCCGTCGCTAACCAGCAGCCTTGCCATTTGACCGTCCCACAGATGGCCAGTGGACTGCCTGCCACCGGCGATCACATCCAATTTTGGATTCTGAACATGGCTGACAATATCCGTTTCGACGGTCGCAGACTGAAGCGTTGCATCCGGATCCGACAGATCTTTCATGTAGAACGTCACGGTACCGGACGTTGGGTTGTCACCACTGGCGGTCGCCGAGATTGCTGCAGCGATATAGACTGGTTTTCCCAAGGGGAATTTTAATCCTGACGCCACCACTTCATATTTGGCCTCGTCTTGAAAGGTTCGACCGACCAATTGCACGATGAAATTCTGTGGCGTGTAGGCAGACTTCTTGCTGGTGATTCCAATGTTCCAACCGCCGACGGATTGGTTCCCATCCCAGCGTGACAGCAGTGTATTGACACTCGCGTCGGAATAAACGCGGTCCAAACAAACGATCGCTTCAACCGTGAATTGATCTGCCAAGCCTTCAGACTGTTTCAACCTTAGCCGCTCAAACCGACTTTCAGGCTGGATCCACAATGCTTTGTCGCCAAGCAACCTTTGATCGACATTGCCAAAGTGCTGCGTGATGGGCCGCAACCCATTTTCGTCCGGGTACTTTGGTTTTGGAACCGTCAACGGGGCATGCTCTTCAATCGACACCGCTTGAGATACAATGAACTCCAAGGCGGCTTTGACTTCGCTATCCGTCGCCGATCGACCGTAGACTAGGCGGTAAGCGCTTTGAATCAATTCTGGAGACGCTTGCTTTTGCTGTCCGAGCAAACGTTTGGCGAAAGCCTGTGAGCGTTGCACACTCCATTGTCCGTTGATCAACAGTAAAGACTGCAGCGGAGTTGTTGTGGAAACGCGATCCGGCGCTGATTCGAATCCCAGTGGCGCATCAAACCCGCCTAGCATTTCGTCTGGTTTGTTGCGAAGTTTCTTGACGAAGACGCTTCGATAAGGAGAACTACCTGCAACCGATGCACCGCCCTCTCGCTGCTTTAACTCACCAGAAACAGCCAACATCGCGTCACGAACCTGTTCGGCATCCAGCCGTTGCGGTGGATAACTCCACAGCAAACGATTGCTGGGATCTACTTTCAACTCTTCATCGGAAGGCTCACGAGCCGAAGTTTGCTGGTAGGTGGCACTCATCATGATCAGCTCATGAACTGCTTTGATCCTCCATTTACCTTCCAAAAAGCGGACGGTTAACCAATCCAGCAATTCGGGATGACTTGGCAGTTCACCTAACGTTCCAAAATCATTTGGCGTTGGCACGATTCCGGTACCGAAGTGCCGTTGCCAAATGCGATTGACGATCACTCGCGTCGACAACGGGTTCTTCGAATCAGCGATCCAGTTTGCCAAAGCTGTTCGCCGACCAGTGGAATGTTCAAGCGATTCGATCTCGGGCGGTGCCTGCCCCAGCAGTTCTAAGAACGCGGGTTGAACTTCCGTCTTCGACGTCCGTGTTACCAGATAAGTCGGTGCTGGCTGAGGACCATGATCGACCGCGATAAATGCGGTTGGCAACTCTTTGGGCTTGATCGAATCGAATTCTTTCAGTGCATCCTGAAGCTCTTTGTATCGCTTTAGATCGTCTGGCTTTCCTTTCAGTGATTTTTCAAAGTCGACGCCGCGTGCCGCTCTGGCTGCCTGCCGTTCAACTAGATACGACAACTGTTTGTCATAAGTCGTCTTTTCGGATTCAGATTTGTGATAGATCGCTTTGACATCGTCAGGGAATTGCACGACCGCGTTATCACGTGCTTTCTGAATCGCCACCTTTGTTAATTCATGGATTTCGTCACGAATCGACTTGGTTGCTTTTTCCCAGATCGCTTGCTGCTCGTTGTGTTGTCGAATCTGTTCGGCATCGGCAAGCGGCTTATCCATGGGCCATGAAACCGAAGACAGGAACGCCTGCAAGCCAAAGTAGTCTTTCTGCAAGATCGGATCGAACTTGTGGTCGTGACACTGGGCGCATCCGATCCCGATGCCCAAGAACGCTTCCCCGGTCACCCGAGTCATTTCGTTGACGATCAGGTCCCAGTGCATTCGGGCGTCACGTTGATTCCACTCATAGACACCGTGACGCAGGTAGGCGGTTCCGATGAACGCGTCTGGATCATCCGGCGAAATCTCATCGCCAGCGATATGCTCGCGAATCAGCTGGTCGAAGGGCTTGTCATTGTTGAACGAACGAATGACGTAGTCGCGAAAGACACTTGCATCGGGGCGAAACGCATCTTCCCGGTAACCGTCGCTTTCCGCATATCGAATCACGTCCAACCAATGCTGTGCCCATCGCTCACCGTAGCGAGGACTTTGCAGCAACTGCTTGACCAAACGCGGCCATGCGTCAGGTTTCGGATCATTCACAAATGCGTCGACTTGCTCCGGTGTAGGCGGAAGCCCATGCAAATCAAAGTAAGCGCGTCGGACCAATTCGTGGCGATCGGCTTGCGCGGCCGGTTTCAATCCGGCTTGTTCCAATCGCTTTGCGACGAAATGATCGATTGAATTTTCGGCCCATTGATTGGCCCACTGTGGATGTGTCGTATCACTTCCTGCCGGCATCGGATCGGAAACGGGCTGAATCGCCCACCAGTTGCGGTCTTCGTCGGTAAACGTTTTTCCGGCTGCGCGAATCTGCGAAGAATCTGCCTGCGGCCAAGGGGCACCGAGTTTAACCCACTGGGTCAAGACTTCGATTTCTTCCGCCTTCAGTTGCTTTTCTGGCGGCATCTCGAAAGATTCATAGTTGATCGCTTCGACCAGCAAACTCTCCTGCGGTTTGTGCGGAACGACTGCCGCTCCACTTTCGCCACCGCGGGTCATCGCGTCGATCGAGTCGAGACGCAATTCACCTTTTTGTTGTTCTTCACCATGACACTGCACACATTTGCTCGCCAACAGCGGACGAACTTTGTTTTCAAAAAACGCTAAGTGCTGCGCTGCGTTTACTTCGTCGGGGACGGCCGATTCAGTTGCCCCGGCAAATCCGCCAACGCTCCCACCAAGCCCGAACAACCCAAGCAAGACGGACAGTCGCAACGATGTTTTCTTAACTGGCAACAAAGAAGTGTTCATAGGGGCGTGAATCCGTTTCTTTCTACTCAGTATTGCTTGGCTTTGGATCGCCATGTTTTCGTTTTAAGTGACTACGGCAGCGGCGGAAGGCCACCGATAAATACCGGATCAATATGATGGTCGTCGTCTAAAGCGTCTTGGATAAATAGCCCATCAACCGATTCACCGTCGTCGAATCCCAAGTCCGTTAAATCGACACCGACAACCAATCCTCGGAATCGAATGGTTTGTCGGCGTCCGACGGTTTCAGTCGACTGAACTTCATCGACCGAGGAAACAGGCCCGGGAAACATATGGACATAAAAGTCGGCGAGGGGATGGGCGGACGGCGATTCCAAGGTCAGATCGAATGACGTGATGGTCTGCACCTTTAAACCGTCGCGAAATCTTAGTGGCCCTATATGAAAGGCGTCTCCATCAGGCGGATTCGAAAACGCCTGCAAGTCGAAGACGACCAAGTCATCGCCCGGTCCATTGACGACCGGACGATCAAACTGAATCGCCATCCCAGGCGTCGGGGCATCACCAGCCAACACCGGATCGGAGTTGTACGGCGTTCTGCTACCACCGGGGTTGATCACACCAGTCACCAAACTGTTGTCCGACGTTAGCGACGCACGATCACCTGGCAGCATTGCCGGTCCACAAAGAAATCCACCTACTTCCGGAGAACTGAATGCAATCGTTTTCGCGCGAATCAATTGCTCGACCGGAACTGATTGAATCTGACCACCACGTTGAACCGTGACACTGACAAGCTGGTCGGCATGCCCAGCTTTGTTTTTACTGGCATCGTAGCTGATCACACGATCGGGCAATTCACGCCGATAGAGTCGTGGATCGTACTCAATCGGGTCCGCACCGAATTCGGATAATGCGGCAAACCGCTGGGCTTGGCCGTCCGTCAGATGCACTTGTGAATGACCGGCAGGCGTTGCCGCAGTCGACGTTTCATACACATCTGCCGCACCTTCCACGACGTGCACTTCCGTTTCGCTTGTCTCACCAACATTGATGGTGAAACGGGTGCCGCGATCGACAACACGCATCATCGGTGTTTCGATCCGAAATCCTTCTGCACCATCGGGCGCGTGCACACTGCATTTGCCAACGTCCAATCCCAAGCATTCGTCAGAAAGGACACGAAAGACGGCAGGGCCTTCGACAATAGCCTCCGCACCGCTTGGAAAATGAACCTCAGCCAAGCCTGTCATCAGTACATAATCGCGTTGATGTGCGAGAGCCGAATCAACTGGCGGCAGCAACTCGCCAAAGAACTTTGCGTGAGCAAGGTTGGCAAAACGAACGGCCGCGATTTGGTTGGTCGCAATCTGCGAGTTGCGTTGATTTCTATTCTGAGAAACGGCGACGCGGTTTCCTGCATCACTGTTAAACGCTTGCCAATACAGAAGAGAAACGATTCCGATTAACGTCGCCGCAATCAACGCCAGGAACGTCGGCGGGATGGGACTTGTCACCGGCACAGGTGAAACGGAATTTGACGCATTCGCTTGAACGCCTGCCATCACATCGTCGACGAAACGTTCTGGTGAACGGGGCAATCGCTTCATCACCTGTTCAACAAAGTCGTCTTGCTGGTCGGCAAGGCTGTCTTGCTTACCAACCAGATTCAGTAGGCGATGGGTCTGGTACAGATCGGCGGCTTGCCTCAATTGCTGGTCGTTCGATTCAAGCAATTGACGCAGTTCGCCCATCGACGACGCATCAAGTTCACCTTCGAGATAGTCCGTCCACAGTTCCGCGAACCGCTGTTCATCGCTCATCCGAGTTCACCTCCATCGCCAGCCCATGAGTCACCTTCGCTAGCCAGCGAACGCTGCTCCACACACTCCTGGAGTCGCTGGCGGATTTGCCAAAGCTGCTTTTTCACAGCGGCGACCGACCGTCCACTACGACTCGCCATTTCCTCTAATGAAATCTCTTCATCGTAGCGCCAGCGAATAAATCGCCGCAAATGATCAGCTAGCGAACTGACGCAAGTCTTCAAAGACTCCAACCGTTCGATCTCAAACTCTGTCGGACCACTTGCTCTTCGTTCTAGCTCTCGCTGTAAAAGATCGGGTGCGTAGCGGGCGTGATAGTCTGCAACTCGGCGCAGGCGAGTCATCTCGGTTTTCAACTGATAGCGAGCGATCGCGAACAACCAAGCTTCAAAGCGAGTTCCCGGCGTGTAATCAGCCAGACGAGAATAAGCGGCAACAAAAGTACGCTGAGCGATATCGTCGACGTCGATCCCGGGCGGTGCCTGCCCGGCGAGCCAAGCTCTCAAGCGAGTCTCGAATTGGCGTACAACGCCTTCATAAGCAGACGTTTCGCCGCCGCGGGCGCGTACGATCACCCGCTCCAAATCAGCGTCCACTGCTGGCTCGGTGGCTAACTTAGGGGCGCATTGACGCCTGCTGTCGGTCGTGTCTTTTGGAACCGTCATCGCCTTACTATGGCAGCTAAAGCGATAAGGTTACCCCTTCACGGGAAAAGAAACTCCGTTTTTCAAGAAAACGAATCTGCGGACCCGTACCGCTTGAAGTGCCGACGAATTCCGATCACTCGTTTACAACGCCAGGTTTTCGAGATGGACTTTGACGCAATCACGCATCGCCTGCGGATCGTAGCCGCCTTCCTGAACCGAAACGAGCTTTCCATCGCAATGCTCGTTTGCCAATCCAACGACAAACTCCGTCATCTCCTTGAAGTGCTCCGCGTCCAAGCCCAAGGACCCGACGGGATCGTTGTAGTGACAATCAAACCCGGCACTGAGGAGCAACAGTTGTGGCTGAAACGAACGGGCAAATGGTTCTAAATGACGCCGGAATTGATCCAAGTAAGACTGCGGCGATGTTCCGAATCCGATCGGGACATTCATGGTTGTCCCTAAGCCCGCACCGGTTCCGGTTTCATCTTCGTCTCCCGTCCCTGGATAAAATGGCCAGCGATGAATGGAGAAGAATGCGACCTGAGCGTCGTCCCAGAAAACGTCTTGTGTTCCGTTGCCATGATGGACGTCCCAGTCCACGATCATAACTCGGTCAAGCTTTAAATGATCAATCGCCAGGCGTGCCCCAATCGCGATGTTATTGAACAAGCAAAACCCCATGGGAGCACCCGCAAGTGCGTGATGCCCAGGCGGCCGAATGAAGCAATAAGCACGCTGATCATTACCCGCAAAAATCTGCTCAACCGCATCACAAACCGCCCCGGTTGCAAGCCGAGCCACATCGTAGGACTCAGCACTCATGACCGTGTCGGTTTCGATCCTGCCTCCACCACGGGAAGCGAAGTTACTGACCTTTTCGATGTAGTACGGCTGGTGAATGGAGCCGATCTGCTGAACCGTCGCCGGCTCCCATTCTGGACGAACGATACCGTCGTGTTCGCTCAGCGTTCGCAGGTATTCACCGGCAGGCTCTAGTCTGGCAGCGCATTCAGGATGCTGACCGGTGTCATGAAGGCGAAAGCGATCGTCTTGGTAAAGCAACGTCATCAGCAAACGATACTCTGCGGGTGTAACGCCGATTCGGAAATGCGGTCTTGATCAGCGGCCGCTTTCGGGCCATTGGGCTGGAATTAATTGTATCCCGCTTCGCCCATTGGGTTCAGCAACGCGAAGTGAATCACGCACGTAATTGTGACACTCGATACACAGTTTCGTCATGCTCAAATAAGTAAACGTGGCACCTTGATGGTTCTTTTTCTGTGCCAAGTCTTCGAGTTCGGAACACTGACGGCGGAATTCGGCGCTGAAGTGTTCATAAACTTGGTCGCGTGCTCGTGGCCACTCCGCGGCTTCACTGATCAGTTTCATTTCGTTGGCACCTTGAGCGATCGCGGCGAAGTCGTTTCGCAATAGGCCTTCAAGAACGCTTTGGGATCGTTTTAGTTTCGAACGCATTAGCATGCCTTCGGATTGCTCGATCGGTTGGACCGATTGATCGGCAAAGGCGTCGACGAGGCAGAGCACGGAAGCTCCGGCGATGACCAAGACAGCGAATAGCGAGCCCAGAATCCTGTGCTTTGACATGATAAGAATCCTTTCGTGTGACCACGCGGCGAGGGGGGAAACGCGGCGGCGAGATGGGGTGACAACTCCCTTTAGAAAGCGTGCCATCGTCGGCTGTAGCAGATTCGGGCAAACGTTTGCTATGCCGAATTGCGCTGGCTAACTTGAAGCCTGAGCAATCGTGACGGCGTGTCACGCATGTTTTGCTTGGATGAGCGAAAACGGGACTCGATTGGCGATCAAAGGCAATCGGCGACGACGATCGCGCGGACCGGTCCAGGGTATCCTTCGACTGTTTTGGTCGGATCGTTTGGGTCCATGAAGTCACGCAAGGATTGAAACGTCATCCAGTCGGTGGTGCGTTGCTCTTCGGACGTCGTGGTGCTGATGTCGATCAAGCGTGGGTTGGTGAATCCGGTTCGCTGTAGCCAGCGAAAAATCATCGGTACGGACGGAAGGAACCAGACATTACGCATTTGTGCATAGCGGTCTTCGGGGACTAGCACATTTGGCGAATCGTCTTCGATGACGATCGTTTCCAGGACCAACTGTCCGCCTGGTGCGAGTGCCCCCGCGAGGCTGCGGAGGTGATCGATTGGGCTGGTGCGGTGATACAAGACACCTGCGGAAACGACGACGTCGAAGAAGTTCAATTTGTCGGGTAGGTTTTCGTCGATCAGCGGGACGACGTGGTGCGGGCAGTCTGGTTTGGCGTACCGTCGGAAGACTTCGAATTGGGCGAGGAACCGCAAGATTGGGTCGAAGCCGAGGACGAAGCTTGCTCCGTCAGCCAGCATTCTCCAACCGTAGTAGCCGTTTCCACAGCCGACATCGAGCACTTTTTTGTTTCGAAAGTCGACACCGGATCGGATGCGTTCGTACTTCCAATCGGACCGCCATTCGGTATCGATGAAGTGCCCGGCGAATTCGAGCGGGCCTTTTCGCCAGGGGTGAAAACACATCAGCTGTTCTCGAATTGCTTCTGATGCGGTTGTTGTGTTGACTGCTTCGTCGTCGTTTTCGTTGGTTGGCAGAACCCGGACGCGGTCGTCGGATAGGTCCAAGTGGAATTGATCAGGCGACGGCAGTTCGTTGAAGGTGCTGATCCAGCGTTTCAGGTCACCGTTGGTTGGCTGGTCGATTTGCTGCGCGGAGCGTTCAGCGATTAAGTCGGCGAACGACGTTTGGCCTTGTTCGCGCAACCATCGATCGAGCTCATTGCGATCGAACCAGGACGAATCACTCATCGAGACTTGATGGCCAAAATGGAAACGAAATTAAAGCACTGAAACCATGGCGTGACGGTTTGGAAACCCGCTTGTTGCAAACGGCTGATGTGTGTTTGTAGGGTTTCCGGGATCAGTGTGTTTTCGAGAGACGTTCGCTTTTGTGCGATCTCGAGTTCGCTGTAGCCGCAGGCTCGTTTGAAATCCAGGTGCAGCTCGGCGAGCAGATCCTGTTCTGCCGGATCGTCGAAGCAAATTTTTTCGCTCAGTACCAAACCGCCGCCTGGGATCATCGCATCGAAGCATCGTGACAGCAGTTCGGTTCGCTTTTCGGCGGCGATGAATTGCAGTGTGAAATTCAACACGACCATTGACGCGTTCGACATCTCGGTGTCGCAGAGGTCTTGTTGTTGAATGATGACATCGCAGAGATCGGATACCGACGCGGTGTCTGTTTGGCTGTAGCCGGCAAGTTGATCGCGTAAGCGGCGGATCATTGCTTCGGAGTTATCGATCGCGTAGATCGTCGCGTCGGCAGGAGCTTTGCCGCGGATCAGTGTAGTTGCAGCGCCGAGGGAGCAACCGAGGTCGTAGACATTGGAAGCGGGCTGGACTAGGCGTTCGGCAAGTTGTTCGATGACGGAGAGGATCGAGGTGTAGCCGGGGACGCTTCGAGAAATCATGTCAGGGAAGACTTCGGCGACGTGATCGTCGAACTGAAAGCTTCCGACTTGATCTCGGGGCAACGCGTAGATGTTGTCGCGAGGCATGGGGGATGGCGGACGGTGCGGTGAATGGTTTGTGCTGTGTTCGGTGCTGGGACGCAGATGACCGAACGAGACGACAAGGCCACAGCGGCGTGCGGGGCCGACCAGCAACATTGGCGGCTTCGGATGAATTGGGTACTCCGAAGCAACCGCACGGCGAATTCAGTCGTCGCCGCTAGCGGTGGGGGGCTTGAAGGAGATCTCCTGCCACTTGATGCCTTTGTCCATCGGTTCGATTTGCATCTTGAGGAAGCCATTTTGATACAGGCGAACGGTTCCTGTCGACTGGCTGACCACGATCGCGATGGCTTTTGTGCGGCGAGTGATCGCTGCTGCGGCCCAGTGCCGGGATCCCAGTCCCTTGGACATGTTCAAGTCTTCGTGCAGGACTTCCAGCATTTGACGGCTACGTTCGATCGTTCCGTCGGCGGTAATCAGGAAGGCGCCGTCGAGTTGGGCGAGTTCTTTGGCGTCTTCTTGGGTTTTGGGGTCGAGCAGATTCCGGGCTTTTTTGTTGTAGCCTTTGAACGGGTCCACACCGCTTTCGTTGGCATGTTTGAGCACGTTGCGGGTGTCTCCGACAACAAAAAGTGCACCGCACGGTTTACCCTCGCGTCCTTCGACACCGATTTGAACGGCCAGGTCAACGACGGCCTTGAGGACTTTCAGTGGGACGCTGCTTTCGAGCGATTGCAGGTCTCGTGTGCTCAAACGCCGCATGCGTTCATCGAGCTTAAGATGGCTGATCGAATCGAGTCGTCCGGAGGTGAATCCGCCGTAGATCGCGACCAATTCGTCGTTGGGTTTGATGAATTCGTCGGCGGCAGCTTCGAGGATTGCGTGTTGGAGCCGTTCTAAGAGTGGTGCTTTCTCTTTGTTGAGCGCGATTGGCTTGAGGCCAGCTTCGGCGGCACCTTGCAGTTCTTCGACCGAGTCGACGGCAACGATCAGAGGCTTTTCACAGCCTTTTTTCCGGACCATTTCGGAGATCCGTTCCCAATCGCTGGCCCCTTCCAGCAGCAGCACCAGCGCGTCGGCGTTGATGTCGTTGACCAAAGTCATCGCAGATTCGAGCATCGCAATGTTGTGTTTGGTCAGCCGGAGGTTTGCCATGGCAGGTCGATCGAGAGTCACGATGGTCTGGGAACAGATTTCTCCTTAACTGTAGCTCACCCGTAAAGTTCCGCCCAGACACACGCCAAATTCTTTCCCTCCAATTGGTGCCACCCACCTTTCCTCTCCCCAGATAGGTGCCTGACACCTTTTGGCTTGCTTCTAGCCCACAAACGGGCTTGGCTAGTCGGTTTTTTGACGGATCGAGGCCAGCATTGGCCGAGGAGACACTGTCAGGGAAGCCGTTTTCGGCATCGCGGCAGCAGTCGAACGATTGAGACGCGCATGGCAAACGACCTAAGCGTGTGGCAGGCCGGATTGCCACAGAGTCTCGTTTTGCCGTCCGATTGAGAAGCTAGGTGAAACAGCAGGCTGAGCTTGCTTGCCCGTGGTGATGGCGGCGGCCTGTTTGCCTGGCGTGCTCTTTGACTGCATCAGGGCGTCCGACGCAACTTGACTTCCCAAAAAATTTCGGCCAGTGCCAAACTAAATCACGCCACATGGTGACGTCGATTCCAAGCTTGCCGACGACGGTTACAAGTGATTTCGGGATCTCGGCTGACAGGCCATCGACGCTTTGCTTTGCGGTCCAGCAGAGTAACTCCCAGTACGCTTCCCAGTTGACGCTCAAAAAACCTCGATTGCTACTTCGAAGTCCGTCCGCATGGACTTCGGCATCGTTGGTTAGCTTTTCCGGTTTTAGTCGAATCGGACTCAGCCATCCGTCTCGCCGAACTCGACGTCCAGTTGGATTTTTCTTTTTCTGTTTCTTCTCGGCGCGTAACGTGTCGACCGTTGTTTCGCGAATCTTTCGACCCGCTTCATCGGTACGAATTGCTACGAGGTCGAAAGCAGCCGACGGAATCTCCGCGCCACGTCGAGATTTAATGCGATCAAACGCGCTTGTGTGTGGAAAGTCCTCGACGTTTTCGGCGATCGCGGCGCGTACTGGGTTCAGATCCACGTACATGCTGCAGGCGAGTAGTGCTGCTTCGTCGACAATGCGTTGTGCTTTAAACCGTCCTTCCCAGAAACTGCCCGTGCATTCGTCTTGCTTATTGGCCATCCGGGCAATCGGTTCGGAGAGGGCCCTCATGAACCATGAGAGATCGCAAAGCCGTTCACGGATTATGGCGATCAATTTCTTGTTTCTCGCAAGCGTTTTAACATCATTTTCGTTGGGCTCCGCAAGGTGCTCTTCAAGTCGCTTCCCTGGATAGACTCGAAGCCAGCGGATTGCGACCTCTTCGTCGGTCCATGTTGCACAGACGTCTGGGCGATTGCGCAGAATCTGATGCATGTGGTTGCTCATGATGGCATACGAAAGTACGTCGATCGCAAAGACAGACGCCAGAGCTTCCATCCGACGTCGGATCCATTCCTTGCGGAACGAATAATCGATTCCAGTGACCTGATCGAAGCCGGCAAGCCACGCGCGGCGAACGCAACGCTGAGTGATGTGTACTATACAAATGTCGCTTGTGGTGAATTGTTCACATCGCTTCGGCCGCGGCATCACACTCTCCATGCAGGGGGGTGTCGCTATCGTAGGCGTAGGGTGTTCGATGTCAACTGAACGGTGGGTGGCACCATTCTGGAGTTGATAGGTGGGTGGCACCTAACGCAAGACGGGCGCTAGTCGCCGATTGTCTTTAATTTCGCTTTCAATTCGCTTGCTTTCTCCGGATGCGTCATGCCGATGTAAGCAATCATGCCTTCAAGTGAAGCCCGAAAGTTGGGATGGCTATTGCGGTTTTGAGCTTGGAGTCCCGTTTGTGATGCATTGTGCAAGATTGCCCGTAGCTGTCTCAGCTTCTTGCGGCCAACTCCCGGCTTTGAATTCACGACCAAACTCGTCACCTTTTGCGCTGTATTCTGACGCAGCACACGAGTCTTCGACGGCTTCACCCGGAAGCCTTCGTCCTCGCTGATATGACGAATCTTGGCAATCGTGTAGCCAATTCGATTTGCCAAATCCTGCCCGCCGGAAAGTGTCAAGTCATCCGCGTAACGCGTGTACGTCGCCCCAATGCACTTTGCAAACCCAAGAATACGCCGGTCCAGTTTGCCTGCGACCAAGTTGGACAACGCGGGGCTCGTGCATGCTCCTTGCGGCAGCACCCGTTGCCCAGTGGCGACATAGTACGTCGCCCCTTGGAAACTCACTTTCCGTCGCGGCGCTTCGGTACAGATCAGTCCGAGTACCGTTGAAACTGCCGGTGAGTATCCAAGCCGCTCAAAAGTATGTCGAATCCGTGCAAACCCAATCGACGGGAAGAAGTCTTCCAGGTCCATATTAAGGATGACGTCCTGCCCAACATGTGGTGCCGCACCGGTCGCTGTACCACGTCCTGGCACAAAGCCATGAACGCAGTCGTCGACAGGCATCCCACGTAGAATCTGAGAGTAGATCCATCGTTGTGCTTCAGCGAGTCGCGGCAGCGGTGCAGACAGTCGCCGAACACCGCCGGCACGTTTGGGGATGTCAAATTCGACGTAGTGAGTCGATGATGCAACGTCATCATGAAAGGCTAGCCATCGCAGTTGGCTGAGCTGAATCCCCATCGCATCGGCAAGTTCAGTCGTCGTATGCAATATCGGTAGGCCGGCCGCATTCAAACGTTCTTCGTCGCTTTCGCACAGATGCAGTTTTGTCGAAACGCGGCGACCCAAAAAATCGATTCGTGTCGCGCGACGTATTTCGATTTCTTCTCTTCGTCGCTGGCGCTTGGCTTCCGACTCAGCTTTCTTTGCAGCTTTTCGTTCTGCTTTCGCACGCCGGTCTTCTGCAACCGCATCCCGCCCTGCACGATTCGCTTGGTGCCGCATCAGCAACTCGTCAGGCCGGTAGCGATCCATCTGAGCACCGACCTCATGGATCCGGGCCAGTTCTTCTGGCGTTATCAACCCTGCAGTGATCATTGCCCGATCAATCAATAACGTGCGTGGATCATCGATCGGCGGAATCACATCACGCCGACCGAACCACGGGCTAGACCAAAGGTTGATTGACTTCGCGCCTGCGAGCAACTCTTTCCGGCTAATCGGAAGAAGCGATGGGGCATTCAAATTCAGCGTGACGTTTTTGCGCTGAGCCGCACGAGTCGCCTGAGTTGCTGGGGCCTGATTGGCTAAACTCCTGGCATCTTTCGAACTGTCGGATCGATCCGAATCGCCTCGTCCTAAAAGGAATTGCTTTAGCCTGGCAAGCAAGCCTGGCTTGGGTTGGCTAACTTGGTCGGGGTGATCGCTCGCCATGAGCGAGGATTGATTGGAGCGATAGTGATTCGCCGTGAAACCAACCGGATGATAGACAAAAGGTTTTGTTCCATCGGTGAGCTGGACCGAAGAACGCTGGTAGCTAGTTCCAAGAATACCGCGACGATGTAAGTCGTGCAGAATGTTGCGTGAGTCGCTGTAGTGAACCTGAATGCCCGCCGCGCGAGCTCCCAGAGTCACGTCAGCCGCCGTGAACGCTTCGTCGCAGTTGACCAATTCGATCACAAAGCGTTCGACAGCTTCGGTGGTTGCTTTATCAGCCATCGACACCTAGCTCCAAAACCGTTGGTACCAACTTTCGACTGAATCGACCGCAGATTCGTTGAGCAACGAACCGCGAAGCGCTTGCAAGTGTCGACACGGGCCTTGCCGCAAAGCATTTTTAAAGTGGTGTGGGCACGTACAATTTCCGCGAGTTATCCGTCCGTCGCCATCGATGACTGCACCGACTTCCCTCCCTTCAATCGTTCCTTCCATGATCCGAAGTCCTGAATCCGTCGTTTGATCTCGCGAGATTTTAATGCGATTCTGAGCCACTAGTCGTTTCGCCGCATCCGTCTCTGGATCGTCCCCGCCTAGCTGTTCGAACGTCAGTGGAGCCGGCATCACTTGTCGCCAGCGATAGGTCTTGGCAGGCAAGTCGTGGATCACTTGGCCGAGCAGCGCTAATCGATTCAACCCGGCAGCGATTTCGACTGGTCGCGTTGGAATCGTTTGACACAAGCGTTCAAAGGTTTGTGACGGAGAGTCTTTGAATGCCGCAGCGATATGAGTCAACATCGCATCGCTTAGATCCACTGGAGCGGCGAGTTGTGACAGTGCCGACGACTTCGTCCAGTCGTTCGTCGTCCATCCGCTCAATGCCAATGTCAGTCGCATTGCGCCCATCCGGATCACCCAAAAACTAGGCAGTCCTGATCCGGACACATAGAGTTCAGCGGAGTCGGTGATCGGCAACAATCGAGACAAAACGTGAAGGCGATCACGTCCCCATAACCGCACCGAAAGACTTTGTGTAAAGTTTTCTGATTGCGGGGGAAGCTGGATCGCTTTTTCCCAGGGCTCCAAGACTAGTCGAGCAACTTGTCCACGGTGACATTCGATTCGTATCGCCCGTGGGCTTCGTTTCGCACGATGTCGTCGAAGGTAGGCCAGCACGTTATAAAGTGCTTCACGACCGATTTCGACTCTTCGCATTGGTAGACTCATTGCTGACTGAAGTTGCATGAAGCCGCGCAGCCATCCATCGGGTAGATCAATTTTTTCTTCGTAGTGACCACCAGCCGATTCGGTCGTAGCGGAAAAGCCCTGCGGGTCGATTACAAAACTCGTTTGCCGATAACTACGCAGTGTTTGAAAATGTTCGTAGAGTTGCCACGAGTAGTCGACGTTGGTCGTGCCGATCGCTACATCTGATTCGGATTGGAATGCCTCGCGATCAACCGATAAGCAACCGTAACTCGATTCGTCAGCACTAAAACACTCGAACAGCAAAACGTCGGGCGCGACCGTGACGACAGGGTCACATGGCATCAAGTGCCGCCACATTTCCCGGTCGTGCAACAGCAAATGCGCGGAGTACTTCATCCGCGTTCGCCAGTACTTTTTACGCATCGATTGGAATTCGGTTTCCAGCCCATCCGGCATCGGTTCGATTTGATGGTCGCGCAGTTCGCCAAGTCGGCTTTGGTACGTCCGTCGGCGAAGTTGATTTTCGCGTTCCCGTTCGGCGACCTGATAGGCTTCGTACGCCGAGCGATCTCGTGGTTGGAAACGCAGGTCGCTGATCACGATATCGTGCAACGCGCCAATCGCTTCACGAAACGAAAGAGGATCGGTCAGTTGTCCCCGAAAGCTGACGCGATCACGGCGCAGATTCGGTGCCAACGCGATCGCGAGGCCTGAAGGTCCGCGGCTAATTTGGCTTCGCTGGCGATAGCGTACTGATAGATCCATCGTGATTAAAAAACACGGGAGGAGTGTTCGTGCGACCGACTTCAACGCGTTGACCAAGGTCGTTCACCCAAGCCAGAGACTACACCGTAGCGGCGTAAACCTCGTTGCTTCAGTTCGCCGCTACGGTGTAGTCTCTGGCGAACGAACAACGGCTTTGGGGAAGCATGGCGAAGCAATCTCAAACCATGGCGTAACACCACAGCAAATTAGTCTCGGTCGACGACGCACTCCTCCCGATGGTTCAGTGTTTTCTGTTATATCGTTTCATGGCGAAAACGTCAGCTCAACAAAAGCCGATTGGAAACGTTCTCGCAAATTCGGGTGGCGCTCGGCAAGTTGCGTCAGGCCTGCGATGGTTGCTTTCCACTCGGGGCGGCGAATCGACTTGAGGCCAACGGCGAGCAGTGGTTCCAAACGATCGGCTTGATCGGGTGACGCCATCAGGTGATTGATCACTTGAAGAATAACGCCGGGTTTTCGCCGACTTCCACGACGCGTATTGAGCAGGACTGCTGCCCAAAGTCGTTGTAGTTCGTGATCGTCGAGTGTCGATGCAATCAGCCCATTGCCGATGTCTCGTGACGAAAGCTTGCTTTCGAGCAACTGTTGCTCGAGCAATTCAGCGAGCGGCAGTTGAATGTTGTCATAGGGCGATTCGATCAGACGCTGCCAAAGAAGAGTTTCGTTGGTCAAGCGAGCGTCTGAGATCAACCATTGCCAACCTTGCTTTCGTACGTCGGAGTATCGGCTGTCGAGTGGCTCTAACGCGAGTTCGGGAGTAAACGCAGGCGAGGCCGCTACCATGCCTATTGCGGTCGCGACAAGCGTTTCGCGGGTGCTTTCTGAGCGGGCCTCGCAAACGTTGAATGCATCCAGGCATTCCGAACGAGTCGACAGGGTACGTGTCTGGAGCCACTCGTTGGCTAAGCGGGCGACGAGTGCTGATGGCTGGACCGCTAGCGAAACGATTTGATCGAGGGTCAGTCGGTCTGGGGCAAGGTGTTCTCTTGCCAAGTTACAGAGGCTTGCGATTACCGCCGGGTTGTGGCTTGACAGCAGGGCTAGCCAGTGTTCGTCCTTGAATTTTGCAGCGGACGCGCCGACTTGCAGTGATTCGATCGCGAATTCAGCGAGTTCCGTTTGTTCACTCGCAAGCCAACTAATTAGGGTGCCAATGTCGATCAACTGAATTGCGTCGGCATGATCCGCTCGCAATAAAGCGATGCACCATTGGCGTACGGGACGGCATTGTGCGGTGGTTAATAATCTGAGCAGCGGTTGTGCGTTGGTCTTCCAAGCCGTTGGGAATGCTGGTGCGGCGGACAAATCGGCGAGCGAGGCGTCTTCGGCCAAGGTCCAACCTACTGGCGGCGATTGGAGTAGCTTGCTGTGATGAAACATTGCATGGATCATGCCCCAGTTGTCTAGCAACGCAACACCATCTCCGACGTCGTCGTCGCGATAGCGGTCAAGTGCGACTGAAATCGCTTTGATGTAGCGAACGGGATCCGTATTACCGAGGTTTCGGAAGTAACGCCAGCTCCGACGTCTGAGGTACCGACGTGTTTTCAAGCTGAAGAGTCGTCGTTCCTCAAGATTGCGCATCCATTTCAAGATGCGCGGGTCGCGAGGCAGTGCGGAATCTGGAGGCGCGACGAGTCTTTCTTCTTCCCAGCTTTCTCTGGATTGCCAGTCGTATTGGTGGGTTTTCCGAATCTGGCGACGAATGGAACGATCAAACGCGACCATCATCCACGCCATTACTTTGTCGTCCTCAGCTTTTTCGGCCAACTTAAATAGCCGTTTGACCAGAGCTTCGTGGCGGGCGTGATTGAGTGGCTGGTCGAGGTATCGACTGAGGAATTCACGCGATTCAGGGCGACGATCGCTCAGCCAGCGGCTTGCAAAGTTGCCGAGCTTCTCGGCGTCGTCGCAGCGACAGAGTTCATCAACGAAGGCGGGGGCACCGGTTTCGAAGTGTTCTTCGACAAGCAGCCAAGAGCTGCTGTTGGATTGCGAACGCCCTGCCATGTCCGATGTGCTTCTTCCGGTGAGACCTAATCAATCGCGAAATGCACCGTCGATTATACGGACGTTCAAGCCACGATGTTGCAGCACTAGCAATTCCGACCAACCAATAGGTGCCAGGCACTTTATGGATCGAGTCCGTTCAGAATAAGCAAAAATCGACAACCTTCTAAGCTGGACACTTTGCCGGTTCCGCTTTGATTTGCTAGCCAACCAATGCTTTCTGAAAGGTGGGTGGCACCGAATGTGGTTGCCAGCAAACAGTGCGAAGGCAGGAAAGTGTCGGGCACCAATCAGAGAGACTTGCGCGATGACAGGTCGCAGTTAGGTGGGTGGCACTTTCTAAGATGAGGCTGTGCCATCAGAAGACGGAAGGTGGGTGGCACCTTTCGGGAGACGGTTGTTGCTCGGGGAGAGCAATGTTTGGTCGTTTTGCTTGCTCGCCGTCGGTCGACTCTAGGAATCAAGACCTCGGGCTCAATCGGCCAGCCCTAGTGCATCAGGCCGATTTGCTTTGGCGGTTGTTTTGCGGGGGCATCGCCCTGGCCCGCTTCTGGTTAATCCGCAATCACTTGCTGGCGACGGCATTTGCACGCGTCGTCTGCAACGTGCTCGTTCCACGACCAATCCCAATCTGCTGCAACATTGCAACCGAAATGGACATCATGTTCCCATGAACAGTTTGAATCACGATCTCGGCGGTAGCGGCGCTGGTTGCTGCAGTTTGTGGAGTCAAGGTAACCATCGTTGGCCTCATTGATGGAATTGGAGGAAGATAACCCTTTATCGGATCGCTTCTCCTAGCAAGATTCGTTCCAATTCTTACTTGGTGACAACATCTTTAAATTTGAAGCACACCAGACGTAGTCCACCCAGGTTTTCTCGCTCTGAGAAACGTTCTGACCTCTCCTCATACAACGTTGACGGACCCGGCGCCAAATCCGACTTTTGGGATTTCTGTACGCCGCCATCAACGTGACGTCTCACGTCTCATCGTGAGAGCCACTCCCTCGCTAAATGTTCAGAGAAGGTTTTGTACAGGCTACTCGCCACCAGCGAGGGTGTGGCGACAACGCAGCAGCGTCCGTGATCACCCTGGAGCCATGCTAGCTCGATAAGCACTTCGCCTAAGAGTTGCCTGCCTGTTGGGCTCGCTGGTGTAATTGTCGCTGCTGCTCGAACAGCACAATTCCCGCCGTTGTTGCCAGATTCAAACTTCGCACCACCTTGGTCGTCGGAAGTCGCAACGCCTGTGGGTTGCCCGGCTGCACGATCTCTCTCGGCAAGCCTTTCGATTCGCTGCCAAACACAAAGCAGTCCCCGTGCTGAAACTCCACGTCCCAAATCGTGCGTTCGGCGAATCGCGAGAAAAAGTAGATGTTCGTCGCCGGCAGCTTTTGCACCAGTTCCCCCCAGTTTTCGGCGTCATCAAAATCAAGGTGCTGCCAGTAATCCAGCCCAGCCCGCCGAACCCGTTTCTCGCTGTAATCAAACGCCGCCGGTCGAACGATCCAAAGCTTCGCGCCGACGGCAACACACGAACGGCCAATGTTACCGGTGTTGGGAGGAATCTCTGGCTGGTAAAGAACGACGTGGGCGACGGGGTTTGCCCGATCCGCTGAAACGGTTTCGACCTCACGGGCGGCAGGGGGTTCTGAGGGCGAGCCCTCGGAAATCGGCGGCTGGATGACGGGGTCGGGAGTCGCTTCGTCAGGCATATGTCAGTGCGGTCGCAAGAATTTAGATCGAGTGGCTTTGCCGACACCGCTGGGCCACCGCCATCAGGGTGGGTGCCCGATGGGTTGCAAAGTGCTGGCCGGGCGTGACAAACTGTCCGTACATCATGACAGATTCCACGCAGATTTCAGCGGGGTGTCTCCGGTCATCCTCAACGCCCCCGAAACCGATGCCTGTTCCAACGGCCCCGGTTCAAACTCTAGGTAGCGGCCCCGATTCATGCCGATCCAAGTCACTTGCCGACATTGCCTGAAACGATTCCAAGTAAGCGACAAGTTCGCCGGCAAAACGGGCCCCTGCCCCAATTGTAAGAAGCCGATCGAAATCCCGGCGCTCGATGAACAAGTCGTCATCCACGCCCCCCAGGACGATTCGCCCAAGGACAGCAAGGGCGAAAGCGTTCTCAAGCCGATCACCCGCAAAGAAACGGACGTCACCCGCACCGGACTGCTGATCACGATTGGCTCCATCGTGGCAGTTTTCGGGTTGGCCGTTGTGTTCCGCTTCACACATCCCGATGGCGTTCCACTGGCGGCAAAGCTGGTCGCGCTCTTTATCGCCGCACCGCCACTGATCTGGGCTGGCTACTCCTTTCTTTATGACCAAGAACGCGAGCCCTACGTCGGACCCGAGCTTCGAAATCGCGTGCTGGTCTGTTCTGCGATCTTTCCACTGATCTGGTGCGTGTACGCGTTTGTGCCCACCTATGTCTTTGAACTCGATCAGATCAACGAAATGTCGTGGGCCGTTTTTGGAGTGACACTGTGCGTAATGATCGCACTCGGGGGGCTGGCATCCGCGGCAACCTTTGAACTCGAATACTTCAACGGCGTGGTCCATGCCGGAATGTACTTTGTTTCAATCGTCTTACTGGCGTTTGTCAGTGGCGTTACATTGGCGGGAGTGGAGACAGATCTCGACGAAGACGACGACCGTGATTTGGTGCAGCTTGTCAGCGAATCCGCCTCGCCCAATCATCAGGGATTTTTTGAGTCTCCCCGCCCGATTCCCCCTACCGCAACTCGCCTGTGATTCGCCTTCCCGAAATCGATCTCCTTCACCAAGCCGGTGCAGGTTCGGGGTCCTTGATTCGGATACCGCCCTCTGATTCCGTTCCGCTCTCTGATCGAGTCCGTCGTCTGCTCGACACTGCCTCGATGCATCGACTGGCCGGGATTAGCCAACTTGGTTTGGTCTCTCGCGTCTATCCCGGTGCGACGCACTCGCGTTTGGAGCACACGCTAGGCGTTTACCACAACGCGCTGAAATTCTTGGCACGTTTTTCAGCCGACGATCGTGGCGCCGCGCTGCTAGATGATGCAAACAGTGACGCATTTGTCTTGGCAGCACTTTTGCACGATGTCGGGCATTGGCCGTTTTGTCATTGCATCGAAGACATGATGCTGGACGACGTCGCACGTCACGAAGAACGTGCACGTGGTATCATCCTGAGCGGCGAAATTGCATCCTTGATCGAAAGCGATTGGCGTTGTTCGCCCGATGACGTGGTCTCGCTTTTAGTCGGCGCCGATTCCGCCAAGCCCGTCGAACGATTCTTGCAAAGCTGTCTGAGTGGACCTGTCGATATCGACAAGCTCGACTACCTGCAGCGTGACAGTCTGCACTGCGGCGTCGAGTATGGTCGCAACTTCGATTCCGGTCGACTGATTTCATCGTTGGTCGTTGATCCTCAATCGCACCGTTTGGCGGTCGGCGAGAAAGGACGTACCGCGGCCGAAATGATGGTCTTCGCCCGATACATCATGTTCAGCGAAGTTTATTGGCATCACGCCGTTCGGGCCGCGACAGCGATGTTGCAACGCAGCGTATTTCTGCTGCGTCACCGGTTGGACTTGTCCGCTTCGCTAAAGCTCGGCGATGCGGAATGGATCGCGCAGCTTCGCCGGACCGCTGCGGGAAGCTTGGCCGAACCAATGGTCGAAGGCTTGTTCGGTTCTCGTCGCCAGCTTTTCAAACGCGTTGTCGAATTCAGTGTCATCAACGGCGGAGAGGTGCATCAAACTTTGGCACACCGTCCGCACTGGTGGCTGGTCACGTTGGCCGAAGAACTCGCCGAGCGGCTGTCGAAACAATACAACGTGCCCGTCGCGCCGGCAGACATCTTGATCGATGCGCCACCGGTCAAATTGGAAGTCGACATCAACACCGTTGTCATTCACCACGACGGTACTCCATCGCGGCTCGGCGACGCTTCACCTGTTGCCGCTGTCCTTGCCGAACGCCAGTTTGATCATCACGTCAAGCGAGTGCGTTTGTTCGTCCGCCCAGACCTCCGTGAACTGCTCGCAGAAAAGCTGCCGACCGGGAAGCACTGGGCCGATCTGTTGCTCGAAACGGCTGAACTCGCAGAGAACCAATGGGCGTAAGCACCACCATCAACGGCATCTCCGTCCTGGTTTGTGATACCGCGGAGGCAGCTTCCGAAGCCACAGCAAAGCTGATCGCCAATCAGCTCAATGCGAATCCGCGATGCGTGCTGGGGTTGGCAACCGGTGGTACGCCACTGATGACGTACCAGTCATTGATCGCGATGAACCAAAGCGGTCAATGCAGTTTTCAAAACGCGACGACGTTCAATCTGGACGAATACGTTGGCTTGGCGGCAGACCACCCGCAAAGTTATCGCTCGTTCATGAACGACAACTTGTTCTCCAAAATCGACGTGCCGATTGAGCAGACATACGTCCCCGATGGACTGGCTGACAACATCGCCGAACATTGCTCACAGTACGAAGCAATGATCGATCGCCATGGCGGCATTGATTTGCAGCTTCTGGGAATCGGGCACAACGGGCATATCGCGTTCAATGAACCCGGTTCCGATTCGCAAACCAAGACTCGATTGGTCGATTTGGCTGGAAATACCATTGAACAGAACGCGAGATTTTTTAGCTCAGCCGATGAGGTTCCACGGCAGGCGATCACGATGGGCATCGCGACCATTCTGAAAGCCAAACAGATTGTTTTGTTGGCAATGGGCAGCGGCAAAGTCGATGCCGTGAACGCAATGTTGCTTGGCGAAGTCAGTGCAGATGTCCCTGCTAGCTTCCTGCGTGAGCACCCTGCCGTTACTGTCGTCCTCGACCGAGATGCCGCGGCCGGCTTGGGGATCGACACCACGCGTAAGATGCCAACAGAGCAACAGACAACCTAACCCACTCGCCCAACGCGATATCCAAAGCCATGAGCCCTTCAAACGAGCCCGCCCAATCAACAGAAGTCGCGATCGTCGGTGCCGGGCCGATTGGGCTCGAGCTTGCCGTCGCTTTGAAAAAGGCCGGTGTGGACTCCGTGGTTTTCGATGCGGGCCCGATCGGGCAAACGATCGCGTGGTGGGCACCTCAGACGCGTTGGTTCAGCAGCAACGAGCGGATCGCGATCGCAGGCGTGCCCTTGTTGACAACGGATCAATCTAAGGCGACGCGTGAAGAATACCTGATGTACCTGCGAGGCGTGGTGACGCAGTTCGATTTGAACGTCCACCCGTATTGCCCGGTCGTTGATGTGCAAGCGTCAGGCGACGGATTTTGTGTCACGACCAAACCGTCTGGCAATGTCACGCCTTGGAATGCCCGTGCGGTTGTGCTGGCCGTTGGCGGAACCGATCACCCACGCAAGCTTGGCATCCCCGGCGAAGACCTGCCGCACGTTGATGGCTATCTACGAGAAACGCATCGGTACTTTGGCCGTCGCGTTCTAATCATCGGTGGACGCAACAGTGCAATCGAAGCGGCGCTGCGATTACATCATGCCGGTGCGCATGTTTCGCTCAGCTATCGTGGCGACGAGTTACCAGAAGACGGCATCAAGTATTGGTTGTTGCCGGAAATCAAAGGCTTGCTGAAAGCTGGCCGCATCGAAAACTTCGTCGGTACCGAAGCAGTGCAGATCTCATCGCGAACGGTCAGCCTGCGGCGAAAGTCAGACGACGCATTGATCGAAGTTCCCGCCGACGACGTGCTGAGCTTGATCGGATACTCGCAAGATAAAACGTTGCTGACGTCCGCCGGCATTCACTTGCTCGATGAAGTGAAACGCCCTGAGTATGACCCGGAAACGATGCAGACCAACGTTCCTGGAATCTATGTTGCCGGGACCGCGGTCGCCGGTTCGCAAACCAGCAAGTACAAGACGTTTCTGGAGAACTGTCACGACCATGTCGACAAGATTGTCTCGCATTTAACGGGTCAGTCCGTCGAGCATTCGCGTGAGTACGAATCGCAAATCGTGGCACAGCCGGAGAGCTAGCCGCTGACTCGTTCGACCAGCCATTCAAGGATTGCGTCGAAACCTTCGAAGTCAGCAACTTGTACGGTCGTGATTTCGGAAAAGGATCGGAACCACGTTTCCTGCCGGCGGGCAAGCTGCCGAGTGTGGGCGGCGACTTCTTCGATCACTGTCTCGATCGGCGTAGACTCCCCACCGCGAATCCACTCGATGACTTCACGATATCCGACTGCTTGTGCGGCGGTGCGTGAAAGCTCGCCATGGTCGCTGAGCAGTCGCCTTACTTCGTCGACCAGTCCGATTCGGAACATCTCATTGACGCGTTGATTGATCCGCTGATGCAGTTGGGCACGCGGGTGCTGGATCGCGAAGACCTTGCAGGCGTCAGCATGCGTTTGTTGATCGAATTGGACTTGGCGGTGGCTGAGCGGGAATCCAGTGGCTTTGGCGACTTCTAAGGCACGGATCATTCGCCGCACATCGTTCGGGGCGATGCGACTCGCTGACAACGGGTCGACCTGTTGAAGCCGGGTGCGAAGTGGTTCGACGCCAAATCGTTCGACGTCTTTTTCGACCGCTTCACGAAACGCCCAATCTGGCGGCGGGCCGGGATCGAAGCCGCGCAAGATCGCTTTGAGGAACATCGGTGTGCCGCCGACAAAGATCGGTACCGCAGACCGGTCCAGGATCTCTTGGACACATTGGTGAGCGGCATCCAGGTAGCACGCCACCGAAAAATCTTCATCCGGATCGGCCAAATCCAGCAGGTGGTGGGGAACCTGTTGGCGGTCCTCGGGTGTCGGTTTAGCAGTCCCAATTTCCATCTGGCGGTAAACGGCGATGGAATCGAGTGACAATATTTCGCCACCGAGTCGCTTGGCGAGTTCGATCGCCAAGGAGCTCTTGCCCGATGCGGTTGCACCGGTCAGGACGATGGTTTTGTCGATCAGTGATGGGTAAGTTGAAACGATCGAGTCAGGCATGCGGATCAGGTGTGCGTCAAAAGCTGAATCGGAACGATTTGTCACGTTGTTCCGATCCGCTAAAGTTTAGGCGAAGAGGGCATGACCGGTAAACGCGTGGTAAAATTGCCTGCTATGGGGATGACATATTTCAAGCGATACCGGATGGAGTTCGACCTTCGCAATTTGCGAAGCGATGAGCCTATGGTTCCGGCCGAGTATGAGTTGGTGGCGTTTGCCGCTGACCAGCTGCGTGAGCATGCGATTGCCAAGTACAACAGCTTCCGATACGAGCTGGACGCCGATGTGTTTCCATGTTTGGCCCGTCGCGACGGATGTTTGAAGCTGATGCGCGACATCACCAGCCGGCACGACTTCGTCCCCCAGGCTACTTGGCTGATCAGGCATCTGGAACAAGATCCGACAACGGGATCGATTTGCAAGCTGCCCGTCGGAACGATCCAGGGTTTGTCGAGCGACGGCTGGGGAGCAGTTCAGAATCTGGGGGTGTCCCCGCTGCATCGCGGGAAGGGGCTCGGCAGTATCTTGCTGGCCAAGGCCGCGTCTGGCTTCGCGAGCGTCGGTCTTGAAAAAATGCACCTGGAAGTCACGACCGAAAACACGGGTGCGGTACGACTGTACGAGCGAATGGGGTTTCGCAAATCTCGGATTGTCTACAAGGCGGCTGAAGTCGCCGGCGCACGTTCTTAGACGTGTGCTGATTCGCTCGCGTCATTCTGTAATGGACGCTGCCCTAGTAGCCTTTCTCACGCCGGTCGCCTTTGGCACATAACGTGCACCTCGGTGGATGAAATCGCAGGACCATTCGCTTCCCCGAAATCACCATTGCTATGGACATCCCAGCCGTCGGCGTCGAAGAAGAGTATCAGCTCGTAGATCCAAATTCGGGAGCGATGCGGGCAGACTGCAAACGTGTGATGCGTCGCTTAAACGGCAAGGTGACCGCAGAGATCCAGCATGAACTGCATCTTTCGCAGATCGAGATGGCGTCTCCGATCTGCCACACGCTGGATGAAGCACAGCAATCATTGGTCGATACCCGACAGGCGCTCTCGCGGGCCGCGATGCAAACAGGTGCGGCATTATCGGCAGCCGGTACCAATCCACTGCCGCTGCCGCACACCGACGACATCACGCCCAAAGAACGCTACAACCGGATGACGCAGCAGTACCAGCAGCTGGCACGTGATCTGTTTATCTTCGGTTGTCACGTTCACGTTTCGATGCCCGATCGCGTGCTTGGGCTGGAGGTGATGAACCGAGCGCGTCGTTGGTTGCCAGCGCTGCTCGCGATCACCGCGAACAGTCCTTTTTGGGACGGCCACGATACAGGGTATGCCAGCTATCGACGTGAGTTATGGGCACAGTGGCCGATGGCAGGCCCACCACCGCATTTTCAAAGTTACGCCGACTACCAAGAAACGATTGCTGACTTGATCCAAGTCGGCGCGATTGCAGACGAGAGTTTCATCTACTGGGATGTTCGTCTGCCTGAAAAAATTCCGACGATCGAGTTCCGTGTCGCGGATGTGATGCTGCACGTTGAGGACGTTGTAGCGTATGTCGGACTGATACGAGCGATAGTGATGCAGACTCAAGTCGACATGGACGATCGCGTCACACAGGAGCCTATCTGTAACCAATTGCTCCGCCACGCGATGTGGCAGGCAGCTCGCTATGGTGTTTCGGAAAAATTGATTGACCCTGTCGAAAAAAAGCCACTTGATGCGCACCGTCTACTCGGGCGTCTCTTTGATTGGTGCGCACCGGTGCTGAAACAATCCGGTGACGTTGATCGCGTCGAGTCATTTCTTCATCGCTTATCACAGCACGGAAATGGCGCGATGAAGCAACGTGAGTGGGCGGGCAATTCGCTCGATTTTTCTGAGGCCGTCCGCTGCTGCGTTCGAGAGACTGCACACGGTATTTCCCTTGCTGATTGCTCTAGTCAGTAAAAAAATAAAAGAAGGGTCGCGAACCCACCCGCCGCCGCACTGTCGTGAGATCCAAACTGGTATCATCGTTTGCTCCGTCATAATTTTGACTGGGCAAGCTCATCACAGTCTGGGTTCGCATGATGCAATTCGAAAGCGAAAGTCTACTCGATCGTCACGTCGATCAAACCATTGATTTCACTGTCATACGCGCCGAAATGCGTCGTTTAGCGGATCAGGGTTTGTATCTTGATAATTATGAATATGTGAAGTCACAGCTTGGTGATGACCTGCTGCAATGGCCGGGTTGCGAAGGAGGCCTATTGGCGTTGCGAATCGCTGACTGTCTTGGCGGAACGCAATTGGCGAACGTGTTGACGTATCGTTTGGGGCGACTCTACCCAGACAATCTCGAAGTCAGGTTTTTGCGCACGATGCAAAAACTTTCGCGGCAGCCTCTGGCACGTGTTTGGCTGCAAATTCGGGATCAACAGCTGGAGACTGACGATCCAGAGTTGCAGTCACAGTGGGCCGTCGTGAAGGGCTTAATCCTTTGTGGGATGCGAGACTTTGATCGAGGATTTGAGTTGCTTGAGCAGGGGCACTCGCTGTTGCCAGACGACCCACGCCCGGTGCTTCGGATCGCAACGGCGCATCTGTCAAATGACCGTTTGGACCTTGCCATCCAAACGTGTCGAGATGCGGTTGCGATGATCCCTAGCTACCCGCCATCGATTCAAACGCTTTCGCACCTGTTGCTGCAAGACAATCAGGTCGACGAAGCATTCGAAGTGCTCCGCGATTCGATCGGTACAACACAATCTGGTGGGTGCAGGTTACAGCTCGCAAGTATGGAGATTCAGCGGCGTCAGTATGCTGCCGCGAAAGAGCTGATTGGTGATTTGGAAGATTACTTTCCGTTAGCGGATCCGGCACGCAATGGCCGAGCGAAACAGGACAGTGTCCGTTCGTCGCTCGCGAAAATGCGATCCGAATTGGCTTGCTACGATGGCGACTACGAAACTGCGATCGCGCTGGCACACGAAGCAAACAATAAGTTTCATGACACTTTGGTCGAGAATCTCAAAAACAATCGTGAAGGCGGAAAGCGGAAGCGTCTTGATGTCCCATTTGTACGACAAAACGATGTGACGTGCGCACCCGCGACACTCGCGATGTTGTCCGCCTACTGGGGCATCGAGGTCGATCACGACGCGGTCGTAAACGAGATCTGCTATGACGGCACAGCTCCTGTACGCCAACGCGCATGGGCCGAAGCAAACGGGATGGTCGTACGCGAGTTTCGTCTGACGGAACAAGTCGCACATCAGCTAATTGATGCGGAGATTCCCTTCGGTATCTCGAGTGTTGACCCGGGTGGCGGGCACATCAACGTCGTTTGCGGATACGATTCGAGAAGGGGTGTCTTGTTAATGCAAGATCCAGGGACATGGCACGGGATCGAAGCGTTGTTGCGGGAGTTTATTGAGCAGTATCAAGCGTTCGGACCGCGTGGATTGGTGCTGATTCCACAAGGCAAGCAGAGCTTGCTTGAGGGAATCGAGATGCCGGACGTGGATCGCTATGACCAACAGCACGCAATCGCGATCGCACTGCAAAAGCATGATCGTGACGATGCCGTGGCGATTCTAGATTCGATGCGATCGTCCGATCCGGACAACCTGATCACGTTGTGGTCCGAAGTTGAATTGGCTCGCTACGATTTCAATTTGCCGCAGCGATTGAATGTGATTCAGAAGTTGCGTGAAAACTTTCCCGATACGGAATTGCTAACCCTCGCTGAGTGTGACTTGTTAGCAATGATCGATCGTCAAGACAAAGTGATTGAGCGTTTGCGCGAGTGCGTGCGTGGGGAAACGCCAAGCATCGAAAGTCGATTGCGTTTGTTGACCCGTTTAGAGAGCGAATCGGATAGCGAGGAAAAACACGAGCAGCTTCGCAGGATTCTCAAGGACGCACCGACAAATCCAGAGGGGCTGTCCCAGGAAGCGATTTTGCTTTGGGATCGAATGCAACGGGACGATGCGTTGGAGCTTTTGCGTCTGGCTTCGATGACGGGAGAGCGCGATGAAGATCATGCGCGGCGGTATCTGGCAGCCGCGGCGCGGATGAACCGTCAAGACGAAGCGATCGAGGTGATGCGTGTTCGCTTTGAAAAGCATGGTCACGCGAGCGGCCAACCTGGAATGACGTATGCATACGCTCTTGCAAGAACAACTCACGCCGATCGTGCGGCGGAAGTCATTCGCAAAGCCTTGCAGGTACGTCCCGAAGACGGCGATTTGTTGTGTGAAGCTGCCTCCGCCCTCGGTCGGTTTGAAAAACCTTCTGTCGGACTTGAGTTGCTGGAAAACGCGACCATTCCGCTTCCAAAAGACCAGGTGTTGTACGCCAAGGCAAACCTGGCGCTCAGTGCAGGGCAACCCGACGAAGCTTTAGAGGCGTTGCTGGATTTGCATCACCTGCAACCGATGAATTTCGATGCGGTCTCACGTATCGCAGACCTCAAAGCGACCGTCGGAGGCATTGGCGGTGCGATCGAATTCTTGGAACGAATTACCTGTCGTCACCCGCATTGCCGTGGCCTGCTGTCGATTACGGCCGAATACATGCATCGTGCGGCACGCTACGAAGATGCCGTCGGATACTTGGACCGAATCTTGGAGACCTGTGATTTTGACGCCTGGGCTTGGCGAGAGCGATCATTGGTTTGCTCGGCCGCCGGATGGTATGACGAAGCCTATCGAAGCGCCGTCCGAGGGCTGGAATGCGAGCGGTCGGCGATGTCGTACAACATTCTCGCCGAGGCCGAGTCTGGTCAAGGTGATGTGGAATCTGCAGTCAACCATTGCCGCCAAGCGGTGCAATTGGACTGCGATTATCCACCCGCAATGTTGACGTGGGTGAAGCTCTGCAAAAATGAGGACGAAAACAAAGAGACGCTCGACGAGATCTTTCAGCAGCTGGTCTTTCAACACAGCAACGGCGATGGCGTGATCGCATACAAGCGTTTTTCAACGGGTTTCGTTGATGACGCAAAGCTTTGTTCGCAGTATCAGCAACTCCGTGAAGTCCGGCCGGACGTGTTGACAATGCACACGATCGCTGCCGATCATCATTGCGATTGCAAGCGTTTCACTGAAGCCGAGGAAGTCCTCCGTAGCGTTGAAGAACGTTTCAGCTACTTACCCGAATATTGGCAACATCTTGGGGAAGTGTATCTTGCCAAAAATGACATGCCAGCTGCGGTTGAAGCGTTCGAGAAAGCGTTGGAATTGGATCCCTTTAACCGCGATCTCGCCATTCGCACCGCCCAGGTTTACCAAACAGTAGAACGCCCGCAGGACGCCGAAAAAACGCTTCGTCGGGCTCTCGGTGCGGCACCGGCAGACGCCGCGTTAATGGTGGAGCTTGGAAAGCACACAGAAGACGAATCAGAGCGTGGCAAGTTGATTTTCGACGCCGCGATGTTATCGCCAAATAACAGTGACACATGGGCGATGCTGTTGTCGCTGTGTCAGTTTGAAAATCGCGAAGCGGATGCCGTACAAGCCGCGAGAGATTTGGTTGCCCAACGTCCGAGTGATTCCAACGCGACCTTGCGTTTGGCCGAAATGTTGCATCGTGAGGATCAATGGGATGAATCGGTCGGTGTGATCAAGTCTGCCATCGAGCGTGACCCGCGTAATGTCGATCTACATGGGTTGCTTGCTCAGCGGTACTACGAACGCGGAATGATTGATGATGCCATTGCGAGCTGTTCCCCCGAAGGCATTGATCCGTTTGATCTAAACCAGTTGAATCTATTCGCGGCGAATCTTCTGAACTTAACCGGCAAAACGGAGGAGGCGTGCGAACGGGTGGTTTCTGCATTGGAACGTGACCCGAGTAACTTAGAAGGCTGGAGTCGCTTGGCGGATTGGGCGGAGACACTCGAGAAATTCGAACTGTACGATTTGGCTTCAACCGCGTTGTTGGATCGTGCACCGTATTTGGCGTCGAGTCACGGTTACTATTCCAGCACGGCCCTGCGACGAGGCAACCGAGAGGAAGCCAAAGAGCATTTGCAACGAGCGCTCGACCTCGACGGCGGGTACGTCTATGCGGTCCCCGAGCTACTCGGGCTATTCATCGAAGACAGCGAAATTGATCGGGCAGAACGCTTTGTCGGTTCACTGAAAGATCGCGTCGATGAGATGGCGTTGTCAATTGCCCAGGGGACGCTGGCGATTGCACAGGGGAATGACGCAGGCTTGATTACCGTTTTTCAAAAGTTTCCCAGCGATGCAGACTATGTCACGATCACACGCGAGATCCTTCGGCATTTTGAGCTAAGCTCCGACGGAGAGCTTGCAAAGTCGTTGAATAAAGCGGTCCGGCAAAAAAACGCCTCGGCAAGCTTGGGTTATCTTTGGTCACGAATCAACGTGCAGGAAGATAATCTTGCGGAAGGCGTGAAACGATTCCTAAAGCTTCCGGAAAAGTCAGAGGTACTGTCGGCCGCCGCGTTCGATGTGATCAGGAAGGTTTCGGTTTGGTGTGAATCGGACGATATGGCTATCCGTAAATCAGGAAATCGCCTTGCCATTCGCATCGTTCGAAAGCTTGGGACGCTGACTTATGGAAGCGGCATGCTTTGGAAAGCGGCGACATGGATGTTGTTATACGGCGAGGAAAATAAGCGAGCCGCCAAGCTGGCCTCGAAGTATCAGCTGGTCGTCGACCGAGAAGCTCACATGATGGTGCCGGCTGTGCTGGCGGCGCTTTGTCAGCGTGACTTGCGATTGGCAAGTGAGTTGGTTCAGGACGCAATTTCCTATCGGGCTGATTCAATGAATAGCGAGATGATGGTCATCATCGCTATGTACGGTGTTCATGCCATGGATCTCGATCGATTGGACGAAGCGATTCGACTGGTCGATAAGAACGACTTGGACTGGGCATTCAAACGGATGGCCCAATTGATCACAATCGGCGTCGACTGCATTCGCGAAGGACGCGGAGATGAAGAGCGATTGATCGACCATTGGATGGACGAGTTCGCCCATCGAGAGCTTCAGCAGGTCGACCAGTACGTGTTTGCAGAGTTGCGTGGACGGATTGCCGAAGCGGCCGGACAGCGACGCTTGGCGAAGAAGCTTCGCAAAGCGAAATACGTCATGCCTCGCAACGAAGCCCCACCGGCGAATTGAATGTTTCCGGTGAGGGCGTACGTTTCGGTCTCGCTATGCGGCGTCGCGTGAATCGATCCCATCAATCGTTCCACGCTCGCGTCGTAGCGTTCGTATGGTTGCGTTTTGACGGTGAATGTCGTTTTGCAGTTCGCGGATTTGCACGTGTGCTTGTTCGTTGGCTTGCAAACTTGCTTCGTGTTCCTCACTGATGCGTTTCAGATGGGCCGTCAGGTCGGATGTTTTCGCGGCCAACGTTTGGTTCGCCCGCTTGGCCGAATCGAGTTCCGCCGAAACGTCTTTCAACCGATCGCTGACAACCTGATTCTGGTTGGATCGTTCGGTCAGTTGTTTACGTAAATCTGACAGGACCGAGTTGCTGGAATCGAGTTTTTCCGACAGGTCGTTTGCGTGGGTTTGCAACGTCTTGTTGGTCGACAGAAGCGATTCGTATTTGTCGGTCAAGTCGTTGATGCGAACACGGGCGGTTTCAAAGTGCTGACGCGTCGCATCGGAATCAACAACTTCTTCCCGAAGTCGGAGCAGTTCTTCACGCTGTTCGGCGAAGGCTCGCGTCTGCAAGTCACTCTGCTGTTTCAGTTGATGAATGTCTCGGTCACGCAAGTGAAGCTGTTTTTCGAGATCGATGACGCCACCCATTCGGGTCTTCATGTCGGCGACAATCTGGTCTTTCTCTCGCAGTTTTGCTCCCATCGACTCGATCGTCGAAATTGCCGACACCAACCGTTCCTGCTGCGCGGCGAGTTCGTTGCGAAGTTCGTCGTTGTGGTCATTCAGGACGCTGATTTCGTCAGCGAACGCTTCATACTTGGCAATCGCAACAGCAAGCTCAGAATCGACACCTTGTTTCGCTTCCGCAAGTTCGTTGAATTCAAGTTGTGCCTGATCGAGCTGGTTTTCGACTTCGCCAAGTTGTTGCTCTTTTTCGCGAAGCGATTCGATCTCCATTTCTTGGTCGCTCAGTGCCGCATTCAATCCCGCGATTTGCCGATTTGCCTCTTTGAGCTGCGCCGAGATTGCTTCGTTGGCTTCTGTTAACGGAGCGACCAACTCGGTCTGATCCAACAGCCGCGCCACTTCGACTTCGCGGGCACTCAGTTTATCGGCTAGGTCTTCGACTTGGTCACTGCTGATCGCAAGCTTGGCCGTGAGTTCCGCCAGGTGTGCTTCCAGGTCTTCGACATGTTCGACTTGTGCTTTTAGTTCGGTGAGATGCACATCACGGTCTCGCAGGCCTTTGGTCAGCGAATCCATTTTGTCGACATGGTCGCGAAGTTTGTCCGCCAGAATCTGGTTGTCGTTCTCAAGCGAATCGATCACGGAAAGCTGTTCTTGGAGCTCGGTAATCGTCTGGCTAGATTTTTGGGACTGTGATTCGGTTAGTTCAAGTTGCTCGCTAAGTTGGGCGATCGTTTCGAGCTGGGCCGATACCGTTTCGCCAAGGCGTGCGTTGTCTGCATGAAGCGGATCGATTGTTTCACATCGTTTGGCGAGTTCAGCGATGCGAGTGGTCTTTTCGCTCACGCTGGTTTCCAGGCCAGAGCGAATGTTTCTTTCATGCTCCAGCTCAGCATCTTGTTCTGACTGCAGCGATTCGATTTGGCTTTGCAGCGACGCGATGAGCCGTTCGCGGTCGTCTAATTCGGCGACACGCCCGTCGTTTTCGACCTGCAATTCGAGCAAGTCATCGCGGTACGATTCAGCGTGCTTTAAATCGGATTCGAGTGACGCAATCTGGTTTTGTTTTTCCTCGACCAGATCCGCGAGGCGTTCATTTTGGTCCGCTGTCCGTTCCGCTTGGTCGAGTGCGGACGCAAGTTGCTGCTGCATCAATTCGACGCTGGTGACGATGGAGGCGTACTTGCCGGTCGCGTCGTCCTTTTGTTGAGACAAAGTTTCGATGTCGCGGCGTAGCGAATCGACGGCGGCAGTACTCTCTTCGCCCCGAATGCGGTGGCGTTCGATTTCTTGTTTTAGCTCGAAAATCTGATTGTCTTTATCGCTGAGCACATCCTTTAAGTCATCGATTTGCTGCAGCAGGCGTTGTGTCGAGTCTTCGAGTTCTGCATCCGATTGTTGACGCAAGAGAAGCGATTGTTGAAGTCGGTCGATTTGGTCTTCTAGACGGTTGACCGTTTGGTTTCGGTGTTCCAGTTCGCTTGTCAGCGTTTCAGTCTGTTCGCGAGTCGCGTCAAGTTCTGATTGGACCGAAGCGAGTTGGTCAGCAGTCGCTCGAAGGCTTTCGGCCTCGGTTGTCTTTGTCGCGAGCGTGTCGTTCAGTGCTGTGATCTGTTGCTCAAGTTCGGCGATTTCTGTTTGAGCCTGGTTGAGTTGCTCCGCGGTAGCTTCCATGAAGTGGATTTCGCCCGCTTGTTGCTTAACGGTGTCTTTCAGCGTCGCAATTTGTTTGGTCTGGTCGGCGATTTGTTCCTGAGCGGCAGTCGCTGCGGTTCCGCCGGCGTCAAGTTGAGCTTGCAGGCGATCGCAAGTCGCTAACGCATTGCCTTTCTCGGTCGTCGATTGGCTAAGCTGCGTTTGAAGTTCAGCAATCCGCTCTTGAGCAACGATCGCAGCATTCCCATCTGCATCGAATTGTGATTGCAGTCGCTCGACCTCCGCAGAAGCGATATCCTTCTCGATCTTGATTTCGTTGAGCTGTTTTTCAAGTTCGACAAGTTGTGTGTCGCGGTCGCTAACGTTCGATTGTGACTCTGCTAGCTGGACTGCGAGTGGTTCCAGTGTTTCGATTTCTGCGGTTTGCTTTGCAACCTTGGCTTCGAGCGTTGCAATTTGCTCAAGCTGTTCGGCGATCTGTTCTTCGGCTGCTGTTGCCGCAGTTCCACCGGCATCGAGTTGCGATTGAAGTCGTTCAGAAGCGGCGGCAACTTTGTCCTTTTCACTTGCGAGCTGGGCAAGGTCTTGACGCAGTTCGTCAATTTGGGCTTCTCGCTGTTCGCATTCTGCGCGTGCCTGTGCGAGTTGATCCGAAAGTGCGGTAAAGGTCTCCAGTTCGGCGGCCTGCGTTTCGATCGTTTCTTTAAGCGATGCGATCTGTTCTGCTTGCGTATCGCACTCCGATTGTCGCTCGGCAAGTTCGGCACTCGTGGTTTGGGCGGCGGCGAGTTCGAGGTCCAGCAGATTCTGCAGTTCATCGCGCGTACTGACCACTTCGTCGTGGGCAGCAACGGACTGTTGCAGTTGGTTTTGTGTCGATTCGAGTTCGGTTTGAAGGGAATTGATTTGGTCGAACAACTTCTGGTGACGTTCGGCTTCACCATCAGCATGCTCACGGGCGTGCCGCAGCATCGAGTCGAGTTCTTCGTTGTCGGATCTCAAGGCCGCGATTTCGTCGTACAAACGATCGAGGTCCGAGTTCGCCGATTCCAGCGAATCGTTGAGCTGGCGAACATCCTCATTCAAAACAGGCGAATCAGCCGACGAAAGCGAGGCTTCACGAAGTTGTTGGATCTCTGTTTCGAGCTCGCCGATCCGCTCGTCTTTCTCAATGCCGACTTGGTACCAATACAGATAACCCAGTCCCATGCCGGCGCAGATGAAAACAAAAATCGGGAATATCGGCAGTCCAAAGATCTCGCCCATCGTTCGATTCCATTCGTCGTCAGTGTGACTGAAGGGGCTGTCGCGTCCGTGCTCGACCAGCGATCGTTCAGTCGTATTAGGTGTGTTTCGGTCCGGTCATCCAGCCGACAGGTGGACGGCTGACATGGCACTCTTTTGCTATCAGTGCGTCCGAAAATTCACTCGGATTCGGCTATAGCAAACTGCTGAAGAAGGCGTCAACGCAGATCGTGTTTCCCGGAGAATCTGCAGTGGGGTGTTCAAAACGGTTTGTCGATTCGGCTTTTGAGAAATCGCGAGCTCCCGACGGTTTCCGCCATCCCAGAAAGTTCGAACATTGCCAGAAATCCTGTGTCTTTTTAGAGTGATGCAAAACCTTCACAGCAAAAACACGATCGCGCATGTCTCGACCCTTTCCTCCCCCGGCTTTCAAGATTGGTGACTTGGTCATCGACCCGCCCATTTTGCAGGCGCCGATGGCCGGATTTACGAATGCGGCGTTTCGCCAAATGGTCCGCGATTACGGCGGAACAGGGCTGATCGCGACGGAAATGGTCAATGCCCGCGGGTTCGCTTGGATGGACGAGCACGCTGAGGAGCACCCCGATCGCCTGTGGGGGGTCGCCGAGGAGGCGCGGCCTTTGGCGGTGCAGATTTGGGACAACAATCCCGAAACCATGGCCAAGGTCGGGCGTCGTTTGGTGGAGGAGTACCGCGTCAGTGTCGTGGATATCAACTTTGGATGTCCCGTTCGCCAGGTCACCGAAAAAGCGCACAGCGGAAGCTATTTGCTGCGCACGCCGATGCGAATGTTCGAGATCATTTCAAAGCTGGTTCAAGCTTGTGCCCCAACGCCGGTGACCGCCAAGATTCGATTGGGCTGTAGCCCCGAAACGATCAATTGCAACGAAATCGCAAAGATCGTCGAAGAGGCGGGCGCCGCGGCGCTGACCGTTCACGGGCGAACCGCGAAAGACATGTTTCGTGGGCATGCCGATTGGGAACGAATCAGCGAGATCAAGTCTTACCTCAAGAACATCCCGCTGATCGGCAATGGCGATTTGGACTCGGCCGAGAAAGTCGTGCACGCGTTTCAAAACTATAACGTTGATGGCGTTATGATCGCTCGCGCTTGCCTGGGGCGGCCATGGCTGTTTGCACAAGCTGCGGCTGCACTTCGCGGCGAACCGATCCCGCCCGATCCGACATTGCACGAGCAACGCGAGTGTATGCTCCGGCATTACCGTTTGGTCGTCGATCGCTTCGGCGAAGAGAAGGGCACTGTGTTGATGCGCAAGTACGCATGCTGCTATGCCCAAGGCAAACATGGTGCTCGGCATTTCCGTACCCATGTCGCACGTGTAAACACCGCCGAAGAGTTTCATCAGGTCGTCGACGAATACTTCCCCTTGATGTCCAACGAAGAAGTCAAGGCAATGTCTTAGTCCGCAAGCGGTCGCGACGAAATGGGCCGATCCAGGTTGCGATCGGTCCGCCCGCAGGAATGACGGTGCGGGAGGCCGGGATGTCGTGCCAACCGGTGCCGGAGAATCGTCCCTTGCCAGCGAAGTCATCAGGCGAAACGATGTCTCCGGTACGGGAAAAGTGAATCTGCTTGCTAAGCGGTGTGAGGCAATCTCGTTGGTTTCGAGTCCGCCATAGCTGCTTTTCCCACTGGGATGGCGGATCGAACATCGATATCGGTCGTTCGAGAGTTTCTCGATAGGCTCGCTCGATCAACTCCATCGACGCGCTATACCGCGGGTTGATCTCTAGCAACGTGATGCGACTGCCGATGTGGTCGCAAACGAAATCGATATTCAGTGGCCCTGTCATCGGATGTTGTGATAGCCATGCATTGGCGATGCGTTCAAGCTGGTCAGCGACAGCAGGCTGGATGGGCAGCGGGCCGATCGCTCCGGCAAAGACGAACGGTCGTTGGGGGAACCGTTTCTTGCGAAGTCGGCAGACTCCGGCGAGATGTGCGTGCGAAAAGTTGGCGACCAAGCTCGCACCGAAGACCTGGCCCGTCACGCGTTGCTGGGCGAAACACCCCACAGGGATGGGTTGGCCGGGGATGCCGATTTGGACGCCAATGCCCCCGCTGGAATTTCGTCGCTTTGTTAGCCAGCCAACTGGGATCGTGCCACGTTCTACTACCGCCGGAAAATGGACGCCGGCGACTCGAGCGATTTCGGCCAGGGCTTCCGGGGAGGTGGAGTCACGGAACGCGGTTGGCGACGCTCCCAAGATTCGGTCCGCGATCGGTTCTAGCCAGTCGTACCCCGACGCCAAACCGCCGACAATCCAGACGCCGTCGGTCTGGCAAAGTATTGGCTCGATTCGCGTGCTGTCGGGCGTACTGTGGGGCGGGTCACGAAAGTCCTGCAAACGATGCCATTGGGAGCAGGCCTGTTGGGTGTCCAAGTCGCCAAATTGGTCGATTCCGATCGGCGAATAACCGGCGATTTGCAGCGATTGGGCGGCGGCGCGAACCGACGGGCCGATTAGGACGACGCGTCGAGCGAGATCGGCACAAATAGGGGCACACGGATTGTCCTGGGGTGTTTGCATGGGCGTGCCGGTTTGTTAGCTTTTCTCCCGTCCAGACCCACCCCAAGCGCCGAATTTGGTTCCTTCCAGAACTGCCCCGGTTTGCTTGCGGGGTAACGGATTCGTGCATCCCCACCGGTCTACCGAATGAAGTTTCTGTTGAAGTAGGTCACTGAAATGAAGTTTTACATTGGTGAAGCCCTGGTGGGTGATGGTAACGAAGTTGCACACATCGATTTGATGCTGGGCAGCAAAGACGGCCCAGTTGGTGTTGCTTTTGCAAACGCGCTCAGCACCCAGAGCGAAGGCCACACGAACCTGTTGGCCGTTTTGGAACCCAACGTCGCTGTGAAGCCTTCGACCGTGATGATCACCAAGGTCACTTTGAAAGGCATGAAGCAAGTCGTTCAAATGTTCGGCCCTGCTCAAGCGGCTGTCGCAAAAGCGATTGCCGATTCCGTCGCCGAAGGCGTGATCCCCGCTGACCAAGCCGAAGACTTGGTTTGCGTTTGTGGCGTCTTCATTCACCCCGAAGCCGACGACGACGAAAAGATCTACAACTACAACTACGAAGCCGTCAAGCAATCGGTTGCCAACGCGATGGGCGGCAAGCCCACCGCCGAAGAAATGATTGCCAAGAAAGATTCGGCAGCACACCCATTCAAGGGCAACTTCTAAATCAACGTGTGATCGTCGATGTTAGCCGTTTTCGCGGCTAACATCGCGTCACCGTTTCATCAATCGGGTTGTCGATCACGACGCCTCACGGCAGGACCATCGACAATGGTCTACCTGCCCTTCTGCTATGGCGCCCTCTCTGGCCAAGGATTCATCGCGAGTTCATGAGTAAACGCATTCTGTTTCAATTCGACAGCGATTCACACTGCAGCACCTTTGACTCCGTTGTCGCAATCGACTCCGACATCGATCACTTGGTCCCAGTTGCCAACGTCCAGGCAACCAGCGTTGAGCCGCTTGTCCACGGGACGATGTTTACCCGCGGCGGCGATGATTTGAAACACACCGCAATCTTTATTGGTGGGTCGGACGTTGCCGTCGCCGAAACCCTGCTTCGCTGTGTCACTGACACGTTCTTTGGGCCGGTTCGAGTCTCGGTGATGATGGACGCCAACGGATGCAACACGACCGCTGCCGCGGCAGTCGTCTGTGCCGGACGACACGTGGACCTTGCCGGGGCCAAAGCAATCGTCTTGGGCGGAACGGGGCCGGTGGGACAGCGAGTTGGCAAATTGCTTGCCGCCGATGGAGCAGACGTTGTTCTGACCAGCCGTTCAAAATCACGAGCCGAGAGTGTGTGCCAGCAGATCGCCAAGCAACTCGAAAGCGACAGCGTTGATGGTGTTGGCCAGCTATCGGCCGCCGCGCCGACGACATCCGACGAACTGCAATCGGTGCTTGATGGAGCACAGATCGTGATCGCTTGTGGCGCCGCGGGAGTCCAGTTGGCTTCACGCGAAAACCTGGCACAATCGAGCAGTCTGCGTGTCGCGATTGACTTGAATGCCGTCCCACCAGCGGGGCTGGAAGGCATCGAGGTCTTTGACAAGGCAAAAGGGTTTGAGGGCACCGAGGCGGTCGCCTATGGCGCGATCGGTGTTGGCGGACTCAAAATGAAAACGCACAAGGCCGCGATCCGGTCCTTGTTCGAATCGAATGACAAGGTGCTCAACGCGAGCGAGATCTATGCCTTGGCCAAACTCGTTGACGCGTCCTAGTCGATCGTAAGCAATCACCATCAATATTCGTTCTCTCGGAACAAACCCATGTTCGATTTGGTCCTCGGAACCAACAACAAAAAGAAACTGATCGAGCTCAAGCTGATGCTCCCGCCAGAGCACTACTCGCTGCATTCATTGGCCGAGATTCCCGTGTCAATTGACGTCGACGAAACCGGAACGACCTTCAAAGAAAATGCCGCGTTGAAAGCGGTCGAACAGGCCAAGCATCTTGGACGCTGGGTATTGGCTGAAGACAGCGGTTTAGCGGTCGATGCGCTCAACGGTGATCCGGGCGTGTATTCGGCTCGGTACGCAGGCACGCATGGCGATGATGAAGCGAATAATTGCAAGCTGTTGGAATCGCTGGACGGTGTTCCACTCGAACGCCGAACGGCACGCTACCACTGCGAGATTTGTTTGTCGGACCCCGAGGGTAATGTGCAGATCACTGCGGGCGGAACCTGTGGAGGAAGGATTCGCACTGAGCCGTCTGGTGCAGGTGGCTTTGGGTACGATCCGCTGTTCGAGATCATGGAATACCACAAGACGTTTGCCGAGCTTGATTTGACGGTCAAGCGAGCGCTCAGTCATCGCAGCCGAGCGCTGCGTCAGTTCCTGCCCAAGCTGCGGCGATTGGTGGCCCAGATCGAATCGCAAGCGGTCTAACAGCCTGCTAAGGCGTGAGCATCATCACGGTCAAGTCGTCGTACTTGCCCGGCAGTGAATCGTCTTCGCCATGCATGCGGTCGGTTGCCAGGCGGACAAGTGCATTCATGCGGTCGGTCGGTCGGCCAACACGGCAACGGGAAACAATCTCGCTGACGTGTAGGTTGTCGAACAGTCCGTCGCTGCCAACGACAATGGTGTCACGGGCGGAGAGCTGGATCGCGGGCCCGATTTCGATGTGCATGTCACGTGCACCCACCAGATTCGAAACCAAATGGCGTTCGTCGTGGTACATCGCGTCTTCCTCGTCGATCAGCCCGGACTGGATGGCATAGCCGACTGGCGAATGGGAGTTCGACTTCCATTTGATCGCCCCACGGCCGCCAACGACGATGGTCATTGAATCGCCGACTTGGTATCCCCGTGCGACACGGTCGCAGACTTCGACGATCGAAAGCGTGGTCGCTGAGCCGGTTCCAAGGTCCAGGATCTCGGTATTGGCCCTTTCGATCGCGTCAAGGATCGCCGGACGCAGGTCGACGGCTTCGTCCAATTTACCGAGCGATTCGGCCAAGCACTCCATCGCGATTGCGGAGGCTTTGTATCCGAGGGGGGCACCACCGACACCGTCCGCAACGGCCATAACAAAGCGGTTCGCGGACAGCGACATCATCAGAGCGCTGTCGTCATTGGGCTCCGATTTGCCCGGACAGGTTCTCGAAAAAGCCACGACATGACCGCCAACGACATCAATCAGCTCTGGCTGATCCATGTCGCTTTCGCGGTAGATCTTGGTTGTTTCGACTATCGTAGACATCCCGCCATTTTACGTCTTTGCACGCTGGCGGTTGATGTATCGAAATGCTTTCAAACGGGATTTCTCCCAAGCGGCGGCCATTTTCCCGGCATCAGCGTACCGATCGCGCGGCGTAATGCTGAGGGATTTACGGATGATAGCGATTACATCGCGATGGAGGCGTCGGCGGAGTTGCGCCGCGTTGGGGAGCGGCCATTCGAAGGGGTACTCGGGCCACTTCCCCGAGAACATGCGATATGCGATCAATCCGATGGAAAACACGTCGCTTCGTTGGGAGGGTTTTCCCATTGCCTGCTCGGGCGCCATGTATCCGAGCGTGCCGGTTCCCGAGCCATTAATGGTCTTTTGGGCGACCTTAGCGATCCCGAAATCACCCAGTCGCAAAGTGTTGTCAGGGAACAAAAAAATGTTTTCGGGTTTGATGTCGCAGTGGATGACACCTTCGTCATGAGCGAAGGCAACGGCATCGAGCAGCTGCGATGTGTATTCGAAAGCGGTTTCAAACCGAAGTCGATTTTTCAAGCGATCGTCGAGCGTGCGGTCCGCCAATGGTGTGACCACGACCAGGTGTCCATCAATGAAGCTGGCGTCGCGGATGGGCAGGATGTAAGGATGCTCCAATCGCAGCGACAGTCTGACTTCCCGACGGAATTCGTCGACAAGATCCTCGGTGACCCATTGGGCACTGGGGATTTTCAGTGCGACCTTGACTCCCAATAGGGTATCGGTGGCGGAATACACATCAGCAAAGCCGCCCTGTCCGATCCGTTTTTCCAACCGGTACTTTCCCAAGCGACTGCCTGTACGCAGTGCTTTGCGGGCGCCGGTAGGAACGGGGTACTTACTCATTCATGATGGCTCATTGGCGTAACGCAAGCTGGTGAGGTGCGGAACGCGTATCGTGGTGCTTGGGCGAGCGACTCGTTTACGAATCCCGCTCGTCGTCGGACGTTGGCGTTGAGAACCCGTTGTTGGGCGAGTGAAGTGCCGCATCGGATTCCACGTTCGCGCCATCGCGAATCGCCGGTTTCTTGCCTGGCGTCAGGTAGGTGTAGCCCCGCAACGCCGACTCGAACAACTCAACGATTTCACCTGCTTGCTCATGGTCAATCCGGTTGGCGATGATTCCTTCCTCAACCGAATCTTGAATGTTCTCGATCAGTTCGCGAACTTCGTATTGAACATAGCTCAAGACTTCGCTCACGGTGTCTCCTTTGACAATCGATCGAACCTTTGCCACGCCACCATCGCATTCGACGTGAACGGCGTGTGTGTCGCCGAACAGGTTGTGCAGGTCGCCAAGGATCTCTTGATAGGCACCGACGGCAAAGACGCCGAGGCGATATGGTTTTTCGGCGCCTTCGAACGAATGCAGCATCAGCGTTTTGGCGCGTCCTTGTCCGCAGACGAACGAATCGACTTTGCCGTCGCTGTCGCAGGTGATATCGCCTAGCACCGCGTGACGTGTGGGGCGTTCCTCCAGCCGGTGGATTGGCATGATTGGGAACTGTTGCCCGATCGCCCAGGAGTCAGGCATCGATTGGAACAGCGAAAAGTTGACGAAGTAGATGTCCGACAACATGCGATCTAAGTTGGCCAGTTCGCTCGGGCAATCGCTGCCGTCTTGGATCAGGCCGCGAATTCGGTGGCAGAGGGCAAAGTACAGCGTCTCGGCCGCCACACGCTGCTCCAGCGGCAGATAACCTCCGCTAAACAGATTCATGCACAAATCGAGTGCGACCTGGGAATCGTGGTACATCTCGCGCATGTTGGCCTGCGTCAGATTGTTGTACGCGTCCCAAAGGTCATGCACCGGTTGTTCAAACTCTTCCGGCGGTCCGACCGGCTCTTCACTCTCGGTCGCCGATTCAGCCCAATCAGGCAAATTCGTGTTGCCTTGGCGGGTGACGCCAAGCGTTTCCATCACCAACACACTGTGTTGGGCGGTGATCGCACGTCCGCTTTCGCTAATCAATTGCGGGTGTTCGATTCCGGCTTCATCGCAAACCGTTTGAATGTGATAAACGACGTCGTTCGCGTATTCCTGAACGGTGTAGTTCATGCTCGATTCGGAATCGCTTCGTGAGCCGTCGTAGTCGACGCCCAAACCACCGCCAACGTCCAGGTATCCCATCGCCGCGCCACGCCGTTTCAGGTCGACATAGATCCTAGCGGCTTCCAAAATCGCCGATTTCAGCTGGCGGATGTTGCCGATTTGGCTGCCGACGTGAAAGTGCAGTAGCTGCAAACAGTCCGCCATGTCCTCTTTGATCAGGCGGTCGAGCTGTTCGAGAATCTCTGCGACGGTCAAGCCGAACTTGCTGCGGTACCCGCCACTGGCTTGCCATCGTCCCGAGCCGCGCGTGGCAAGTTTGACTCGCATGCCGAGGGTCGGGCGGACGCCAATTTGGGCGCCGACGCGTAATGCCAAGTCGACTTCGGTCGCTTTTTCGATGACGGGAAAGACTTTTCGGCCAAGCTTTTGGGCGCTCAAAGCCAACCGCATGTATTCTTCGTCTTTGAATCCGTTACAAACCAGCGGCACGTTCGCGTCGCTCATTGCGATCGCGGCCAGCAGTTCGGGTTTACTACCAGCTTCAACACCGAAACCGAGCTTGGACCCTTCGCCAATGATCTGCTGAACAACTTCGCGTTGTTGGTTGACTTTGATCGGAAAGACGCAGCGATAGCGATTTTTGTAGCCGCTTTCTTCGATCGCGTTTTTAAAACAGCTGTCGAGATGCCGCAGTCGATCTCGCAGGATCCCGTTAAACCGGATCAGGATCGGCAGTTGCAGACCACGCTGGCAGAGCCGGTCGACAATGGTTTCCAGATCGATTGCGTTATTGGGGTCTCGATCTGGAGTGACACTCACGGTGCCACGCGGCGAGATCGAAAAGTATCCGTCGCCCCAGCGGCCAATTCCGTATTCTTCTTCGGCGTCTTCAAGGGACCAGGTGGGCTGTGCAATCGTCTTCAATGCGCTCATGCCTCGATTTGTTGTTCAAAATCGGATTGATTTGATACGTCGTACCGCGCAGGAGTATGGGTTTTATAGCGCGATTTGCAAGAGAGATCGGTGGTGCGAGAGAGATCGACCGGTCAATTCGCCGGGCTGGCTGCACCTTCAACATACACTTCTTTGACCCGGGCGAGGGATTGGATGAAGTGTTCGATCGTTGGCGTCCGGTCGTCGACCTTGGGCTCGATCATCTGCATGATGGTCCGAGCCAGCGCGGGGCTGACGTTTGGGCAGGCGGTCGTCAACGGCAATGGGGGTGAGGTGTCGTGGTGGAGCGCTGCCCGTCCGGTGACTTCGTCACCTTGCCAGGGATGACGAAATGCGATCAAGCAGTAGTACGTTACCCCAAGCGAAAAGAGGTCGACACGCTTGTCGGTAGGGCGTCGACGGACGATTTCCGGCGACATGTATAACGGAGTCCCGGTTCGGTTTCCGGGAGCCATGTACGGTGGCAATGCGGGGACGGTCAGACCGAAATCGATTAATTTGACGTCCTTGCGATCCGGGGTCAGGATAAAGTTCCGCGGGCAGATGTCACGGTGGATGAATTCCAACGCATGCACGTACCGCAACGCTTCGGCCATCGACTTGATCAGGGCCAGACGTCGACCTGCGACGTGCTCTTCCTGTTTCTTGACGATGATGTTCTGCATACTGGGGCCGGCGATGTACTCCATGATCAACACCGGATTTCCGTCTGTTGACACGCCGACTTCATAGGTTTCGACAATGTTGCGATGATGCATTTTCATCGCAATCTCGCCCTCGCTGGGCTTCTTCAGATGCCGAAATCGGGACTCAAATGCTTCGACCTTTTCCGGGTCCAAGACCTTTACGCCGACGATTTTTCCGTCGTTATGTAGGTCTTTCGCGGCAAAGAACTTGGCCATCGTTCCCGTGACCGCTGTCCGCTCGAGTGCGAATCGCTCCTTTAAATCTATTTTGCCGCCACCGGACTTGCCGCTGCCGCCAAGCATGGATTTGACGGAATCAAAAATTCCCATCAGCTCTGGCCTATTTTCCGCAGTAGTCGATAGCTCGCGCGATTTCGGTCTTCAGGTTTTTGCGTGCCACGATCCGATCGATGTAGCCGTGTTCGAGTAGAAACTCGCTGGTCTGAAAACCTTCGGGAAGCTCGATTCCGATCGTCGCTTTGATCGTCCGTGGGCCGGCGAATCCGATCAACGCTTTCGGTTCGGCAAAGACGAGGTCACCGAGTGAAGCAAAGCTGGCAGCAACACCACCCATCGTTGGGTTGGTCAAGACGCTGATGAACAGGCCACCGGCACGATCGTATTTGGCCAGCGCGGCGCTGACTTTGGCCATTTGCATTAGTGATAGGATGCCCTCGTGCATCCGTGCACCACCACCACTTGCGCTGATGATGATCAGCGGTAGGTCTTGTTTGGTGGCATGCTCGATCAAACGGGTCAGGCGTTCGCCCACGACCGAACCCATGCTGCCCATGATGAAGGCACTGTCGGTGACTGCAAGTGCGACACGGCGGGCACGAATCATCCCCGTTCCGGTCACCGCGGCATCGGTCAGACCCGTCCGTTTTTGCTCGCCGACCAAGCGTTCTGCGTATCGTTTTCGGTCCGAAAACTCGAGCGGATCGGTCGGACGCAGGTGCTCGTTCATCGACTCGAACGTGCCATCGTCGATCACTTGATTAATGCGATCGAGCGCCGAAACATAGAAATGGTGTTCACACTTAGGGCAAACGTTGAAACGCTGCTCGACTTCTTTTTTGTAAACACTTGTGCCGCAACCAGGGCATTTCAGCCATAGTCCCTCGGGGACGCCGCGTTTTTTGGTTGGCCCTGTGGTTCCTTCGGTCGATTCGGGCATCTTGCGGCTGGACTGTTGCTGGCTGGGGGAAATTCGGCTGGACGAGTTTTGACTGGATTGGGATTCGAGAGTCGCCATACGCATCTAGAAGCCGAGTAGACTCGAAAACGGTCGACGGGTCGGAACGGTCCCGATCGCCATGCCGCAGTGAAATATTGAGTACATGCTAAGAGGTCGACCAGTTTAGCTGAACCCGGCGTCTTTCTCAGCCCCAAAACAAGCTCATCCGCCAATCGGGGTAAGCGGTCTTGCGGCGGATCTGGCGTCCGATGTTGGGCGTGATACACGGGCGGTCGCCCAGCGGTGTATCCTAACCCCAATAGCCAGGGTGGAAAACCATCATTGGACAGACCATCCTGCCCCTCCTCCTCCCTCCCTCCGACATCCCCGCAATACATGTCCACCGACTGCATGACCCGCGAACTTTCGCGGCAAGTAAGACTGTTCTTCGTCGCGTTTCTCCTGGCCGGTATCGGTGGCAACGGCCTTCGTGGGCCATTGGAGGCTTCTGCCCAAGCGGCTGAAGTTTTCGTCGAATGTGAAAGCTTTGATGAGCCTGGTGGATGGAAGCTCGATACCCAATTTATTGAACAAATGGGGTCGCCTTATTTGCTGGCCCATGGTCTAGGCGAACCGGTCGACGATGCATTCAAGACCGTGAATGTCGGCCAAGCGGGAACCTATCGAGTCTGGGTTCGCACCTTTGATTGGGTAGCACGTTGGGACGCGAAGGGGGCGCCTGGGAAATTTGAACTTCGGATTGCCGGCAACACCTTGCCGCAGACGTTTGGAACCAAGGGCAAAACGTGGGGATGGCAGGATGGCGGATTGGTGAATTTGGATCGTGGGCCTGCCGAGTTTCGCTTGCACGATCTCACTGGGTTTGATGGACGCTGTGATTGCATCTATCTGACCACGGATGTAGACGCCACGCCGCCACCGGCTGACGGCGTGCTCACCGAATGGCGACGCAAGCAGTTGAACTTGCCTGCGTCACCGGCGGAACGCGGCCCGTACGATTTGGTCGTTGTGGGGGGCGGATACGCCGGTATGGCATCAGCCTTGAGTGCCGCACGCATGGGTTGCCGTGTCGCGCTGGTCCAAGACCGCGGGGTGCTTGGCGGCAATGGATCTAGTGAGGTCCGTGTTTGGGCGATGGGAAATATTCGCCGTGGAAAATTTCCTCGCATTGGCGAAATTGTCGAGGAGTTCGCTGACCAGGCGACAAAATCTCCCGGGCGATACGAAGAGTTCGGCGACGAATTGAAAGAACGCGTCGTCCTTGCCGAGCCCCAAATCGATCTTTGGCTGCATCACCATGTCTTTGACGCAGCCATTCATGAAAACAAGATCGCATCCGTCGACGCACTCAATACGCAAACCGGTCAAGTCGTCCGAATGATTGGTGATCGATTTGCCGACTGCACCGGGCATGGGTGGTTGGGACAATTCGTTGATGCCGATCGCGACATGGCTCCCGACGGACGGATGGGTATGAGCAATATGTGGCGATGGGACGAGGCTGACTCACCGACCGAGTTTCCGAGCACGCCATGGGCGCTTGATTTGGTGATGGAAGACTTTCCCTATCCGCGCGATCATCATGGCCAATGGTTTTGGGAAAGCGGTTTCGACAAAGATGCTATTGGCGATGCGGAAGCCATTCGGGATTGGAACTTGCGTGCGGTGTATGGGGCATTCAATGCGATGAAGAATCGTGACGGCGCGGCTGATCACAAAAACGCGGTGCTGACGTGGGTCGCCTTTGTCGGCGGGCCGCGCGAAAGTAACCGCCTATTAGGTGACGTCGTTCTCGAGCAGGACGACATCGTTGCCAAGCGTGAGTTCCCCGACGGTTGTGTGCCAAGCACTTGGTCGATCGATCTGCACTACCCCAAGGATGAATACGCGGACAAATACCCAAGCAATCCATTCATTAGCAAAGCGGTTCACGATCAACGCGTTGACCGAATGTACGGGTACCCCGTCCCGTATCGCTGTTTCTACAGTCGAAATATTGACAACCTTTTCATGGCCGGTCGCAACGTCAGTGTGACGCACGAGGCATTGGGAACCGTACGCGTGATGAAGACTTGTGGCATGATGGGGGAAGTCGTTGGCAAGGCGGCATCGATTTGTGCGGCCAAACAGTGCTCTCCCCGTGATGTCTATGAACATCACCTAGCAGAACTGCTCGAATTGTTGGAACTGCCCGGAAAGGCACGGCGAAGCACACCGTCCGCGCCGATCACGATCGATCCGGGTGCGTTGCCGCGGGCATCAAAGTACGGACCTCCGACCGGAGTTGATTCGGAAACGATAGAAGGTGTTGTGATCGACGATCGAGATGCCAACGTGGAAGGCGGTTGGAAAGCAGGTTCGACCGGACGACGGTATGTCGATTACGGGTATCACTATGCCGGAAACGGTAGCGGTGCCAAAGCAACGTATTCGTTTACGGCAAAGGAATCCGGCGTTTATCGCATCGGACTCCGCACGGCTCCTTTCGACAATCGTTCGACGTCGGCGCCGGTCGAGATCCATCACAACGGCGATGTCACCGAAAGCCTCGTTAACTATCAAGGCAGCGAAGATGGCGAGTTCGTCGAAGTCGGAACGGTGGAACTGAAAGCCGGCGGCGAAGTGAAAGTGGTTCAGCTAACAGAAGGTGTCACCGGGTTGGTGCATCTCGATGCGGCGCAGTTCTTAAAACAATAGACGCGAGAGCGCGCCTGCAGCGGTTGACCGGATATCTGTCGCAGCGATCGTGTATCAGTCAGCCTATGGGCTGTAGACGATCACCGCATGCTGCAGCTTGTGTTGTCAACGCCGACGATTTTGTTGCCATCGGTGCACGGACCGTTCGACGAATCCGACGGCAGTCAATACCATCACGACGACTGCCGTGACGAGAAACGCAAAGTAGACGCGGTCGACAGCTGCCGCTACGCCGATACCAGCTGTCACATAGATGGTCGCCGCTGTCGTTAGCCCTTCGACACCCTCTTTTCTATCATGGACGATCGTTCCGGCTCCCAAAAAACTGATCCCGACCACGATGGCCTGCAAGACACGAATGGGGTCCGAGCGGAGCTCCGGCGGCGAACTTTCCTGTCGAAATTCGCTGATAATATCTTGGCCTAGGATCATCATGAGTGCGGACCCTGAAGCGACCAGGATATGAGTGCGAATTCCAGCTGGCTTCGAGGCAATTTCTCGCTCGAGACCTAGAATCGCTCCCAGTGCGCCGGCAATCAATACGGTCAGTAAGTTTTGGTAATCGATGGTGAATACCCACGCTGCGGTGACGTCGACATTGGAACTCTGCTGGTAACCCATTCAATTGGGATTGCCGCAAAACGAATGCCAAGTTTCGAGGTTGGCACGCGAATGGCAACAGGAGTCTGTGCCGCAATGCGAGGTTGATCGAGCCAACCTGTCGTGGCGATTCGACGGAGTCGATCCTGTCGAATGATTTCGAAACCGCAAGAGAGTGGAGTTTGCAATGCGTTACCAAATGAGACAAAAAATCTTTTCCTTCGGCGATGATTTCACCATCAAAGACTCCGACGGAAATGATGTTTACTTTGTCGACGGCAAAGCGTTTTCGATTGGCGATAAGGCATCGTTTCAAGACATGCAACGTCGCGAGTTGCTCAAGATCGAACAAAAGGTGCTCTCATTTGGGAAGACCTACCATTTGATCCGTGATGGGCAAACCGTTGGGCACGTCAAGAAGAAACACTTTACGTTCTTCCGTGATGTCTTTGATGTCGAAGACACAGCCGCCGGGGATCTTGATGCCAGCGGTAATTTTATCCACCACGAATACACATTCACTCGTGACGGTAAACCAGTTGCTTCGGTTTCGAAAAAGTTCTTTTCGTTGAGCGATACCTACGGCGTGGAAATCATCGACGGCGAAGATGATGTTCTGATTCTTGCTTGCACCGTGGTCATCGACATGTGTTGCCACGACGATTGATCAGTCAGGCTGAACGCCGTTGTAAATGCCCGATTGGTCGGGTGGCGGTAGATGGCTCGACAATTCAAAGCGAGGCCGTGAATGTTCGTTGACGTAGGCAGCAATATCGGCTGACTCCTGATCGGTCAGGATCGCGTCATCAAGTGGCATCGCGACCTTCAGCCATGCAGCCAACTTTTCGTTGCGGCTCATACCCGCTCCGTCGTTGTACGATTGGTCACCCCAGACCGGCGGCTCATCATCGTTGCCAAGTCCGTCGTCTCCGTGACAGGACGCGCAGTGAATTTCGTAAAGCTGTTTGCCGCGTGCCGGATCAGCTTTGCCTATTGTGTTTGGCAACGGTTTTACGGCGTTCGGTCCTAGCGGTCGATTGGGATTCATTTTGATCGGGAGCCCTTCTGAGAGTGAAGTGATATAAGTCGTGATCGCGATCGAAACCAAACTGCCCTGCGGAGGACGTGTCCCGTTCTCGCTCCGCATGAAACAATTCAGCACCCGATCCTGCAGCGTGATCACGCGTTTTTCTCGCGGTGACCAAGCGGGATACGCAGTCGCGATCCCAATGAACGATGCCGCTTCAGAGTGCCTTCCATTTTCCAAGTGGCAAGAAGTGCAATTCAATCGGTTGCCGACATACCGCTTGGACAGAGGGTGCTCTGATGTTTGCGCAACGATGCTCTCGCCGAGTTCGACAAGGTCAGCGTGGGTTTGAGGTGACGATTCCAGTGCGGTCTCGCCTGCAAGCAAGTTGCTGCCGGCCAGCCCTACTGCGAAAAAGAAAGCAAGTGGGAACGTTCGCCGGCGGCTCGATCGCCTTTCAATCATTCAGAAGCTCCGAGAGTAAAAGTTCAGGACGCTTCTTCAGAATGACGGATCGGGAACGATTTCCGCCAAGCATCCTGTTGCTCAGCAATTTGCTCTCAAAAGAATGCATCCGTCAAAGTCGCGTATAGATTTCGCAATCCCAATTTCAGGCGTGACCTGAGCAAACCGTCTGTCGCAGGCCGATGTAGATGAAGCTTGGCGGTAATCCAACGGGGCAGCCGTTTCACACACACTTGACGGCATTCGGAAGCACTGTGTCTCTGCATCGATTCAAACAAATTGCACTGGTACTGCTGGTGGCGGCTGGCGTTTCCCTTTGGGCCGCTGACGCTCGGTCTGCAGATCAAATTCCGTCAGCAGAAGTGACGCAGCCTTGGGAGCTCGATTCGTATCAGGCGTGTGACAACGCGGGTGTCTGTAAGGCACCCGGGCTATTCGACGAACTTTATCTTCGCTTCGCATTCGACGGATCCAAGCAGCCGCAGGATTTCGGCGTCAATGCGGTTGCCGGGGCGCAGGCGACAATCAATCTCGGTTTGCCGGTGCTGCCCGACTACGGAATTGGTTTTCAAATCGGTTCTAGCATCACAGCCACTTCCAACGCCGTTCGTGTATACGAGTTAGTAGGCGAGACAACCGGGCGGACCCAAAGTTTTACAACCGTGGGGATGTTTCAGCGGTTTGATTCCGGATGGTCCTGGGGCGTTGTCCACGATTTCCTGTACGAAGATTATTTCGACGATTTCAGCTTGGGTCAGTGGCGGCTTCGTTCGAGTTTTGATTTCAACGAATGCAACCAAGTTGGCGCTACCGCGATGTTGCGCTCGTACGACGACACTGGAACGTTCGGTGCATCAACCGACGTTCGACTCCAGCCGATCGACCAATTGCAGTTTTACTGGCGACACTATTGGCAGTCCGGTGCGCAGACTTCGCTTTGGCTAGGACTGGCCGATGGGCATGGCGAAGACAACGCGGTAACGGGTTTTGCGCCAGCGAAAGATGAATCGTTTCTATTTGGGGCTGATGTCTTGATGCCGCTTACCCCTTCGCTGGCGATCTATGGCGAAACAAATATTATCACCCCAATCGATACCGGGACGGTTGATGCATTTTTGGGCATTCAATGGTATCCCGGTGCAAAAGCGTATTCGGCACGCCGCGGCAAATTCAGTCCGATGTTTGAAGTCGCGTCACCCGTCAGTCTGGCCGCCGACCTGATTCGACTTTAGGTATCGCTCCGGTGGCGTCGGACGTCGAAACCGTTACAGCCGATACGAGCCGAATGCGAGTGTGACAACCTGTTCGTTGGCCGTTGATGTGGTGTCGCGGGGCCCTTTGCTAAAGCTAGGTCAATGATGGGCGAGATATCGGTGTATCCAAACTGAATCGGTATCTGCCTCCGTTCACTACCTCGGAGGCAATTGGTGTCCACGGCTCAACCTGCATTAATCAATTCGGTCAGCTCATTCACCCTTTCAGCCGGACCTTCGTCAAACGGTACGCCTTCTGTTGCCGCAGACTCTGGTTCCGCTGACATTGTCTTGTCGAATTGGGAGCCACTGCCAACGGAGCTTGGCGGCCGTGATGCGGATTGCAATGCATTTGTAGCGGTCGACCTGTCGACGACCCGCAACTATGAAATCCGTATTCTGCCTTGGCCGGATACGCACGACTGGAAACGTAACCTTCAAAACCAACTTCGACTGACTCGGTTGGTTGCCGGAGTTTCTGCACGCCAAGTCGCCGTCTGGCGCCTAGAAGAGTCTCCGCCAAAATTGATTTGTGAGTTGGCGGAACCGTTGGCGAGTTTTGATGCAACGCTGACGCCAGAAGCACGCATCGACCTTGGCGCGTCGATCGTTGTTGCCGTCGAGCAGGCCTTGATGGGAGGCCTCTTTCACGGGGCGATCTCGCCTTTTTCGATCTTGCGAGATCACGAAGGCAGTATCTGCATCGACTTTTTTGCCAGGTTCTACTCCGCCGAAAGTTATGCAGTGCCGGCAACCGCTCAAGCGGACGCGCGGGCGACCGTTTCCGTTATACGCCAACTGCTGCGTCCTGTGATCGACGATCCCGCGGCTGCAAAGCTAGGTGGTCAACGTCGCGGGCAGTTGCGACGGTTGCTCAATTCGGTTGACCAGGACGAAGATCCGCTCGATACCTTCGACCGGTGGTCACAGTGGTTTGCTGCTTCCGCTCGGGTTGAACCCGCCGAGCCACAGCGTTTGGGAGATCGAAACGAGACTCCTTCCGTACAAGACGATGTGACCTGCGAAGTCGCGATCAACCCGATCAGTCACCATTCTGACGAAGATGAATTACTTTCCGATGCGACCGGCGAGGTGCAGGTTGTCATCGGGCAGGCGCCAAGCGTTGCCAGTGATGAAAAAACTGGTGAAATCGCAATCAATCCTGCCGCTGTCAATCACAACATCAAGCCATTGCCTGGGATCGGTGAGCGAGTTGCCCGATACCGTTTGGACGCTTTGCTCGGTGAAGGCGGGATGGGCCTCGTTTATCGTGCGACGGACACGACAAACGAAACCGTCGTCGCGATCAAATTGCTTCGGCCAACCGGCAACGATATCGCGCAAGCGGTCCGACGATTCAAGAAGGAAGCCCGTTTGCTCGCCGGCTTGAACAATCCGTATGTCACGCGACTGTTCGACTCCGGTGTTGACCAAGGGGTGCACTACATCGCGATCGAGTATGTCGATGGGACGGATCTAAAGCGTTGGATGGCATCGCTAGGGACAATGACGGAAGAGCTTGCGTTGCGTCTCGCTGCTGACATCGCGCGTGGCTTGGTCGAAGCACACGATCTTGGAATCGTCCATCGAGATATCAAGCCAGAAAACGTCCTGTTGCAAAGCGATCTCGAAGACACATTGGAGCCGGGGCGGTTTCAGATCAAGTTGACCGACTTTGGGATCGCCAGAGCGATGCAGCAGACCGCATCGATGGAGGTTACCCGGGCAGGTTCGTTGCTTGGCACACCGACTTATATGGCGCCCGAGCAATTCAAAGGAACCGATCGGATCTCACCTGCCGCCGATGTGTATTCGATTGGAATCACACTTTACGCGATGCTCTCCGGCGAACCGCCGTTTCAGTCGAACGATCCCATGAATTTGGCGGCAAAACACTGCTTCGACGCACCGCCAGATATTCGTAAACGCAACCATTCCGTTTCCGACTCGACCGCCACACTGTTGGGCAGAATGCTGGCCAAGTCGCCTGGCGAACGTCCTGGGGACGCAGGCCAGTTGGTGCATGAAATCGAGCGGTTGCTCCGTGGACAGGTGAGCGAATTTGAGCAGCATCCTCGCTTGCCAAGCCAATCGCAAGGCAAGCTCTGGGAGCGAGTCTTTAGATGGGACCTGCAAAGCCAACCCAGCGAACTGTGGCCGCATGTTTCCAATACCGATCGGTTGAACCGCGCTGCGGGGTTGCAAGCGGTGGAGTATCGCACGGAGCGAGACGCGGAACACGGTTTACGCAAGTTCGGGAACTTTCGCCTCGCCGGTTTGCAAATCGAGTGGGAGGAACACCCCTTCGAATGGATCGAAGGCCAGCGGATGGGAATTTTGCGAGAGTTCCAAAGCGGGCCTTTCGAGTGGTTCCTAAGCCTAGTGGAACTCACGCCACTTCCCGAAGGCGGAACTCGCTTGACTCATACCGTCCGTATCTTGCCACGCAACGCGTTGGGCCGAATGGTCGCATCGATCGAAGCGGGCTGGAAAGGCGGTCGTGCGCTGAACCGTATTTATCGCCGGATCGACCTTGCGCTGCAAAACGAAAAACACAATCCGCTGTTTGATCCATTCGAAGAACCAATCTCGCTCTCGCAGGCAGTCAAACGCCGAGTCGAACAACGGCTGGACCAAATGATCCAGCTCGGTATCGGTGTTGAAACAGCAACACGCCTTGTTGACTATGTTTGCAACGCTGCGGCACAAGACCTTGCTCAGATCCGCCCCGTCGCGCTTGCTGATCGGTTGGGGCTTCCCAGTGAAGAGATCGTCGATGCCTGTTTGGTGGGAACACACTGCGGATTGCTGCAATTGCGCTGGGATATCCTTTGTCCAAGTTGTCGTGCCCCGGCGTCCGCGACAGGAATTTTGGCCGAGATCGAGCAGCACACGCACTGTGAAGCTTGCGACGCGGCATTCCGGTCAGACATCGCGTCGGCCATCGAATTGGTTTTTCAGGCTCATCCCGAGATTCGAAAAATCGACAACGGGCAATACTGTATTGGCGGTCCCGAGCATTCACCGCACGTCGTTACACAATTGCGTTTGCAGCCAGGCGAACGATTAGAGGTCAACGTCGAATTGACCAAGGGCGACTATTTGGTACGGCGATCCGGAGTCGGCAACAGTGAAATGTTGCAGGTTCAGACACGTTCAGCGTCCAGCAGTGTCGAAGTGTGGTCCAGCCAACTCGGTAGCGGGTCAGCATTGCCGATCGTGCGTTCTGGAAGCATCACGTTAATCGTCTACAACGATCAGGCATGTCACGAAGTCGTCAGGCTCGAACGCACCATTCGACGTTCCAATGTATTGACCGCCGCCGTGGCATCCGCGCTGCCGCGTTTCAGGGAACTGTTCCCGAACCAAGTGCTTGATCGAAGCGGCGCTATCACATCAGACGAACTGACATTGCTTGCCGTTCGAATTGGCAGCGGCGAAGAACTTTACGAGCAGGTCGGCGATGCACAGGCCTATGCGATTATTCAGCGTGTGATGACTGCAATTGAAGAAACCGTCGTGGCACACGAAGGCGCGACAATCAAGTCGCTCGGCGAGACGGTCTTGGCGTCATTCCAAGATCCCGGGCGTGCCTTGTCCGCAGCCTTGGCGATTGAGGATCGCTTGCAGCGTGAAGAGTTGTCGGACGTCGCACTGGCCTGTGGGCTTCATCGCGGCACCTTGTTGGTCACAACTCAGAACGGACGACTCGATTACTTTGGGACAACCGCTCGCCAAGTGCTGGCGCTTTCACAACGAGTTGCGCAAGGCATTGCTTTGACCGATAGCGTCTTTACAGATCCGGCAGTGCAAACGCTCGTTCAGTCGCTCGATCGGCAACCACAACATCAGACCGTCGACCTGCCCGGCGGAAAAAATCGACTCATCCAACTTTTCATGAAACCCATTCCTTTCCAAAGCCATGCTTAATCAAAAATCTTCGACGATCCAAAGTCTAAAGCAGCGCTGGACGTTGACCGAATTCGGGCAGGGCGAACATCAGCAGCGAACGCTCGATTTGCCAAACCGTACGATTGTCGTCGGGCGATCCGGTGAGGCCGACTTGACGATCGCCGCACAGGGGATCTCCAAACGTCACGCGCAGATCTCGTTCCTCGAAGGCGAGATGTTGGTCAAAGACTTGGGCAGCACAAACGGGACATACGTCAATGGGAAACAAGTTGATTGCTCAACTGTTGCTGTCGGCGACTTGCTGCAATTCGCCAACGCGCTCTTTCGTGTCGGACGAAGCTGTGACGCGATCGCCGATGGAACCATGGAAGAAGGCATTATCCCATGGGCGCAAACCCTGTTGTTGTTCGACCGATTAATGACAGAGCGTGCCGTCGTTCCGTTTTTCCAGCCCATTGTGCGGCTCGCTGATTTTGAACGAAGCGATGATCACAACGCTACCCTTGCCTATGAATTGTTGGCACGAAGTGATCTGGAAAACTTGGGGAACCCGGCATTGATGTTTGGTGCCGCTGAACGGTTGGGCCAGCAATGCGCACTCAGCGAGTTAATGCGTGAAGAAGGCGTTCGAAAGGCGTCTGAGTCTTCGATCAGCTCACGCGAATTGTTTCTCAACACCCACCCCAGCGAAGTCGTTACGGATCGTTTGATCCAGTCCTTGCGTGATTTGCGAGCCGAGTTTCCAGACTATCCGATCACGATCGAGATCCATGAAGCATCCATTACCGATCCGGATACGATGCGTCGCTTTCGGGCGGTTTTGCAGGATCTGAAGATGCGATTGTCATACGACGACTTTGGCGCCGGCCAAGGCCGGTTGTTGGAACTGGCCGAAGTGCCACCCGATGTTTTGAAATTCGATATGGGGCTGATTCGCGGGATCGACACCGCAGCCAACAGTCGTGTGGAACTGTTGCGTACCCTGGTGAAACTCGCTCACGATACGGGGGCGAGCACCCTTGCGGAAGGTGTCGAAACGGAGGCGGAACATCAGTGTTGCCTGGAGCTCGGTTTTGAATTGGGCCAAGGCTATTACTATGGCCGTCCCGCCGCACTTTCCTAGCAGTGGCTGACGTCAGGCTGCTCACAGGCTTTGGCGAGCGGCCAAAGAATCAGTGTGAGTACCGGACAGACGGTCGATAGCAGGCCGAAGACGAGGAACGGTTGTTGCCATTCTGCTGTCGCGATCGCCATTCCGGCCGCACCACAAAGGAATTGAACGCTGACCAGCCCGGAGGCCGCCGCGCCAAAATCTTCGTGGACGTAATCAAGGACGAGGTGATTGACCAGCGGCCGGCTGAGTCCAAAGAAAAACGAGTAGATCGCCATCGCAGTCGAAAATGCCAGCCACTGCTGAGCCCCAAATGCGAGCAACAAAACGCCGCCGACAAGGCAACCCATAAATGCGAGCGAAAGCAGCTTGCGGTCGTCAATCCTGTCAACCAGTTTGGCACAGATCAGCGATCCAATGATGACGAAAGCGGCGTTGCCACCAAAGGCCATCGCGAATTGTGTTTGCGTGAATTCAAAGTGAACGATAAAGGCAACGGGCGAGTAAGCGACAAAGCCCAATAGAGGCGCCGACAATAAACTGGTTGATCCATTGGCCAGCAGGTAGCCCGGGTTGTGCAGCAGTCGCCCATATCTGGCAAACAACTCCTTCGTCACACCCGCAATACGCGATGTCTTGCGAGCCGTGATGGTTGCAGTCTCTTGATAGAGAAACAAGGTCGCCAGCAGTGAGACGCCCGCCAGTGAACCTTGGGCGATAAAGATCACCCGCCATGACGCTACTTCCAAAATCGCCGAGCCGATCGTGGGTGCAATCATGGGGGCAAAGCCCAGGATGACCGAAACCCAGGCGAGTGTTCGTTTCCGCTCCTGCCCTTCAAACCGCTCTCGCGCGATCGCCATCACCATCGCTGCCGCACCGGCGGCACCGATCCCTTGCAAGATCCGGGCGCCAATCAATTGCGTCACGTCTTGCGAGATCGCGCACAACAGCGATGCCCCGATAAACAGGCTCAGTCCGATGATCAGGATTGGCCGTCTGCCGGTGCGGTCGGAAACGCTGCCCCAAAACAAAAGCATCAAACCGTAGGCAAAAAACCACAGAACGAGTGACAGGTGGACCGTGCTGGTCGGGACCTGCCAACGTTCGGCCAGCATCGGGATAGCCGGCAGATACATATCCGTCGCCAGTGGGGCGGTCGCGGCCAGGAGTCCGAGAAAGTACTTGTAGAGGTGCTGAGGCATGGCAACTTTGAAAAAACATTGGCACCCGTAGGAGCCACAGGACGCATTGACGGAACACACACATTTGGTTCCCCGTCACGAATGCCTGTCATGCTCCGAAGTCTAAAGAAAGTCGCCGATACGTCGGAAAAACACGCGGTTTTCTTGCTCTCGACCGCCGCCACAATGTTGGCAGCTGGGGTTTTGATCGGTTACGGGATCTGGGGGAGTGTAGGCGAATCAGAAGACGCGGGAAGTGCCAAGGGCGGCCCGGGAAGAAGTGGGCCACCGTCTACCCCGGCCATGCTCGTGCGCGTTGGTACGGTCCAGCGGGAACAGATCGCACCCACTCGAACGTTGCTGGGTGATTTAATTCCCGTTCGCACCGCAGCCGTTGCCACCGAAGTGCCTGGGCGAGTCGCGGAAGTTTTTGTCGATGAAGGTTCCACCGTCGTTGGTGGCGAAACCGTTTTAGCCCGAGTCGACGGGACTTGGGAAACGTTACAAGAAAAAAAGATCGCCGCACAAATTGATCAAGCCAACGCGACGCTACGTTTTGAACAAGCTGAGATGGCGCGGCTGAAAAAACTGCTCAATCAGCAAGCCGCATCCACCAGCGAAGTCGACGCCAAGCTGGCGATCATCGAGCAGACACAGGCATCGCTCGACGAGCTGGAAGCGAGCCTGCAAGAAGTTCGGACACGGATGGAGCGACTGAATATCATCGCGCCCTTCGATGGCGAGGTTGTTAGCAAGCACACCGAAGTCGGCGAGTACATCGCCGTCGGTGCTCCGATTGTCGACATCGTCTCGACCGGTCGTATCGATGCCAAAGCGATGGTGCCGCAGCAGAACCTGTCGTTGTTGAAACTTGGTGACGCGATCGCGGTGAAACTTGACCACACCGATGTCGAGATTACCGGGAATGTTGTCGCAATCAATTCTAAAGGCTCGCTCGACAGCCGAACGTTTCCCGTCCGCATCGCACTTGATGATCAAAACGGGCGGCTAAAGCCCGGGATGGGTGTCAGCTTGGATGTTCCCGCGATGCCACCGTCAACCGAATTGTTGGTGCCGCGCGATGCGGTGTTGACGAAGCCTGACGAATCGGTCGTATGGATCTTGGAAATCGACACTCGCGCGTTGGAACAAAACCCAAAACGCGATACACCGGGTAAGCCCATGACCACGCGTCCGGTTCCCGTCAAAATTCTGTCGCATACGGCGGAGCAATTCGCAATCGCTTGTGTTCGGACCGCTGATGAGGCCGCATTGAAACCGGGTGCGCAAGTCGTTACCGAAGGCCTCGAGCGTTTGGTTCCGGGCGTTCCCGTGCGGATCGACGCTGACGGACAACCTCTGGTCGCTGTTCCCGGTTCGTATCCCAACGGCCAGCAAATGGTCGACTGATCCCGCAGTAGAACTCAACGTTTCTCCCACCGTTTGATTGTCCGACCGACCGCACGTTGTACCGAAAAGTTTGCCATGGACCCGATTCGATTTGCAATTGAAAACCCGGTGAAAACCGCTGTTGGCATCATCATGGTGCTGTTATTCGGTGGACTGGCACTCAACGCGATTCCTGTCCAATTGACGCCGGATGTCGATCGGCCAGTGATCACCGTGCGCACGAACTGGTCTGGACGAAGCCCCGAGGAAATCGAGCGTTCGATCATCATCGAACAAGAGGAAAAACTGAAATCCGTCCAGGGACTGTGGAAGATGACGTCGCTCGCCAGCCTGGGGAGTGCATCGATCACATTGGAGTTCAACGTTGGCAGCCCTCCCGACCGTGTCTTACAAGACGTTTCCAACAAGATGGACGAGGTCCAGGAGTATCCCGAAGACGCGGACCGTCCCGTGATCGATATCGCCGACACGGCCAGCGACGATTCGATCGCGTATCTTCTGCTCCAGGCTGATGATCCGAACTTCGAAGTCGCGACATTTTACGACTATGCCGATCGCTTCTTGAAGCCAAGTTTGGAGCGTATCGATGGTGTTGCAGAGATCGACATCAAAGGCGGACGTGAACACCAAGTCCAAGTGCGATTTGACCCTAAAGAACTCGCCCGACGCAATATCTCGATTCCCGAAGTCGCCGCGGCACTTCGTCAAGACAACGTGAACGTTTCTGCCGGCGATATGGCTGGCGGTCGTCAGGACGTTCGCTTTCGTGTCGTCGAACAGTTCGATTCCTTGGAACGGTTGCGTGAAACCGTAATTAAGTATGACGTCGCGGGCAGTCCGATCCGTGTTGCCGATGTGGCAAGTGCTAACTTGGTCCTCGAAAAGACAGTGCACTTCGACCAATGCAAAGGCAAAACGTCGATGACCATTTTCGTTAAACGAAAGACGGGCAGCAACGTGCTGGACATCATCGAGGACGTCAATCGAGTCGTTGATGAAATGAATGCCGAAGGCGGCGTCTTGCGATCGTTCAAAAACGATCGCTACGGGTTGCGGCTGCGAAATGCGTTTGATGATTCACACTACATCCATAGTGCGATCGGTCTGGTTCGCGACAACTTGCTGATCGGTGGCGGCCTTGCAATCGCCGTTCTGCTGCTGTTTTTGCGCAGCATGCGGTCAACGCTGATCATTTCGTTGGCCATTCCGATTTCAGTGATCGGGACTTTCGTGGTGCTATGGCTTAGCGGACGAAACTTGAACGTCATTTCGCTTGCGGGACTGAGTTTCGCAGTCGGGATGGTGGTCGACAACGCGATCGTTGTGCTGGAAAACATCGACCGGTACCTAAAATCTGGTGCCGACGTGCGGACCGCGACACTGCGAGGCACGCGGGAGGTCTGGGGGGCAGTTTTGGCATCGACGTTAACGACGATCGCTGTGTTCGCACCGGTGCTGACAATCCAAGATGAGGCCGGCCAGTTGTTCTATGACTTGGTGTTAGCAATCTGTGCGGCCGTTGCTCTTTCGCTGATCGTTTCGATCACCGCAATCCCGATGGCCGCGTCACTGATCTTGCGACCGCATCGCGACCGTACTTTGGGGCGGTCGCGAAATGGTGAAGGTGCTTCGTCGGGTGACACAGCTAGGTCGAGTCAGAAATTCTCGCCCCACAACTTGTTTGGATTGGTAGGGATCTTCGCTTGGCTGACTGACCGTTGGGCGGGGCTGATTCACCTGATGACGTTCCGCAGTTTGTCCAGTGCGTGGTTGCGAGTGTTGTTGATCGCGTTGACGATGGCCGTATCGATCGGTCTGAGCATGTGGTGGATGCCGCCAGCAAGCTACCTACCCAACGGCAGCAAAAACTTTACGTTCTGTCGGATGTCGACTCCGGCGGGCTATTCCGTCATGGAAAATTACTCCGTAGGCCAGCGGATCGAAAAGGAACTCCAGCCGTTCTGGAGTGCAACGACCGGTGAAGAGGCGTCGGCCAATGGTCCGATTGTGGATCAACGTTCCGGGAAAACTTATACCGATATCCCGGCTCTCAAAGAGTTCTTTTTCGTTGTCGCTCGCGGCAGTGTATTCATGATCGGGATCAGCCAAGACCCAACAAACGTCGAACCAATCGCTGCCGTTTTTAACCGTGCGTTCAATGTTGTCCCGGCCAGCAAAGGTGTCACGTCACAGGCATCGATCTTTGGACGTGGCGCTGGAAGTTCTAACGCGGTCGATATCGAAGTACGCGGCAATGACATGCGACGACTGAAAGTGGCTTGTGGTTTCCTTGAGTCAGAATTGCAACGCGAGTTTTCGCGATTTTCAGTTCGAACGTCACCGGGTAACTTCAACGAATCCGGTCCCGAACTGCGGATCGAAGTCAACGAGGAAATTGCCAAGCGATTGGGCTTGAACGCGACCGACTTGGCGACGACCGCACGCTCGTTGATCGATGGCGCATTTGTTGGGGATTTCGATTTCGAAGGTGACAACATCGACTTGATTTTGATTCGCGATCCGTCAATCGAACTTGCCCCCGAAGAGGTCGCCGAGGTTCCTGTCACAGTACGAGATTCGACGGGGACGCCAAGCACGATTCCATTCGGACAGCTAGTGTCGTTTCTCCCCAGCGAAGCGTCACAGGAAATCCGCCGGGTGGAGCAACAGCGGGCGATCGCGTTGACGGTGACGCCGCCAAACGACGTTGCATTGGAAGACGCCCAAACACGGATTTTGGCGATCGTCGAACAGGCCCGTGTCTCGGGAAAACTCGGCAACGACATGTTCGTCACCCTGTCAGGAAACGCTGACCGGTTGTCCGAAGTCCGTCGGCTGTTGATGGGAAGCTGGTACGGTTGGGATTGGCAATCGATAGGAAGTGTTGCGACAAGCCGCTTTTTTATCGCCCTGGTGATCACGTATCTGTTGCTTGCCGCCCTCTTCGAGAACTTTATTTATCCGTTGGTGATCTTGTTGACGGTCCCATTGGCGACGGTTGGCGGGTTCGCCGGATTAGCGATTGTTCACTGGTTTGACCCGACACAGCAGTTGGACGTTCTGACCATGTTGGGTTTCGTCATTTTGATCGGTGTGGTCGTCAATAACGCAATTCTGATCGTGCACCAAGCGTTGAACTTTATGCGAGGCGAAACCGACGAAGTCGACCAAAAGGGTGCGATGCCAATGAGTCCTCGAGATGCGATCGCGTTGTCGGTCCAAACACGGACGCGGCCGATTTTTATCACTACCTGCACGAGCGTGTTCGGGATGTTGCCTTTGGTGATCGCACCCGGTGCGGGCAGTGAACTGTACCGTGGATTGGGGGCGATCGTTGTCGGCGGGCTAACCACGGCGACGTTCTTTACACTGCTGATCGTGCCGCTGTTTTTCAGTCTTGTCGTTGACCTGCGATTGGCCCTGCCGTTCAAGCGACCGACGTCCCAGACGCTCCCCCCGATGCAGCCGACTACCTGACAAACACTATCAAGACCACCAAAAAGAATGACGCGATGCAGTCATGATGCCGGTGTCCTAAACTAGTTTCATGGATTCTGAAATCTCTCGCATTTTGAACAGCCTCGAACAAGGCGATCCGGCAGCGGCAGGCGAGCTGCTGCCGCTCGTGTACGAAGAGCTGCGGAGGTTGGCGACATCTCGGATGCGAAGGGAAAGCCATGCACAAACCTTACAACCGACCGCTCTGGTTCATGAAGCGTTTTTGCGTTTGATCGGCAATGAAAATGTCCGTTGGGATGGGAAGTCGCATTTTTTTGCGGCGGCCGCCGAAGCGATGCGACGAATTTTGATCGAACACGCGAGACGTCGAAACGCATTGAAGCGTGGAGGCGATCGCCAACAATTCGAACTCAATGAATCAGACGGCATCGTCACGTTGGACAATGCCGACGAACTTTTGGACCTGGACGCGGCGCTAACCAAGCTAGCGGTCGATGAACCCGAACTTGCCAAGTTAGTCGAGCTGCGATACTTCGCGGGACTGTCTGTCGAAGAAGCCGCAGAGGTCATGGCGATTTCTCCCCGAACCGTCAAACGACATTGGGCCTATGCACGTGTTTGGTTGGCGCGGGCGATGGATGCCGAACCAGATAACTTGCCGTAAACGCTGTGTGATGTTGACGATTCCTAGTTGGCGTAGATTGCCATGATCCCTCGAAATGAAAAGTCGATCTTCTTTGAAGCCCTCGAGATCGAAGGTCCCGAGCAGCGTGATGCGTTTGTCCGGCGAGCTTGTGATCAAGATCAATCGCTTTATCAGTCGGTTACCGATCTGCTGCACCGTCACGAACACACGTCAGTCTGTATCGATAAACCGATCGTCGGCGAAATCCGATCGAATGGGCTGATGGATGAAACCCTTGACCAGGGCATGCCAATTCCGTCCTCGTATCGATTCACACCGGGGACCGTGATCGGGAACTACAAGCTTCGTGAACTGATTGGCGAAGGCGGCTTTGGACTCGTCTTCGTCGCGGACCAGCAGGATCCCGTCAAGAGACGTGTGGCGCTCAAGCTGGTAAAGCCCGGTATGGAATCGCACGAAGTGTTGACACGCTTCGAAGCCGAGCGGCAAGCACTCGCGATGATGGATCACCCCAACATCGCCAGGGTTTTCGATGCAGGTGCGACGGAAACCGGGCAACCCTACTTCGTGATGGAATTGGTTCGTGGTGTCCCGCTGACAACGTTTTGTGACAAGAACCGTTTGAGTATGCGAGAACGGTTGGATTTGCTGATCAAAATTTGTCATGCGATTTTACATGCACATCAAAAAGGCATCATTCATCGCGATTTAAAACCGAACAACGTTCTGGTCACTCTTCAAGACGGAGAGCCGCTTCCCAAGGTGATTGACTTTGGTGTGGCAAAAGCGATCGGGCAACGTTTGACAGCGGACACGATCTACACCCGTTTTGCGTCGATGGTCGGTACCCCGGCATACATGAGTCCCGAACAAGCCGAGATGACAAATGCCGGCGTCGACACTCGCAGCGATATCTATGCGTTAGGCGTGTTGATGTATGAATTGCTGACCGGGGCACCGCCGCTTTCAAGTGATCGGTTGCAAACGGTCGGCTTTGACGAACTGCGCCGAATGATTCGCGAGGAAGAACCGGTACGGCCTAGCAAACGCGTTAGCACGCTTGACCAAAACGTTCGTTCAACGGTTTCCATGGTTCGTCGTACGGAATCAAATCGATTGGAAAGCGTGTTGAGAGGTGATCTCGACTGGATCGCGATGAAAGCACTCGAAAAGAATCGCGAACGTCGTTATGCGACTGCTGCCGAGCTCGCTGATGATTTGACACGCTACCTCAATGGCAATCCCGTTGCCGCCCGCCCGCCGACATGGACCTATCGGTTGTCACGCTATGCAAAACGAAACAAGGTGACGATCGTGACGACAGCGATCGTTGCGGTCGCATTGTTAGTCGGAACGGCGGTCAGTTTATGGCAAGCTTCGGTAGCAACGGTTCAACGCGACCGAGCGACCGCGGCGCTTGATACCGCACGTCAGTCGGAAAAACGAGCGATCGAGGCACGGCAAGATCTTGCCGGATTTGTTGAACGATTGAAGCTTGCCAACTCGTTCCTAGCGACCGGGCGAGCCCACGTTGACGCCGGACGTTTGGCAGACGCCGTCACCGCTTACAATGCTGCGATCGAAGTCCAGCCGCGTTTCTATCAAGCTTGGTCCGAACGCGGTGTGTTCTATGCAAGTCTTGGGCTTTGGGAACAGGCCGCGGAAGACTACGCGAAATCGGTTGAGCTCGGTGGCGTGAGCAATCAGCCGGATTTTCTCGGCGTGCCTCAATTGCATTGGATGGTTGGCAATCACACCGTTTATCAAGGCATCAACGCAAAACTATCCACGCTTGAAAAAGACCAGTTTGCCGTGGAAGCACGCGGCCGTTTAATCGGGCCAATCGATCCTGAAACCGCAACTGAATTGGTGACGTTTGCCGAAGAACAATTAACACTCGCCGGGTACGAAGACCAGGGGAAAGTGCCGGAGCCGCCCCAAGGTTACGTTGTTCGTCGTCGCCGTTCTGGTCCGCCGCTTGGCGCAAAACTGTATGTGGCCGGATGGGCACACCTGCGAGCAGGCCAATTTGCACAGGCTATCGCTCGTCTGAAACAGGCGGACCAAGAAACCTTCGATTGGCGCGGCAGCGGGATTTCAACACCCTTGATCGCGATCGCTTATGAAGGTCTCGGCGACCATCAGCAAGCGATGGAAACGTTGCGTGCTGCTGACGAAACAATGGCCGGTTTCTTGGTTCAAGCTGAATCTCGCAGTGATTTTATTCCCAATATGCCGTGGTTTGATTGGGTCGAGTTCTTAGTCAACTACCAAAACGCCGGTGTACAAGTTGGCAAACGTTCCAGCGATTGGCTCTCTCAGCGATGGGATGGTCGGCTGCAACCACTGAAATCCGAAGCGATGTCGGCGATCGCCAATTCAAAAAAACGTTAAAGGTTCTTCTCTTTGCGCTCCGGATGCCGTGGTTTTCGGCCTATCGTCTCGAACTCACCACGCATCGCAAACTGATTTACAATTGCGATTGGCGAAAATGCCATTCGGTGTTGGTGCCTAACCGTGAACCGGAGACCGGAAATGAGAAAGCCTTTATTAGCGATGTTTGCTTGTCTTGCGACAGCGGCATCGTCCTTCGCCGCTGATGTGACGACAGCGATACCGAGCGACGCCTATGGGTTTGTCGTTGTACCCAATGCCGAACAACTTGATGGCAAAGTCCAGATGCTGTCCAAGCGGATGCATCTGCCCATTCCAAGTGTGCTAACGTTGCTCACGTCAATGCCCGATTTGAACGCGACGTTGGACCAAGATGGTTCGCTAGCCATCGCGTTGATGCCATCGGGGAATCGTGTCGCCCCGCTCGTTTATGTTCCTGTCGACGACTATCAAGCGTTGATCGAGCAGCTAACGGATGCTTCGACCGAAGACGGAATCACCGAAGGAAGTTTCAACGGCAATACGCTGGCCTTGGGAAAGGTGCAAGGGCACGCGGTTGTCACTCAGGCAAGCGATCGGGCGGTTCTTGCGTCTGCGTTGCAGAAAATCGCGAGTGGTGGGGAGGCTGTCACAAAGCCAAGCGGCGATTTCGATCTGGCCATGGTTGCCACGGAAGCCGGGCTTGTACGAGTCACAGAGGTCGCTCAGGAAGGTCTTTCTGAAATGATTCGTGTGATCGAAAGGCAAAGCGGCCCGGACAATCCCGCTATCGCAGGCCTGCGAATGTATGAAAAACTGTTTGTCTTCGTGAAAAGCGATCTGCAATCGATCGCCGTTACGATGCGACTGGACGAGTCAAGTTCACTGCGTGTGACCAAAAGCTTTGTCGTCAAGCCGGATAGCGAATGGGCACCCGTGCTGAAGAGTATTCCCGCAAGCGAACAAGACCTGCTGGTCGGACTGCCGGACATCCCATTTGTCATCGCGGCAGGAGTCTCAATTCCCGGCGGTGGCTTCGAAAAGATGCTTGATCTGTCAAAGACGATGATGCAGTCGATGCCACAGCTCTATCACATGACTCCCAGCGAAATCGACAAGATGATGGAACTGTCGAGAGAATATTTTTCCAACATCGAGGGAATGTCGTTCCTAATGGGAGCCGGAGAAGGTGACATGCCGATCTACGGGCAGATGGCTGCCGCGATGACTGTTCCTGACTCGGATCAGTATCTGGATGACTACGTCAAATATTGGAAGGAAGTCCGCGAGATTACCAAAGACTCGGATCAATCTTTCATTGCACAGTCGCAATTCGAAGAGATGACAGTGAAGGATCATCGCGTCTTACGCACGATCATGCCGGCTCAATCGATTCCAGGTTTCCCCGCAGAGCAGCAGGCTGCTATGGAAGGATGATGGAAAAAATGTTCGGACCCGGTGGCATGAAAATGTATGCCGGTGCGATCGATTCACGAACGGTGCTCATTGCCTACACCAGTACTGATCTGTTGGAAAAGGCATGGGAATCGGCGGAGTCCACATCGACGCTCTCCAGGAATGAAGCGTTACAGCAGGTCAGTGAAAAACTGCCGTCGGATGCACAGATGGTTGGCTACTGGAGTCCATCTGGCACCAGCAGTTCCCGGCCTGTTGAAAAACACCGTGTTTTGCCGACTTGGCTTTTGCTAGCGGTTCGCCAGAATCTCCTTGGCCTGTTGCGTCTCGCTTCGTGACCGAAACATCCTATGATAGTGCCTGACAGTTTTCGCAAGCCATGTGGAAAGCACCATGTCCGGCCCTGCCATCTCCCCACGCACCAGACGCTATCTTTCTGCCGACGCCCTGTTTGCGTTGCTGCGACAGCGATTCGAAACGGTCCAGGATCCTCGCAAGCAATCGCACCTGACGTTCACTTTGCCTGACGTGCTGGCCAGCGGTCTGGCAATGTTTTCACTCAAAGATCCGTCGTTACTTGCCTACGGCGAACGACAAGATGATCCGTCGTTGAAAAACGTTTTCGGAATCAAATCGATCCCCAGTGACACGCAATTCAGAGAGATCCTCGATCCGATCGAGGCCGACGCACTCAATGAAGCGTTCGCGGACGTGTTTGCCGAACTTCAGCGTGGCGGTGTCTTGGAACAGTTTCGC